>JAFTIG010000038.1 GCA_017457015.1 Clostridia bacterium | reverse complement strand
GTCGGGTGATCTTTTCTGCCCTTTATGATTTCCGTTATCAATTCCCTTTGCTTTGAATAACGCATCTCGCAACTCCTTATCAGTAATGATTACTATTATTATAATCAAGAAAGCAAAGTTTGTCAACGGATTTTCAATAGTTTTTTAAAAAAAATTTTAATTTGTTGAAAAAAAATTAAAAACAAAAAAGGGCAGTTAATCTCACTTAAAAAAGCAATTTTCTTTTATAGCGTTTAACTTTACCCTTTTTATTATATTAGAAATTAAATATATATAATGTTTTATAAATTTTCAAGTTCGTCAAGCCAAAGTCTACTAACGGCATCTGACGGCATAGTAAAAGCACCCCTTGGCGATAACGCAACCGAGCCGACTTTTACACCGTCTGGCACGCAAGAGCGTTTAAACTGTTGATTAAAGAATCTTCTCGTAAAAATTTTAAGCCACTTTAATATAGTTTCTTCTCTAAAATCACCCTTAAACGTATAGCAAGCAACTGCATAAAGTTTTTCGGGGCTAAAACCCTTTCTTATCATATTGAAAAGGAAGAAATCGTGCAAAATATAAGGTCCAACTATATCTTCCGTCCTTTGCGCAATATCGTCGTTTTCGGCAGGCAAAAGTTCGGGGCTTACGGGCGTGTCTAAAATATCTTCTAAAACGGCTTTGAGTTTACCTTTGCTTTTCTTTGCGTAAACTTCTACTATATGACGAACGAGCGTTTTTGGAATGGTGCAGTTAACTGCATACATGGACATATGGTCACCGTTATAGGTAGCCCAACCGAGCGCGAGTTCGCTTAAATCACCCGTGCCGACGACAAGTCCGTTATTCATATTCGCCAAATCCATAAGCACTTGAGTTCTCTCCCTTGCTTGCGCGTTCTCGTAAGCAGCGTCGTAAACTCCATCAGGGTGCTTAATATCTTTTAAGTGTATTTTAGTCGCCTTGCCTATATCCACCTTTTTAAGCGTTACGCCCAGTGCCTTTGAAAGTTTGATAGTGTTTAAATAAGTCCTTGACGTAGTTCCAAAACACGGCATAGTAACGGCTATAACGTCTTTAAGCGGACGGTTTAATTTTTTCATTGCGGTAACGGCAACGAGTATTGCAAGCGTAGAGTCAAGTCCACCCGAAAGCCCGAGTACTGCACTCGACGCGTTGGTGTGTTTCAATCTCTTGTAAAGTCCTTCCGCCTGTATGGATAAAATATGTTCTGCACGCGCAGTCAAGTCAACACCGTTCGGTACGAAAGGCGTTTTTTCATACGCTCGAGTTAGGTTAAACTCGTCACGAGTTGCATTAAACTCTATTCTTTGATAACCGTCGTCACGCATTTCACCGTTTAGAGTTTTTGCACGTTCAAAGTCTATAAACGAACAATCTATTTCACTTACGGCAGCATCACAAGTAAACGCACCGTAATCGACGAGCGTTTTACCGCACTCCACGATAATTTTTTGACCGCCGTAAACTTGATCGGTAGTGGACTCTCCCCTGCCTGCACACGATAAGACGTAACCACAGGCGCATTTATTCGACTGCGCGCTGACTGCCGAAAGATAGAACTCTCTACTACCTACCGTTTCAGCAAACGCCGAAAGATTTACAATAATATTAGCGCCGTTAAGCGCGTGATAGGTTGACGGTGCTAACGGAGAGAGTAAATCCCCACCTATTTCCGCACCGACGGTAAAATACGGATTTATACTATCTTCAAAAATTATCTTACTGCCGAACGGTACTTTTTGACCGCAAATATTTACCGTACTATTATCGAACGGACATTCGGCAAAAACGCGCACGTCAGAATTTTCTCCCACCTTGGGAATTATAGTTTTAGGAATAACGGCAAGCACCTTTCCGTCAGATATTGCAATCGCCGTATCGTATATTAGATTGCCGTTTTTTACTGGAGCGCCTAAAAATATTAAAGCCTTTTTGCCTACGGTTGCTTGCGCTATCTTTAAGACTGCACTCTCCGCCCCCGATAAAAGCGTTTTTGTTAAAAATAAATCACCGCAAGTTGCGCCCGTCAAACATAGTTCTGGAAAAACTATAAGTTCCGCATCTTTTCTTATCACGTCGTCTATAGTCTTTATAACCGCATCCGCGTTATAAACGGTATCCGCGACCTTTATTTCAGGTGAACAAACCGCAACTTTCACAAAGCCGAATTTCATAAAAAACTCCTTTTTTCCTAAAAAAATCGATTTTTAATAATTCTATTTTACACCCTTTTTGAAGAATTTGCAATTATTTACACATATAAAAAATAGCAAAATCTGCATTTTTTGCAAATTTTGCCATTTTTAATGGTTAAGATTTTATTCGCCGTAACCGTCGGGATTTTTGGTCTGCCAGTTCATAGCGTCACGGCACATATCGTCAAGCGTTTTCTCCGCCTTAAACCCAAGAATTTCTTTAGCAAGCGACGGATCTGCATAACACTCGTCAATATCACCTGGGCGACGTGGCATAATCTTGTACGGAATAGGTTTCCCCGTAACCTTTTCAAACGCCTTGACCATGTCGAGAACGCTATATCCTTTACCCGTACCGAGATTGACGATAACAAGCCCTGGATTTTCCGCAAGTTTATTTACTGCTAAGACGTGACCTTTGGCAAGGTCGACGACGTGGATAAAGTCCCTTACTCCCGTACCGTCGTGCGTGTTGTAATCGTTGCCGAAAACGCCGAGATACTCTCTCTTTCCGACTGCAACTTGAGTGATATAAGGACATAGATTGTTGGGAATACCTTTAGGATCTTCACCTATCATGCCCGATTCGTGAGCGCCTACGGGATTAAAATAACGGAGTATCGCGATATTAAAAGTTGGATCTGCCGCGTACAAATCTTTAAGTATATATTCTATAAATAATTTGGTGCTGCCGTACGGATTTGACGTTGAGAGCGGAAAATCTTCTTTAATAGGCACGCTCTTGGGTTTGCCGTAAACGGTTGCCGACGACGAAAATACCAAGTTTTTAACGTTATGATCACGCATTGCAAACGCTAAAACCAAAAGCCCTTCTATATTATTTTCGTAATACTCTAACGGCTTTGCACAAGATTCACCTACTGCTTTAAGCCCTGCAAAGTTAATGACAGAATCTATCTTGTTTTCGGTAAAAATCTTATCAAGTATCGCCCTATCGCGAATATCGCCTTCGTAAAACTTAACCTTTTTGCCGGTAATTTTTTCTACACGGCGAACTGCTTCGTATTTACTGTTCATAAAATTGTCTATACACACTACGCTATGCCCTGCGTTAAGCAATTCAACCGTAGTATGCGAGCCTATGTAACCTGCTCCACCTGTAACTAAAACGTTCATATTTATTTCCTTCCTTTATTTTCAACTATTTCTTTATACGCATTATAATAACGCTCTGCTAAAATATAGAGTGCACGGCGTGAAAAATGTACGGTGTCCCCGTTTCCGACCGCCTCGTCGTTAACTTCTAAATCGTCCGTCTTTTCTATAAAACGCGCGTCGTTTATACTCTCGCAAACTTCTTTGGTTGCGCCGAGCACCGCTGCACACTGGTTGGGATACTCGTTAACCCAGTATTTGGTAAATCCTGCGCAAATAAACGGCAATTTATTACCAAATTTTTCTCTCACACCGTCTATGAGTGCCGAAAGGTTTTTCTTATAAGTTTGCTTTCTAACGTTATCTTCCATTTCCGGCGGTTCAAACGAATCGTGCTCGCCTTGATGCCAAAGGAGTGCAACAACTCTGTTTTCAGGGTTAAGAGCGAGCGCCTGTTCGGTCATTTTAAGCATTCTGTTATAGAGCGCGTCTTTTAATCCCCAGTGCCATTTTGCAAAGCCCGTTCCGCCGATAGCAGTTTGAATAAGTAAAATCTTCCTATCCTTTTCAAGACGATTTTCCTTATACATTTTAGCAAAATAATTGCCGAAAATAGCGCATACTTTACCGTTAATAATTCTTTCTTTTGCTCGTTCTATATAATACTTGTCCGAAACTTCAATATCAAGATACTCGTTGCCATACGCCTTTTTTGCCACTTTTGCGTCAAAGTCGCCTTTAAGCATTAAAATATCGTCGTCTTCCACCCAATCACTGTTATAAGACGGACCTTCACCACTAGATTCAGCGTTAGACTGTCCTGCGATAATTATAATATCAAATTTTCCATTTAATAGATCTTTAATCATATTACACCCACCTATTTAATACTGCAAGCGGATAAAAATTTAACAAATCCGTCTTGTCCTATTTTATCGTTCTTGAACACTGCGGTATTGAAAAGGATATTCTTGCACACGTCGTTTACATAATCGGTAACTCGCTTTTGTGCAGTTTCAATATCGCTTGCGTAACCGTTGGAAATAAGTTTTGCAATCATATCTCTATGCGCGTAAAGGTCGTGCTCTTCACTTGCAATAGCGTTTTTATCGTAAGCAACTTTTTTACAAAGTATCTCCGCAATGGCGTTAAGTTGTCTTTTAAGTCTACCGGGTAAAATAAATAATCCCATCGCTTCTATTAAGCCTATACCTTCACGCTTGATATTGTGATATTCAGGGTGAGCGTGGAAAATACCTTCGGGGTATTCTTCACTCGTTCTGTTGTTCCTTAAAATCATATCAAAGATATATTGGTCGCCGTCCTTTCTGCACACGGGTGCAAGCGAATTGTGACGAACTTCTCCGCTATGCGAATAAATACCGCACTCTTCTAAAGTAAAATCTTCCCACGCTTTAACGATATCTGTCGCAAACGCTTTGATAGCGTTTCTGTCTTTTGAACTTAAACGTATTACGCTGTTGTACCAGTCGACCACGCCGACCGTAACTTTTGAATATTTTTCCGATTTATAATAGGTTTTAACGGGCGCTTTATGCATAGGCATTAAATGTCCGCCGCCCTGAAAATGTTCGTGATTTAAAATCGAACCGCCGATAAGGGGTAGCGACGCGTTAGAGCCTATCATATAGTTGGGGAAAAAGTCTACGAAATCGAGAAGTTTTTCAATCGTATCCGCACCTATATGCATAGGAACGTGATTTGTAGAAATTGCTATCATGTGTTCGTTATAGTACGCGTAAGGTGAATACTGAACGAACCAGTCTTCTCCACCCATTTTAAGTGAAATCGTTCTTATATTCTCTCTTGCGGGGTGAGTGAGCGTACCCATAAAACCTTCGTTTTCCTTACAGAGTAAACACTCGGGGTACTTGCTCTTTTTATTCGGATCTTTTACGAGAAGTTTTGCAATGTCTTTATTAGACTTTTCGGGTTTGCTTAAATTTATGGTAATCTCCAAATACTTGTCGCCGTCGGGATACGTCCACTTTAAGTTTTTACCGATAGCCGTTTTTTGAACGTAATTATTTTTGACCGAAAGGTCGTAAAAATACTTACAAGCGTCTTCAATACCCGAAACTGCTTTTATACCGCGGAAGGTATTGTTTACCGCCGACGGTAACGGGGATAAAATACCCATTATAAAAGTCGAGTAAAGATTTTTTTCCGCTTCGGTAGTCAAGCCGTTTTCCATCGCAAACTGCTCTAATTCTTCCACGATAATATCGGGAACGTCCAAAGCGTCAATATAACTTAAATCGGGCGTTTCTTTTATAGGCTCGTCAAGTTTAAACTCTCTGAGCAAAAGATTGCGCATATAAATATCGTCTCTTGGACTTAAGTCTAAAAATTTGTGTGCATATCTTAAAAGTTTTTCAATGAGAATTTTTCCGTCAATCATAACGTCTCCTTTCTTTATAATAATAGTAATATTTACACTCCCTGTTGGAGTTATATAACTTTCTATCTCTATCCGACTTTTTACCGAAAGATTTTTCAAAGTCCTTTGCACTCGTTATCACGAACGCCGACCAGTTATCGAGCGCCTTAAACGCCTTTCCGAAAGATTTATAGCACTCTCTCGCTTCTTCTTTATCGTAAACGCGCTCGCCGTAAGGCGGATTAGTAACGATAGTTCCGCCACTTAAATTACTCTTAAAATTCTTTACGTCTAAAACGCTGAATTTTATTTTATCTATAACGCCTGCTCTCTCCGCGTGGCGTTTAGCAAGCTTTACCGCTTTAGTATCTATATCCGATGCAAAAAAATCCAGTTTAACGTTTCTTATCTCTTTGTCTTTTGCTTCGGTAAACGCCAAATCAAAATATTTTTTATCAAAATTATCCCAGTAATTAAACGCAAACCGCCTGCCCATACCGCCTGCTATATTCATTGCGATACGCGCTGCTTCAATTGCAATCGTACCCGAACCGCAAAACGGATCGGCAAACGGATTATCTTTATAAAAATCACTCAGCAGCACGAGTGCCGACGCAAGCGTTTCTTTAATGGGCGCAATCCCCACCATGTCACGGTAACCGCGTTTATGCAGTCCTGCTCCACTAGTGTTAAGATAAAGCGTCACCACGTCTTTAAAAACTGAAAACTCTACCGCATACTCCGCACCGTCTTCGTATAAACGGGTTTTATATACTCCTATAAGCCTGTCCGCAATCGCCTTTTTGACGATACTTTGACACGCGGAAACTGCAAAAAGTTTACTTTTAACACACTTTCCGTCAACCGTAATTTTACCGGTTTCAGGAATAAAATCTTCCCACCGAAAGCTCTTAACCCCGTCGAAAAGGTCGTCGAAACTCTCCGCTGGAAATTCACCTATCTTAATATATACTCTATCTGCCGAACGTAAAAAGAGATTGCACCTTGCAACGTTTAAAGGATCGCCCTTAAAGGTAAGCGCGCCGTTAAGAGCGGGCACGTCTTCTATCCCCAAGCGTTTAAGTTCGCTTTTAACTACTTTCTCCACACCCGACGCACAGGTTACGGTTATATTGAATTCGTTACTGAAATCATTATATTTTTTCATCTTTTTTATTTTAAACAATAGTAAAAAATAATGCAAGTATTTTACCGATTATTATATAAAATGCAAAAATTTTTTCATAAAAGACAAAAACTTTTGACGTCGTTACAATATATAAACGAAAACAAAGAGCAAAATTTTCAACTTTCACAAAAAAAAATTAAAAAAATACTTGTCAATCGTTCTTTTATGTTATATAATTATGTATATAAATATATACTACGCACTAAGAAGGAGTTTTTTCTATGAACACTGAAAAGAAAAATTATTTTAAGGACGTAGCAAAAAAAGGTTACGTTATCGCAGCGTTGCTTTTTGCAATGCTTGCAATCACGGGTATCGTTGCAAGTTATGAATTTGGGCTTTACGGCACGGTTGCGGCAACGGGCCACATCATGTCTTTCGTGACCGTTGTTCTTGCTATCGTAGGTCTCGCAACTCTCGCATTTTTAATTATCGGTTTAAGACTTAAAAACCCGTCTATTGCAGACGCTATCTATCTTGCGATAGTTGCTTTCGGTATCGCTTATTTACTTTTCGTTGCAATTGAACTTAAAGAATTTAATATTCGCCGCGTTCTCTTTGCGGTTATCGTTTTAGTTCTCGGTGCAGTTTTACTCACTCTCCGTATTGTAGGTTACGAAAAAGCAAACGGTGAAGGCAAACTTAAAGGCTCTAATAACGCTATCAAAAGTTATTATTCAGAACTCATAAACAAATATTCTTTCGTTGCGATTATTCTTGCGGCGGCAGTTTCAATTTGCGGTGCTTATATACTTTTCAATAAGTCTATCGGCGTTCAATTAAAGTACTCTGAATTTTACGCGATTGCAATCATTTGCCTTATACCCTTCTTTATCTATGCGGTTAATGCTGCATTCTCTAGAACGGTGAACGTTTTAGACGCTTTCTTACTTTCGGGCGTAGTTTCCTTCCCCGTATTGTTCGTTCAAATCTTCGTAACGTCTTACTCACCACTCAGAGCAATTCTTTGGGCAGTTGCGCTTATGATTTATCTCGCACTTACCTTTATCCGTTACTTGCGTTATAAACCCGGCGCGCTCCCCGTTGAGTATAAGACTGACGGTAACTACTTTAAAACGCTCTTCGCTAAATACGATATTCTTCTCGCTATGGCAATCGCGTCGATTACCGCACTCGCAGGATTAATCATGCTCCGTACCCGTGCAATACAAACGTATTTCTTTGACGTTGACGGCGCTATCAGTATTGCAACTAGAGCAATCCCTTACGCAGTAACGCTTGTCGCTTCGCTCGTTCCGCTTGCATTCTTTGCTCTCACCGCACTTTTATCAGTCGTTAAAAAGACGGTTGGTATCGGCGACTTTTTCTTGCTTATTTGTTTCTGCTTCGTAATTTTTGGATTCGTTATTTTAATTGCTCACCCGTCGCCTTGGATGCTCTATCTAAATTCTGCATTCTGCTTATATACGGTAGTTCTTACCTTTATAAGATCTAAAGTAGTTAACAAGAAATAATTACAAATAAAATTTATCCCCACTCATAAGAGTGGGGATTTTTTATACTTCTTTTCTTATATTATACTTGTTTAAGCAGATATTCATAAAAATCTTCCGCATATTCCGATTTGGGTGTACGTGAATATAATTCTATAATAAGTTCTCTTTGGCAAATCGGATCAGAAATTGGCAAAAGAACTACGTTTTTATTCTTTATTCTTCCCCAACTATATTCTGGCCAAAAAGCAACGCCAGTCCCTGTACTTATGATATTTTGTACAGCGACGGGAGAGTCGGACTCAAAGAGTATTTTTGGAGTAAAACCAGCAATAGAGCAAAATTTATTACATATAACCCCAAATAACCTTGAGTTAGAAAACATAACAAAACTTTCGTCTTTAACAACTTTTAAATCTATAGTAACGTAATCTGCGTATATAGAATTTTTAGGAACTGCAAGATAAATCTTTTCTGGCTTAACGCAACGTTTGACGTAATTTTTTTTAGTTCTACCATCAATTCCGTTTGTAGTAACCACTATATCCGAACTATACTTTTGTTCATTTTGCTCAAAATCAAAAACCACGTTCGGATGATTTTTTCTATACATCATAATAGCATTTATAACGAAGGTAGATGCCGCTAGTATATTTAATTTAATAGTATTCGTAACGCGATTTTTCATCTGCTCTATTTCTGTCGGCAATTTATCAAACTCAGGTAAAAGATTATCTAACCTGTTTTTTAAATACTCTCCAAATTCCGTTAAAACTATGTTTCGACCTTTCTTTACAAACAGCGATACTCCTAATTCCTTCTCCAACGCTTTTATAGCTTGCGTAAGGGCTGGTTGAGCTATACAGAGCTCTTCTGCCGCCTTGGTTACGTGTTGTAATTTTGCAACAGTATAAAAATATCTCAATTTAAAAGTTTCCATAATACACCAAAACGATAAGTAAAACTTATTAATTTAATAATAATTATATATTTTACTTTTGGTTTTGTCAAGCGTATAATATCAGCAAACAATCAAAGGAGTAATTTATGCAAGAGATTTTCGAGTTAATAATGTTGGTATGCTTTGGGTTGTCTTGGCCTATATCGGTTATAAAGAGTATAAGGTCAAAATCCACCAAAGGAAAAAGCATGGTGTTTATAATAGCGATAATAATCGGTTACTTATCGGGAATAACTGGTAAACTTATTTCTGGTAGAGTCACTTACGTTTTGATTCTTTATTGTTTTAACCTAATAGTAGTAACTACCGACTTGATATTATTTATCATAAATAGACACGTTGAAAGACAAAAAACAGATTTTAATACAAAAGAATATAAATAAGGAGATAAAAACTATGCAGGAAAAAGTTAAATTGAAAGCAAATGCTTTCAAAAATGCAAATGAACTCGCTATCAAAAACGAAATAGTTATTTACGGATCTACGTATATGGCTAACTTTCCTTTCTACGAACTGAGTAAAAAAATTAAGTTAGAAAACGCCGTCTATAACCGCAGTATAGAAGGTCTTACCATCAGCGAAGCCTTAAACCTTTTACAAGTATGTGTTTTAGATCTCTCTCCAGCCAAAATATTTATTGCCCTTGGCGAAGAAGATTATAATCTTTTAGACGCAATATACAATTATAATTCTATAATAAAACAAATACGTTATAAACTACCCCAAACGGAAATTTACTTAATATGTCTAAACAAAACGGATGAAAAAGCAACGTTGTTCAATAAAAATATACACGCACAATGTGACGGCAAAAAAGTATTTTGTATAAAGTTTAATCAATCATCGCTTTCAAATCCAGAACAATACAAAAAAAGATTTAAAGAATTATGTTGCTTTTTTCGCAGTTCGCACATAACTACGGCAGACGCTTTTGCAATTGCCAGTATATAAAATTACATACATTACTCTCCACCAAAAGTTTCATCTATACTAAATAAATCCGCATACGCGGATTTATTTCATGTTACAAAAACTTTCGCGTTTACAACATCTGCAAAAAAAGAAAATTTTTTCTTTTTCTTTGTACCCTATTGACAATTAAACATTATCGTAGTAAAATATAATGGGACAAAAGGTGCGCACTATGAAAACAAAGGATTATATATCGTTAAAAAAGGCAAAACCTTTTGAGTTTAACGACCTTTTTATATATCTTGCAGTTGCCATCACGGTGGTGGCTTTGTTTCTTGCGTTTGTAATATTCCCTGACGGCAATAAAAACGACGGCTTTTGCGTTTATAAAGGCAAAACTCAAGTTTTAACCTTTTACTACGACGGCAAGTTACTTGATGTAAACGAGCAATTTTTTATCCAACAAGACGATGTGAAAAATGGAATTTATCTCACCGTTTATCACACCCAAGATAAAAACTCATACAATAAACTCTATATCGACTTAATTGCTAAATCCGTAGTGATGGTAGACAGCACTTGCTCTAATTCAAAAGACTGCACCCACTCCCCCGCAATTAAAAACAGCGGTGCGATTTATTGTGCTCCGCACGACCTTAAAATCGTGCCTATCGACGGGGACGGCAGAATCCCCCCAACTACGGGAGGGCTGTCCTAATGAATAGAAAGTTATATAAAATGACGCTCGCAGCAATACTCGGTGCGCTTGGAACACTTTCTTTCACTATAGAAAGTCTATTTCCACCCCTATTTTTACCGGGTGCAAGGCTTGGAATAAGCAATATTTTCATCTTGCTTTCCGCAATTATTCTCGGCGGACGATACGGGTTTATAGTTCTTATAATAAAGACCGTACTGGGCAGTTTATTTTCGGGCAATCCATCAATGATATTATATTCTTTACCGTCAGGCGCTATTGCACTGACCGTAGAATTAATTATTATATATGCTATAAAGCGAACGAGCGTACTGTCTGTTAGCGTTTCGGGCGCTGTAATAAATACTACTGCACAGAATATAATATTCTGTTTGATTACTAATGCAAGCGAATATCTTGCATACTTGCCGTATTTAGCGCTGATAAGCGTTGTTTCCGGCTTATTTATAGGTTTTGCGGTGTATCTTGTCATAAGATACTTACCTGAAAAATATTTTGTTGAAGAAGAAAAAATAATACGAGAGGAAGACACAAATTGAGCATCAGAAAAGGTAAAAGATATCCTTACGGCATACACGTTAAGGATATGAAAGAACTTTGTGCGGATAGCCCGATTGAAAAAATGCCTGCACCTAAAAAGGTGTATATAAGCATGTCCCAACATATCGGCGCGCCTGCTATTCCTATAGTCGGCGTTGGCGATAAGGTTACCAAAAGACAACTTATCGGACAAGCAAGTGGCGTCATATCGGCTAACGTTTACTCGTCTATTTGCGGTACGGTTACCACCATAGAAGACATAGTAAACGGAAACGGACAAAAAATGAAATACGTCGTGATTGAAAACGACGGCAGAGAAGACGAAGTTTTCTTTGAACCGATAGCGGATTTTGAACCTGCTACCATTATAGAAAGAATTAGACTTGCGGGTATAGTAGGACTTGGCGGAGCAGGCTTTCCGACGGCGGTAAAACTTTCCCCCACCGTACAACTCGATACGCTTATCGTTAACGGTGCAGAATGCGAGCCGTATTTAACGTGTGACTACCGCCTTATGATAGAAAACACCGACGATATTTATCGTGGCATAAAGTACGCGGCGCGCGCACTAAACATTAAAAAAATTATTATCGGCATAGAAGCCAACAAACCCCAAGCGATAAAGGCGTTTGAAAAATATCCCGATCTCGACGTCGTAGTGCTTAAAAAACAGTACCCTATGGGTAGTGAAAAGCATCTTATTTACTGCACGACGGGTAGAAAAGTACCGTGCGGAAAGATGCCTTTCGACGTGGGCGTTTGCGTCCAGAATATAAAGACGGTAATTGCCATTAAACATTCTATCGAAGATAATAAGGCGTTATCATCTACCGTTTTGACGGTCAGCGGAAAAGGAATAAATACTCCTAAAAACTTGCGTGTTCAAATAGGCACTCCGCTTGAAGAAATTATTGAATTTTGCGGTGGTGAAAACGGCAGTGTGGTAAAAGTAATTGCCGGCGGACCTATGATGGGCAAAGGACTTATTAACCTTAACGCCTACACGAGAAAAACCGATTCGGGATTTTTGTTCTTAGATGAAAAGGAAGCGCCGAGAGATATTTCCACTAACTGCATAAATTGCGGTGAGTGCGCTAGAAACTGTCCTATGCGCTTAATGCCTATGTACATAGAGAGTTATTCGCTTGCAGGCGACTTTAAGAACGCCGAAAAGTACGGTGCAATGAACTGTATAGAGTGTGGTTCTTGCGCATACAACTGTCCTGCTAAACGATATTTAGTTCAAAGCATACAGTTGGCAAAATCAGCAATAAAGGAGATGAAGAAAAATGGCAGATAGAATTTTAGCTTACTCGTCGTCTCCTCACGTTAAGAGTCCGCGCACTACTCGTGCCATCATGATTGACGTTTGCATTGCACTTCTCCCCGCGTCGATAATGGGCGTAATTTATTTTGGACTTTACGCCTTGGCAATTCTAGCGCTTTCCGTTTTAAGCGCGATCGCAAGCGAGTTTATTTTCCTTTTAATCGCAGGCAAAAAAATTAAAGAGATATTAAAGGGCTTTGACTTTACGTCTTGCGTAACGGGGTTACTTATCGGCATGTGTTTAGGCTCGCAAGCACCGCTTTACGTTCCCGTATTCGGTAGCGTGTTTGCCATTATCGTAGTCAAAATGCTTTTTGGCGGTACGGGCAAAAACTTGGTTAACCCCGCGATAACGGGTAGGATTTTCGTATTTATGTCTTTTACCGCACTACTTACGAGTGGTTGGATTGCCCCGTCAATCGGCTTAATAGGTGGCGGTGCGGTGACTAACCCCGAAACGGGCGCAACCGTACTTACTAACTCCTTTGATAAAGTAACGGGCGGATTGCTCTCCGTATCAAACATTAACCTTTTACTCGGCACTGGCATTGCAGGCTGTATCGGTGAAACTTGTAAAATTGCGCTTATTCTCGGCGGAATTTATCTTGCCGTAAGACGTGTTATCAATATAATTTACCCCGTAATCTATATTGCCGTTGCAGGTCTATTTGCAGTTGCGCTAAACGGTTTTGATTTTACGGTATTCTTGCCGTCGATACTCTCGGGCGGACTTATGCTCGGCGCAATTTTTATGGCTACCGATTACACCACTACCCCAAACACCACGCTCGGCAACGTAATTTACTTTGTCTTGCTCGGGTTAGTTACGGCAGGACTTCGTCAAGCGACGGGAATAGAAACGGTATCGTTTGCAATCTTGCTTATGAACCTTTTCGTTCCGCTTATTGATAAATTCGTAATCAACCGCCCCTTTGGGTTTATAAAAAACAAAACTGTAAAAGGGGGTAAAAACTAATGGCGAACTTTTTTAAGAGCGTATGGTTTCGCTGTATAACCGTACTGCTTGCAATTATTCTCGTTTCCGGCGCGTTAATCGCAATACTCAGCGACGTTTTATACGTTTCCCCTGCAGAGAGAACGGGGCGCGCAATGATGAAACTTTACGGCGTTGCAAAAGAAATCCCCGACGAGAACGTCATCTTCGACGTGGACAAAACCGAAGACGGCAAACCCCTTTCTTCCACTTACGGCACTATTAACAAAATATATGTAGTGGGTGATAAAACCGCCGATACTTTCGATATAGTATATCAAGCGTCGGGAAAAGACGGTTATAAGGGCGGAACTATTACCCTTTGGCTTAAAGTAGTAGTAACTAATGCCGATTACCAAAACGCCAAACTTGATAAGGTCGTTTTGGAAAGTTACGATAAGCAAACGCTTATGAGCAAGTTTGACGCAATGTATTTTGACCAGTTCGTTTCTCTTTACGAATCGGGCAAGTTCTTTACGGCAAGTAAAAAAGATACTGACAAGACAGAGAACGTAGTTACGGGCGCAACCAAATCTTCCATTGCAAGTTGCAACGCGGTAAACTGCGTTATTGAACACTTAAAAACTTTTGGGGGTAACGACTAATGAAAAAGACAAACTTTAAAAAGATTGCATTCGACGGCGTTATCGCTCAAAACCCGACGTTAAAACTCGTGCTCGGCACTTGCCCCACTTTAGCGCTCACGACCATGGCGTCAAACGGTATAGGTATGGGGCTAGCAGTAACCTTCGTGTTGATTTGCAGTAATATGCTTATTTCCCTATTAAGAAGGGTTATACCTAATCAAGTGCGCATACCTGCATTCGTTTTGATTATTGCAACTTTCGTTACGATAGTAAGATTAGTACTCGATAAACTTATGCCCGACCTTTACGAAAGTTTGGGACTATATCTACCACTCATAGTTGTAAACTGTATAATCCTTGCGCGCGCGGAAAGTTTTGCAAGCAAGAACGGCGTTATCGCGTCGGCAGCAGACGGATTATTTACCGGACTTGGTTTTACCGCTGCACTCACCCTTATGGGCGCAGTAAGAGAAATTTTAGGTGCAGGCGCAATTTTTGGTAAAAAACTTTGGGATTTCCAAATAGGATTTTTTGCGTCAAGTGCAGGCGCGTTCTTCACTTACGCAATCTTTATCGCAACGTTTGCACTCGTTTCTTATAAGATTGAAAGATTTAAAAAGAAAAAAGCGCCAACTTGCAACGCAGACGACAACGACGTAAAGGAGACTGAATAGTATGGCTGAATTTATTATGATAATAGTTTCCGCAGTGTTTATCAACAATTTCGTCGTAGTGCAATTTTTAGGAATTTGCCCTTTCCTTGGGGTAAGTAAAGATTTTAAGAGTGCGCTCGGCATGGGGCTTGCGGTAACCTTCGTTATGACGCTAACTTGCCTTATAACCTATCCACTTTACACTTTCGTTTTAGTACCACTCGGCATTGAGTTTATGGAAATAATCGTGTTTATTTTCGTAATAGCCGCTCTCGTACAAATGATAGAAATGGCGCTTAAAAAATTCTCTCCCACTCTCTATAACGCAATGGGTATCTATCTACCGCTTATCACGACTAACTGTGCAGTTTTAGGCGTAGCCGAACTCGTTATTGACGAAACGCAAATGATGGGACTTTTAGGAATAAGCGCAATGAACATGGGCTACGCGGTATTATACGGCTTGTTTGCAGGGCTTGGATTTACTCTCGCTATCGTCTTAATGAGCGGTATGCGTGAAAAAATTGCAAGGCTACCTATCAACAAACACCTTAAAGGATTCCCTATCGCAATGATTACGGCGTGCTTTATCGCAATGGCGTTCTACGTCTTCGCACTTATCGGTTAGGGGGTAAATTATTATGTTTAATTTATTACAAGCAATAAACGTTACTTCCCTTTTATGGGTACTTGGAATAGTGGCGGTGCTCGCCGTCGTATTTGCCGTACTTATAGTTGCGGTCAGTAAAGCGTGCGCAGTTAAAGAAGATGAAAAAGCGCAAGCAATATCCGAACACCTTGCAGGCGCAAACTGTGGCGGTTGTGGATACGCAGGGTGCGCAGACTATGCAAAAGCCTTATCCGAAGGTACGGCTGACCTTTCCGCTTGCGGTGCAACTTCAAACGAATCCAAAAAACAAATTGCCGACATCTTGGGCGTTTCCTTTACGGCGTCTGCACAAGTCTTTGCAGTAGTAAGATGCGCAGGTGGCAATAACGCAAAAGATAAATTTTCCTACTCTGGCAACGACGCTTGTACGGCTCAAATAACCTTCATGGGTGGAAAAAAGATTTGTCCTGAAGGTTGTTTAGGCGGTGGAACTTGCGTCCTTAAATGCACTGGCAACGGCGTTCTTTTGCGTGACGGTGTTGCGCTTATAGATAAATCGCTCTGTATTGCGTGCGGTGCGTGCGTTAAGGCTTGCCCTAAACACATAATAGATACCATCCCAAAAACCGCAAAAGTTTACGTCGCATGCTCTACTAAATGCAAGGGCAAAGACGTTATAAACGCTTGTACGGTCGGTTGTATCGGTTGTGGACTTTGCGCTAAAAACTGCCCTGAAAACGCTATAACTATGGTAGATAACCTACCCGTTATAGATTACGATAAGTGTAGCGGTTGTAAAACGTG
>JAFTIG010000037.1 GCA_017457015.1 Clostridia bacterium | reverse complement strand
TGAATTATCTAAAAATAAAAAACAAACGTGCAGCGTCACGTTCTTGTTCGTTAACTTGGAAACGTATGAGAGTTCTGGGTTATAAAGTAATAACAACACGGGCAGTTAACTTGTGACAGGCGTCACGCCTGCTTGTATTTAAACCTTAAAATATTACCCAAGCGGAGTCAAAAACCGTCGCAAAAAGTATCGAAGAACTTTTTGCGAAAAGGAAGGACGACTGAAAATATATACTTTTATTGCTTGCGATAAAAGTAATGTAAAAAAAGTCAGTCCTGACGCGCGTCACGCTTACGTCACGCCTGAACTTGAACTAAAAGTTCAAAGAACACTTGCCGAAAGGTAAATATAACTTTGGCAATAAGCCAAAATATAACTCGAACGGAGTTGGAAAGTTCTAGAGAATAAATATATAATTTGTCATATAAAAAGGAGAAAAATTATGAAGAAACTTTTAACGTTAATTTTAAGCGTAATCTTATGTTTTACTGCAATAATTGCCGTCGGATGTAATGAAGAGCCACAAGCTGGCAAGGTAAATATAAAATATTATGCCGATGGACAAGTAGTCGTGCAGTCGATTTTAGGTGGGAGTGAAACGATAGGGTTAGTGCCTGAACCTGCAGCAACTGCGCTTACTAAAAATGCCGCAAAGCAAGGCAAAACTATTTATAGACTTGATTTGCAAGAACTTTACGACGGCACTGAAAAAGCATATCCGCAAGCCGTTTTAATGGTCAAAAAGAGCGTGTTGGGAGCGTGTCCCGACGTTGTTAGTACCTTACAGAATAAAATCACCGAGAGCGCGACCTGGATAAAAACCAACGCTGCCGCTGCAGTTACGGCAATAGGTGAACACGGCAACACCACTTTGCAAGCGGGTGAGCTCACCGAAAGTGCGATTGACGGTTGTAAAATATACTGGCAGAGCGCAAGCGATGCAAAATCTTCGGTTAAAACGTATATAAACAAGATAGTCGATATAGACGCGACTAAAGCGACTGCTGTTAACGACGATTTCTTTTATACGTCCGTTACGGGTGGCAACGCTAAAAATGAGTACACGTTTATTATGCCCGACGGTGCGCCTGCGCTTGCGGTGGCAAAATTAATTAGCGACGGTGACGATTTAGGAACGAGCGCAACCGTTTCGTATAGCGTGGTTGCGGCAAATCAAATAAGTCCGTCTTTGTCTAGTGGTACGGCAGATTTTATCGTTGCGCCTGTAAACCTTGCAAGCAAGTTCTATAAGGCTAGTGGAGAAGATCATTACGTTATGGATGCAGTTCTTACACACGGAAATTTTTATATAATGAGTACGGAAAAAATTTCTCTTAAAAGCACGGCGGGAAAACGCGTAGCCGTTCCTAATATGGGCGCTGTACCCGACTGGACGTTTAAAATGGTACTAAATAAACACAATTTGGATTTCGTTACGGTTGAATAATGAAAAGGTTAAATAAGGTTTTAAATTTAATATTGCCTTTATTTACCATAGGGACGTTGATAGTAGCGTGGGCGGTTGCGGCAAGAATTAACGATAACGAATATATACTGCCGAGCGTTACTAAAACTGCAAGTGAATTTTTTACACTGTTTTCAACTAGCAGGTTTTATCTATCGCTAGCGTTAACGGTAATGCGCAGTCTTATCGCCTTTATTTTATCCTTTATAATCTCGGCGGTACTTGCGTATTCAGCAAGTAAAAGCAGGGTGGCAGAAAGATTGATTTTACCGTTTGTAAGTATCGTTCGCGCACTGCCGACTATCGCTATTGCGTGGTTGTTGCTTTTTTGGACGAATAACCAGATAGCGCCCGTAGTTATAACAATGCTAGTGGTTATGCCAACGTCATATACTCATATAAAGGGCGCGATTGACGGCGTAAATAAAATTACGCTTGAAGCGGCTATGGTCGACGGCGCAGGTCGAAAAGAGTTGTTTTTCAAAATTGAACTACCGCAGATCGCACCCGACCTTTGCAGTATAACGGGCAGTGGTATTGCTCTAAATTTTAAACTTATGGTAGCAGCAGAAGTATTGAGTACTACTGTAAAATCTCTAGGAACTATGCTAAATATGGCTAGTTACAGTTTTGAAGTGGCAACTATTCTTGCCTTGACTGTAGTAGTTTTAATCTTGGGATTAATAGTTGAGTTTATCTTTAACGCCCTTTCCAAAAAAGCAGGTGAGTGGAAATAAAAAAATAATATGCAAAACGAATAAAACGAAAAGCGACTTAAAATTTTTAAGTCGCTTTTTTTCGTTAAAGTTTTGATTCAACTTTATAAATTTATTTATTTTAATCTATAAAGTTAGAATCGGTCATTCTGTAAAAGGTATACCACATTCTATCCAAATCGCTTACGTTTAAAGTAGCGCTGATCAAGCGATAGTTTGTGTCTGTTTCGTTACCACGATCAATTCTATACCAGTTGCTTTGAGTTGCATTATCAGTAAAGTCTATGCCTTTAAGAACGCTTCGTTGATAGAACGCACCTGCTCCGATTCTTTCAATTCCTTTACCGAACGTAACGTATGTAAGTTTGCCTACTCGCTCACTTGCAAAAGCCCTTTCTTCAATTACTTTCATACTATCGGGAAGTTTTAACCAGTAAATGCTAGTACATTCGTAGAACGCTTCTGTAATAATAGTTTCAACGGAAGAGCCAAACGTTAACTCTGATAAAGAACTACACCCACCAAACGCCTTGTTATAAATAGTTTTAACGCCGTTACCTATAACGCATTTTGCAAGTTGTTCACAACCGTTAAAGGTGTACGTTTCTATATTTTTAACGCCATCGGGGATGGCAACTTCTTTAAGTGAACTACATAAATTGAACGCGTAACCGCCGATAGTTATAACGCTATTAGGAATTTTAATT
Source organism: Clostridia bacterium (assembly GCA_017457015.1). Next base: position 13,069 of record JAFTIG010000037.1, on the reverse strand, counting down.
CCAGTAAGGTTAGCGCAACCGTTGAAAGCAGAGTATGCAATAACCTTGGTCTTTTCATCAATTTCATAGTCGCCAGAAATGCTCGTAAGCGCTTTAATTAAGTATTTGGTGTTTTGACTTCTTGAAGTTAGATAAAGTACGCCGTCGACGTAATTATCGGTATTCGTTATTAACGCTGTCTTTTCAAAAGGACCGTATTCGTTTAAATATTGTATATTGTCGCCCACTGAAACGTTTGCAAGGCTAGTACAATTATTAAACGCCCAACTGTTTATTGTAACAAGGCTATCGGGGAGAATGACTGAAGTCAATTCTTTCCAACCGGAAAAAGCGTAAGATGCTATTATTCTCGTTTTTTCCTTAACTACATATTCGCCACTAATTAAAGTTTTTGTGTCTATTAAATATAAACTGTTTCCGCTTAAAGATTCCAAGTAGATGACGTTATCTTCCCAGTTGTCTTCGTTATTAAACCACGCAGTATCTTTGAACATACGGCTGAGTTGCATTGTTATAAGCGTATCGTTTGCATATATATTTAAAAGGTTCGTGCAGTATGCGAATACATATGAATCTAACCTTTGCAAATTTTTGGGGAAAATAATACTTTCAATAGTAGTGCATTCATAGAAAGCATTGCCTTTAATTGTGGTTACGCCGTCACCAAAACAAACGTATTCTAATGAAGCGCATTTATAGAAAGCGTAACCGCCTATAGTCGTTATATTGTTTAATATAGTTACACCAGTAATATCCGTTTCTCTAAACGCACTATCGCCTATTTCAGTTACGGGTAAATTGTTGTAAGTATAGGGGATAACTATTTCCTTGTCGGTGCAAGTCCCTAACCCTGAAACGTAATAGGATTTTCTATCTGCGTTCGCACCGAATTCTAAACCACTACTTGGGGTAACTTCAAGATTACAGCCCGTGCAAATATAATTTTCAAAAGTATGTGGGGTGCTTTTTTCTAACGCAGTGTTACAACTTCCGCAACGCTTGCCGTGCGTTCCGTCGCCCAAGTCGCCAAAGGTTTCAGTATGTATACCAGTGGGATTGCCGATAGAGAGAGATTTTTCATCAGTTTGGTCAGTTGCAAAGTCGGGATTTTCAAAGGTGGCAAGGTAATGCCCTTTTTCGGGCTCGGTGCAGGTTGCATCAGTATCCTTAACGTAAGTGCCAGTAACCGTTTCCGTTTCAAAGTGGCTTATATCGGTTGAACAAGTATGGGTTGCCGTACAAGAAGTGCCGTCCCAAGAGTAACTTACCGTGCCGAAAGAGTGACCGAGTTCAGAACCTTCACTTTTTGAGTTTTCTTCCGTTTGGCAGGTTGCAAACGCTTGGATAGTAAAGGTAGCAAGGTAATGACCTTTTTCAGGCTCGGTACAGGTTGCAAAAGTGTCGGCGACGTAAACGCCAACAACCGTTTCCGATTCAACGTGACTAGAGTCGTTTGAACAAGTATGTGACGCCGTGCAAGAATCACCGTCCCAAGAATAACTTACTGCGCCAAAAGTGTGGGGAAGTGGCTCGCCTACCGTAATAGAACCCGTTTCCGACTCGTATTCACCAAAAGCGATTATCACGACGAAAACTGCCTTATAGTGTCCTTTTTCCGCTTGACCGCAAGTCGCTTCAGAGTCTAAAACGTAAGTGCCCGTAACCGTTTCCGTTTCAACGTGACTAGAGTCGTTAGTACAAGTGCGAGTTGCCGTACAGGAACTGCCGTCCCAAACGTAACTTGCCGTACCGTAAGAGTGACCTAAAGGCGCACTGCCGTTAAACGTTTCCGTTCCCTTTTCACCGCAAGAGCAAGACTTATAGTAAACTGCGACGTCTTCACAAGTGGCGGGCGTTGCTATATAAGTTTGGCTTTCAACTTCTTGGGTAAAAGAGTGTTCGTGGGGTTCGTCGCAAGCAACTAGTCCCACCATGCTCAATATCGCGATTAAGCATAAAGTTAAAATTGCAATAATTTTTCTTTTCATTTTTTATAACCTCCTTAAAAATAATTTAAAATGAAAAAAGTGCCGCTTTGCGAACAAAACGACACCGGCAGTGTGTCCGTTCGCCAAGTTGCGACACTCATTTTAATCTGCATAAAAGATTTTTTAAATTGCGAATAAGGTACACTTATGCCCGAGTATACTTCTATGCCTTAAAAAAATATTAAAATGAGTTCGCGCTTATATAATAGCACTTTTTAACGTTTTATGCAAGTAAAATAAATAGGTGGCAAAAAAATAGCGCACGGTCTATCTTCCGTATGCTAGTTGGTTAAAACCATTTATTAATTAAAGTTTACGACATTATATTCAGTGTCAAGCAGGGTGAAATTTTCGCCTTGTTTTTGGTTCGTTATAACTTGTTTATTCTCTCCGTCGTCGTAGATTGCGTAAATACTTGCCGCCGGATATTCGGATAAAATTTTAAGTAGGAACGCTTGTAGGGGAGAGTTTTCTAAGTCGTTCGGCAAATGATTTATTAAACACGCCGCCGTCGTTACTGCATCTGAAAACGCGCCGTCTGCGCCTATTACGGTAACGCTACAAACGTTAGTATCCGCAGTATACCCCGTTTTGGGGTTTATAAGGTGGCTGTATATTTTTCCATCACGTTCGTAAAACTTTTCGTAATCGCCACTAGTAGAAACGGAAAGATTTTTCTTGCCGTTTAATTTTACGGACAGTATTGAAATCCCGTCCGTTGCTTTTTTGGGGTGTATAATTCCCAAACTTTCCACGGACAGTAAATATAAACTGCTACCGCCTATGGAAATATATCCTGATTCATGACCTGCGCTTTTCAATATTTTTGCGGCTTTATCTGCCGCATAACCTTTGACTATACCGCCAAAGTCAAGTTTAACGCCGTCTTTAGTTTTCGTTAAGGTTTTTAAGTCTTGGTCGAATACGGCGCTCTCAAAGTCGACGTTATTTATTGCAGTTGAAATTTGCGTATCGGTCGGCAAATTAAATTCCGATACGGGGTAGTTTTTAGTAAACTGCCAAAGTTCTACCAGTGGATAAACTGACGGATCGAATAAACCGTCTGTAAAAGAGTATAAGTTTTTAGACGATAAAAGTACGTTTCTGCCGTGTGTGGAAAGGTTGAAAACGTCGCCCACGTTTGCATTGTTAAATGCGTAAACTGTAGATTTTGAGTCGTTTATATCAAACTCCTTTTCTAAACTCGAAAAAAGATTTTTGAGTTTAGTTTGGGTATCGTCGGACATATTAAAGTCGTGCGTTTCTATATGAATACCCGTTTTAAAATAGTAGCAGTCTAAACTACTGCCGCCGTCCGCGCAGGAAATAAATAAAAACGTGCTTAACGATATTAAAATTAGAGATAGAATAATGCCGATTTTTTTCATAATAAAAAATTAAAAAATATTTATCGATATAATTATATATAAAAATAATTTAAAAATCAAATTTATATTGACAAAGTTTGTACGCTTTGGTAAAATAATAAGCGAATTTGTTTTTTAGTCCGTTGATACGGACAAGGGGGAAAGATGCCCAGATATAAAATAGCCGACGTCGTGTTCGACGCGGTAGTATCATACGAATATACCGTAAGGCTTTGTAAAAATTACGAATACACTGGAGATGAAGAGCCTGCGTTTACGGCTGTGGTTACCAAAGAAGATATTGCGGCGGAAAAGGCGCTTGCGCCTGAATTTCCCGATGCGTATTTAGAGAGCCTTGCGCTTTTTAGAAAACTTTGCGATTACACTTTAACGAGTGCGGATGGAATAATTTTTCATAGCAGTGCAATTATGGTTGACGGTGAAGCCTATCTTTTTACCGCGCCGAGCGGAACGGGTAAGTCCACTCATACCAGATTGTGGCGTGAAATGCTTGGGGATAAGGCGGTTATGGTCAACGACGATAAGCCTATCATAAGATATATAGACGGGGAGTTTTACGTTTACGGCACGCCTTGGAACGGTAAACACCGTTTGGATACTAATTGCCGTGCTAAAATTAAGGCGATTTGTAAAATCTATCAAGCGAAGGAAAACGTCATAAAAAAAGCCGACGTCGGAGAAATGCTTATAACGATACTCAATCAGACGATAAGACCGACCGAATTAGGACGAATGGATAAACTTTTGTGTTTGATTGACAAAATGTTGTCGTCAGTAGGACTTTATACGCTCGGCTGTAATATATCAAGAGAAGCGGCAGAGCTTTCGTATAATACAATGAAGAAAGGAGAAACGTTATGAAAATAAAAGAAGGGTTTATTTTAAGAGAAGTTGCAGGTAACTATATAGTAGTTGCGGTAGGTGACGCGGTAAAGGGGTTTAACGGCGTTATAAATTTAAATGAAACGGGCGCTTTTTTGTGGAGAATACTTGAAAAGGGCTCGGATGAAAAGGGGATGTTAGACGCACTTTTAGCAGAATACGACGTTTCTGAAGAAATAGCGGCAAAAGACGTTAAAACTTTTATTGACAAACTTACGGAGGCAGGGCTGGTAAAATAACCGCAAAAGATACTACGATGGAAAAACTTGGGTTTGACAACAAAAAATATCTTGAAATGCAATCGGCAAAAATATTAGAGCGCGTCGCGGCGTTCGGGGATAAACTTTATCTCGAATTCGGCGGTAAGCTCTTTGACGATTATCACGCGGCACGCGTCCTGCCGGGTTTTGAGCCGGACAGTAAAATTAAAATGCTGTCGCAACTTAAAGACCAAGCGGAAATTTTAATAGTCATAAACGCCAACGATATTGAGAAAAACAAACAGCGTAGCGATCTTGGCATCACTTACGATTTAGACGTTTTAAGGCTTATAGATATATTTTTAGGTAAGGGTTTTTACGTCGGTAGCGTAGTGCTTACCCGTTTTACCTATCAACCTAGCGCAATCGCTTTCCAAAAACGTCTTGAAATGCGCGGTATAAAAGTATACAGGCATTATCCTATCGAAGGCTATCCGTCTGAAATTGAAAAGATCGTCAGCGACGAAGGGTATGGCAAAAACGAGTTCGTTATAACCACTCGTCCGCTTGTAGTCGTTACCGCACCAGGCCCCGGCAGTGGAAAGATGGCGACCTGTCTGTCTCAACTTTATCATGAAAATAAGCGCGGAATTAAAGCGGGGTACGCTAAATACGAAACTTTCCCCGTATGGAATCTTCCCTTAAATCATCCTGTAAATATTGCTTACGAAGCGGCTACTGCCGATCTTAACGATATGAACATGATTGATCCTTTCCATATGGAAGCGTATGGAGAAATGGCGGTAAACTATAACCGCGACGTGGAAATCTTTCCCGTGCTATCCGCTATGCTCCAAAAGGTTTTGGGAGAGTGTCCTTACAAATCCCCAACCGATATGGGCGTGAATATGGCAGGGTATTGCGTGTTTGATAAAGAAGTCGTTGATTGTGCGTCAAAACAAGAGATTATCCGCCGTTATTACTCGGCACTGTTAGATGTGAGAAAGGGCGTCGTCGGTAAAGAAGTTATTTCTAAAATAGAAATGCTTATGCAAAAGACGCATATTACCATCAAGGATAGGTCGGTAGTAAAGGCTGCTCTCGATAAAGAACTCTTGACGAGTGCGCCGGCGTGTGCTCTTCAATTACCCGACGGCAAAATGGTTACGGGAAAAACTGGCAAACTCATGGGCGCAAGCGCTGCGGCACTACTAAACGCGCTTAAAGTATTAGCGAATATAGACGACCAAGAACTGCTTATTTCGTCAGCGGTAATAGAGCCAGTACAAAAACTTAAAGTTAACCATATGGGTAGCGTAAATCCAAGACTGCATACTGATGAAATTTTATTGTCGCTTGCTGTAAGCGCAGTTACCAGTCCCACGGCTAAAAAGGCGCTCGATCAACTTTCTAACCTTAAAGGATCGGAGTTCCACTCGTCGGTTATACTTTCACACGTCGACGCAATGACTCTTAAAAAATTAGGCATAAACGTCACTTGTGAGCCTAAAAGACAGACTGAAACGGCATTTAATTTAAAATAATATCTAAAAATAACGAAAAAAAAAGAAAATAAGTATTGACAAGTTAAAAAACCTATGGTATAATTTTTATAATAACTTGTAAATTTAAGGAGATAAGCATTATGACAACTACCATGATCGTGTTGCTTTGCATCGACGCAGTACTGCTCGTAAGCTTGATTGCTTATGCAGTCGTTGCTCTGTTAAAGCGCGAAGAAGCATCTGCAGCGTGCACTTGCACTTGCTGCGAACCTGAACCCGCTACGGAAAAGGAAGAAGAAGTAGCAACTGCAGAAGTTGCGCCCGAACCTGAACCCGAGCCCGTTCCTGAACCTGAACCCGAACCTGAACCTGCTCCCGTAGTAGAAGAAGTTCCCGTTACGGCAGAACCCGAACCCGTTGCAGAAGCACCCGTCGTTGAAACGGTTGTCGTTAGCGGATCGGACGACGCAAATAAGCGTATTCCGTTCGCTCACAAAATGCTCTTTATGGATAAGAAGACTCAGTCTTTCTACGACACGTTAAACAATGCGTTCAAGGGCATGAGAAAAATCAATATCCGCGTATCCACCAAAGGCGTTTCCTATCGTCTTGGTAGAGATCTCGTGGCAAAGATTACCGTTCGTGGCAAGACTATGAAACTTCACTTGGCACTCAACGTAAATAACTTTGACGAAAAGATTTATTTCCAAAAAGACTTGTCGTCGGTTAAAGCGTATGCAGAAGTTCCCTGCACCGTTAAGGTTAAGAGTGATAGAGGTTTGAAGAATGCTCTTAAACTCGTTGACGCGCTCGCTGAAACTCACGGTATTGAAAAGAAGACGCGTTTTATTCCTATCGACAGCATTGAAGCGTTGAAAGAAATTGCAAATAAGCGTTAATTCTCAAGTTAAAAATAAAAGGCTTGGTTTTCTCCAAGCCTTTTGCTATTTATTCAAGTAAAAAGAAAACTTTAAATATTATCGATGTAAAACGATGAAAAATAATCTTACGAAGGAGAAATTTTATGAGTCAAGTTGCTGTCCTAATACCTTGTTATAACGAGGGAAAGACTATCGAGAAAGTAGTTAAAGATTATAAAAACGCACTGCCTGAAGCGACTATTTACGTGTACGACAATAATTCGACCGATGATACTGCAAAAATAGCAAGCCAAGCCGGTGCTATAGTAAAGAGAGAATATAGGCAAGGCAAAGGCAACGTAATTCGAAGTATGTTTAGGGATATAGACGCAGATTGCTATCTTATGATTGATGGTGACGATACGTACCCCGTTGAACATGCGCGTGAAATGATTGATTACGTGCTTAACGGACAAGCAGATATGGTAATAGGGGATAGATTGTCTTCTACTTATTTTACGGAAAACAAAAGAAGATTCCATAACTTTGGCAACGTGTTGGTTAGAAAACTTATTAACGGGTTATTTAAATCTAAAATAAAAGACATTATGACTGGGTATAGGGCGTTTAGCAAAGATTTTGTTAAAAATTTTCCAATATTATCCGAAGGTTTTGAGATTGAAACGGAAATGACCATTCATGCAGTCGATAAGAATTTTTTAATTAAAGAAATTCCGGTAAATTATAGAGATAGGCCTGCGGGAAGTGAATCTAAACTCAACACTTTCAAAGACGGGTTTAGAGTTTTAAAAACTATATTTAGATTATTTAAAGAATATCGCCCGTTAAAGTTCTTTGGTTGGTTGTCGTTCTTTTTGTTCCTTGGTGGAATAGGATTATTTATACCAGTGCTTTTAGAATATATAAAATATAAATTAGTTTTTAAAATTCCGACGTTAATAGTATCTTGTATGTTTTTTGCGTGTTCACTTTTATCCATTTTTTCAGGGATAATGCTAGACGTGATAATAAAAAAACATAGAAAATTATACGAATTACAAGTAAACCACTTTATTTCAAGGAATAAAAAATGATAAAAAAGATTGCTCTATACATTGTAGTGTTCATTGCAATGATTGCGTTGTTTTCCAGTTTAATGTTGTTGATTTATTGTATACCGACTAGCGCGGTAATTAATAACGTAAACGACTCGTTATCAATTATAGAAAACGAGGGAGAATACCATATTTTATTTGCAAACGTAAAAATGGATAATTTTACGGATAGGATTATGATAAATCGAAACGCTTTTACTGGTGACAACCCTTTAGTTGAAGCGTTTAATAACTTGGATTATAATAGATATTGGCACGGATATATGATTTTTTTGCGTCCTTTGTTATTGATTTGTTCAATTAAATCAATAAGGATTATTAACACCGTCGTGTTTTTCGTGCTATTTATTGTTCTTGCTTATTTATTGTATAAAAAACTAAACTTACGTACTCTTTTTGCGTTTGTCTTTGCTATTATAAGCGTTGGTTTTTTCGTTATTCCGTTATCGTTACAGTTTCAAACGGTTTTTATTGTAACTTTTGTTTTTTCTATAATATTATTATGTATGAAAGACCACGAAACTAACGATAAAATACCGCTTGCATTTTTAACCGTTGGTATGATAACTAACTTTTTGGACTTTTTAACCGTTCCAGTTATTACGCTAGGAATTCCATTAACGATTTATATGCTTATGATTATTAAAGACGGCGGAGTTGATAGAAAGAAAAATATTAAAAAGGCTATTTTCGTTATAGTCTTATGGTTCTTGGGGTACGGTCTTTGTTGGATATCAAAGTGGGCGTTGGCTAGTTTAGTGCTAAAAGAAAACGTTTTTGATACGGCAATAAAAGCGATTTTTTTCAGAACGGCAGGCAGCGCGGAATATTCTGGCAATCCAATATTTGCCGTAGGGGCAAACGTTGGGTTATTATTCTATCAAGTAATACCGTATTCGATATTGATGCTGATAGTTTTGGTTGTGTTAGTGATAATTAGAATAAAATTTAAAAACGTTAAGTTTGGTTTAGGCAAGCTATCGTTAATATTTTGGCTTATAGGGATTATTCCTTACTGCTGGTATCTTGTTTTAGCCAATCATTCGTTTTGGCATTCTTGGTTTACGTTTAGGGCGCAAGCCGTAACGATTTTTTCCGTGTCGGCAGTTTTGCTATGGAATACGGACGTTGAAAAATTTACAGCGTATATTAAAAAGAAATTGAGGAGAAAAAGTGTTAAAGTCACTGAAAAAGAATAGAAAAGGCATATTGTTAATGCTAATTTCGGCTATATTTGCATGCGTTGGTCAATTGTTTTGGAAATTACAAACGACGCACGGCATATGGTGCTTAATCGTAGGTTTTATATTTTACGGTTTTGGGGCGTTAATAATGCTCATTGCATATAAGTACGGTAGCCTTTCGGTATTGCAACCAGTTTTAAGTTTAAATTACGTTATCGCTCTGTTATTAGGACGATTCGTTCTATTAGAGACCATAAGCCCAGGGAGAATAGTTGGTACGATTTTGATAGTTTTCGGGGTGCTTTTAATAGGGGGTGGAGAATAATGTTCGTATTTATATTAATATTATTTTTCATGACTTTCCTTGGTTCTTTTGCCGGCATGTTTTTAAAAAAAGCATCTGGAACTACTTTTATAAAAATGTTAAAGAATTATAACCTTTATGTTGGGGCGGGATTATATCTATTAGCGGCTCTTTTAAACGTTTATATTCTCACGAAACTAGATTATTCTTTTGTTTTACCGTTCACGTCTATAACGTATATTTGGACTATGTTTATAGCGTATTTAGTATTAAAAGAAAAAATCAGTGTTAAAAAAATGCTCGGTGTAGGACTTATAGTGTGTGGGGCGATTATTATTGCTATATTATAAAAACGCTAGCGATGCACACAATTATTTATACGATTTTAATAAGTATAAATATTAAATAACTTGCGTAAAAATTAAAAGATGCACTTTCGTCGTTTTTCGATAGGATTTTTAAGCACGATAAAAAAATTTACTAAAAATTTCCTTTTTACCGTCATAAACTATTGACAAATATTTTTAAGCGTGTATAATAGGTGTTAGCACTTAAAGGTTGAGAGTGCTAAAAATTTTCGGAGGCAATAATTATGACAGTAAAACCTTTATTTGACAAGGTAGTAGTAGAAAGTTTGGAAATGGAAGAAAAGACGAGTAGCGGATTTATTCTTCCCACTGCGTCACAAGAAAAGCAGCAGATGGCAAAAATCGTTGCAGTAGGTCCTGGCGGACTTATCGACGGTAAAGAAGTAGTTATGCAAGTTAAAGTAGGGGATACCGTACTTTACTCTAAATATGCAGGCAGTGAATTTAAAGTAGACGGCAAAGAATTGACCATTATTCGTCAGAGTGACATTTTGGCGATTGTAGAATAAGGAGAGATAAATTATGGCTAAACAGTTAAAACATGGTGAAGAAGCGAGAAAAGCCCTTCAAAAAGGCGTTGATACTCTTGCTGACACCGTAAAAATCACTTTAGGACCGAAAGGTAGAAACGTAGTACTTGACAGAAAATTCGGAGCACCGCTCATCACTAACGACGGTGTTACCATTGCAAAGGAAATTGAATTAGCAGACGCATTTGAAAACATGGGTGCGGCACTCGTTAAAGAAGTTTCCACAAAAACTAACGACATTGCAGGCGACGGTACTACTACCGCAGTAGTTTTGGCACAAGCAATGATCGGTGAAGGACTTAAAAACGTTGCGGCAGGCGCAAATCCGATTATTTTAAAGAAAGGTATTGCAGGGGCTGTTAACGTTGCCGTTGAAGAACTTAAAAAGATTTCTAACCCCGTTAAAGATAAGAACGCTATCGGTCAGGTTGCGTCTATATCTGCTGGCGACAACACCGTTGGCGAACTTATCAGCGAAGCAATGGAAAAGGTCGGCAAAGACGGAGTTATTACTATTGAAGAATCCAAGACGATGAAAACCGAACTTACTACCGTTGAAGGTATGCAGTTCGACAGGGGTTATGCATCCGCTTATATGGTAACCAACACCGATAAAATGGAAGCGGTTTTAGAATCACCCGTTATTTTAATCACCGATAAAAAGATTTCTGCAATACAAGAAATTCTTCCTATAATCGAGCCGCTCGCACAGCAGGGTATGCGTCTTTTGATTATTGCAGAAGAAGTTGAAGGCGACGCTCTCGCAGCGCTCGTAGTTAACAAACTCAAGGGTGTGTTCAACTGCGTTGCGGTTAAAGCGCCTGGATTTGGCGATAGAAGAAAGGCTATGCTTGAAGACATTGCAATTCTTACCGGTGGTACTGTAATTTCAAGCGAACTCGGCTATGAACTTAAAGACGTTACGCCCAACTTGCTCGGCCGTGCAGGAACTGTTAAAGTTGATAAGGATAACACCACCATTATTAACGGTGCTGGCGATCCTAAAGCTATCGAAGCAAGAAAGCAGGCTATTAAAGCACAGATTGCAGAAACGACGTCCGATTACGATAGAGAAAAATTGCAAGAACGTCTTGCTAAACTCGCAGGTGGCGTAGCAGTTATCAACGTAGGTGCTGCAACTGAAATAGAAATGAAAGAAAAGAAACTCCGTATTGAAGACGCTCTTAACGCAACCAAGGCCGCCGTTCAAGAAGGTATCGTTCCAGGTGGCGGAATTGCGCTTATCGCTACTATGAAAGTTCTTGCAGATTATATCAGCACTTTAAGTGGCGACGAAAAGACGGGTGCGGAAATCGTTTATAAAGCAGTTCAAGCACCGCTCCGCCAAATTGCTTTGAACGCAGGTCTTGACGGATCAGTTATCTTAAATGAAGTTCTTAAAGCAAATAAAGCAAACTACGGCTTTAACGCTCTTACTAACGAATATACCGATATGGTTGAAAGCGGTATCATCGACCCGACCAAGGTTACCCGTTCGGCATTAGAGAACGCTGCGTCAGTTGCAGGCGTATTCCTTACCACTGAATCAGTTATCGCTGATGAAAAGGTTGAAAACGCTCCCCAAATGCCTGCAGGCGGAATGGGCGGTATGTATTAATTCCCAACAAAAACCAAAAAATGCACTTATGTATAAGTGCATTTTTCTTTTTAAAAATTATCGCTGAATTTTTATTTATGGTTTAGAAATTATATTTAGAACATACTTTTTGTTATATTTCTATTGCATTATGAGAATACTCATATTACCAATGAGTATTCTCATAATTTGTTATAATCGCAGTATGTTTTGCGATAGATTAAAAGAACTTAGAAAGGAAAGGGGAATAACGCAACAAGAGTTGTCTAATGCGTTAGACTGCAGTCAATCAATGGTTGCGCGTTGGGAAAAGGGTGAGTGTGACGCTACCGGCGCAATTATAGTAAAACTTGCTCTGTATTTTAACGTGACTGCAGATTATCTTTTGGGATTAACTGATTGATGGATATTTTTGCCCCGTAGATAACTGCGGGGTGCGTTTTTATCGTTTATAAGCGTATATACTTGACAAGGTTAATTATCGTTAGTATAAACAATTTATAATATATACAAGGAGAAATATTTATGAAAAAAATTTTAATATTATTAACGGCGTTAATGCTTGCCGTTATTGCGTGCTTTAGTATGGTCGGATGCAGTGACGGTGATAACGGTGACGGTGGGAACGGCGGTGGCGATCTTACGAGAGCAGAACTTGCCGTCGTTTATAAAAGCGTTGCGGTTGGAACTTGGGATAAATTAGGATTAGATAATCCCAAAGAAGAGCAACCTACAGGGGCTATGCTTATGTCGACGACGCTCCCCGACAATAGAGTGGAAACGACTGACGATATGGCTATCAAGAATATCAAAATGAACGCCGCGCTTATGGCAAGCGTTGCGTATATGATAGGCGACCTTTACGCAAACGAAAATTTTAATTTAACTAATAATCTTGCGCATTTTGATGCGTCTTCTACTATGGAAGGAACGCCACACTCGCACGTTTTTAAGATAGAAACCTATTTGGATTTAAATGCGGACAAACTTTATTTTGAAGGCATAATAAATACCGACGGTATGGATCAATATTCTTATCTCGTTGCAGATTATGATTTTGATACTAATACTTTAAAGTCGTTTAGATTTTGTTGTAACGTTATGGATAGTTATATTGATATGGGCTTATCTGAAAGTAATGAATTTTT
>JAFTIG010000036.1 GCA_017457015.1 Clostridia bacterium | reverse complement strand
TTTTTGTTTTATTGAGATTAAATTGCAAGGTTATTAAATTTTCCTATATTCTAAATATAAACATATTTTGATAAGAAATGATTGTATTTCGCATTTTTTTAATTTGACAAAGTTTGCGAAATATAATATAATGCTATTGAGGTGAAATATGAAACTTATAGAAAGAAAGTATTATATTCAACAGTTAATAGATGTTATAAATACCCCTGATATAAAAGTTATTACAGGCATTCGTCGTTCAGGTAAATCAAAATTGATGGACGCTTTTATTGCATATGTTAAAAAGCGGGGTGATAACAATCATATTATTCGTATTAAACTCAACTTAAAAGAGTTTGAAATACTAAAAGATAGTGAATCACTTTATGAATACATAAATTCTAACTACGTTGTAGATAAAGAAAATTTTCTTTTTATAGATGAAGTGCAACTTTGTAAAGGTTTTGAAACGATAATAAATAGTTTATATGAAGAAGAACGGTTTAATATCTTTTTAACAGGTTCTAACGCATTTTTACTATCTAGTGATTTGGCGACTCTTTTTGGTGGACGAGTATTTGAAATTAGTTTATTTCCATTTTCTTTTACTGAATATTTATTATATTATCCACAAAATGATGTTGACATTGCTTTTGACAAATACGTTTCCGTAGGGGGGATGTCAGGGTCTTATCTATATTCTAATTCCGCTGATGCAAAAAAATATTTAGCAGGTATTGTTCGTACTACTATAACAAAAGACATTATAACAAAATTCAAAATTGAAAATGAAGATCTATTAAACATGATAGTTGATTTTCTTATGGATAATATTGGGAGTAAAACTTCTATAAGAAACATTGCAAACACGCTTACATCCAATACATATAAGACAAATGATAAGACTTGTGGGGCATATATAGATTATCTTTGCCGTAGTTTTTTATTCTATCCGTTTAAGAGATATGACGTCAAGGGAAAAAGATACTTAGAGTCTGATAAAAAATATTATCTAGCGGATCTTTCATTCCGGTACGCTATTATTGGTACAAAAAATGCGGATTACGGGCATTTATATGAAAACCTAGTCGCAATTGAGCTTTTACGAAGAGGATACGAAGTATACGTTGGTCAACTTGGCGAAAAAGAAATAGATTTTGTAGCTGTAAAAGATGGGATGAAGACATATATTCAAGTTTCTGACGATATAAGTCGAGAAGAAACACTAAAGCGTGAAGTTGCTCCTTTACTTTTAATTAAAGATGCATATCCGAAAATTATTATTGCGAGAACAAAGCATCCTGAAAGTCATATTGAGGGCGTAAGAATTATTGATATAGCAAGATGGCTTGTTTCGCAAAATTAACTCTTTATGAGTTTTGCGAAAACAAAAAGTTTTAACTTATATAATCAACATGAAAAAGCTGAGATTGATTTTATTTTCAATCTCGGATATTATTTTATTATATAGCTTTTGCAGTCATAAATGTTTTAACATCAATGATTATTTGTTTTTTGTTTTATTGAGATTAACTGGAGTTGGATTTGAAGTAGCGTTAAGAAACAGTAGCCACCTACTGTTTTAGCGGTGACCGAAGATTTTTGCAAAGCACAGGTTGGAGATACTCGTAAATTGCTTTGCAAAAAGCAAGAAAAAATCCCACTCCGTTTGTCCAAGTGAGATACTGCAGAGCCACATAAGGCTTTGCAGTATTTTTTATTAGCAAAAATCTAACCTTTTAAAAAGCAAAAACCGTGAAAAGTTTTCGCTTTTTTATTTTGTTGCAATATTTCATATAAAATGCTATAATTTAATTAATTCTTACGAAGGAGAAAAATAATGGGTTGGTTATCCTATGGATTTTTTTAATAAGCAAGTTGCTATGAGTAATCAAACAAGGTCTGCAAACGCACAACAAGAAACGGCTAATAGACTTGGTGATTTGGGGCAAAAATTAAATCAAATGTCGCAAGCAACGTTTGGTATAATTGAAGAACAGCAAAAAGCAAATAAATTACAAGAAGAAAGTAATCAATTACTAAAGCTGCAAATATTAACTTTAACCTAGCAAAATAGAGAACAAGCAAAGCAAATAAAAAAAGATGCTGTATGGAATAAAATAGCATAGGGAATTACAACGATTGTTGCTCTTGCTTCTATAATTATTCCACTACTGGTAAATCAAACTTTAAAAGCGTTAGAGAATTTCTAACGCTTTTTCTTTTGTGGCTCTACTAGTTCACCACCCGTGCAACCACAAACTGTCTAATTTGAAACACTAAAAGTGGCAAAAAGTTAGACGAGGTTTTATTTGTTTATAAATTGTAATAAGGAAAAGTCCTGACAAAAAAGTCAGGACCTTTATTATTTATAATATGTTTCATTTTTTTATAGTTAAGAGATAGCTTATCACTTGTAAAAGACAAAGCGTAAGGGTAGGGGTGTAATCATGTAATTTAGGGCGCTGAATTGTCTAATACTAAAGGTTTTCAAAGGTAAAACTATTCCACGGCATTTCTGCGTTCTTGCCGTTATCAAGCACGTCGCTTACATGTACTAGCATGGGGAAGTCTTTTAAGTCTACAAGGCCTTTTTCCGCCTTTATTTTAAGCGCTTTGGCAACGCGTCTTGAAACCACCAAAGATTCTAGCGTGACGCCACTTAATTCTTGAACGGCTGCGTCGTAATCCATGCCACGTCCTAAAAGAATACCGATTTTTCTTGTACGACCGCCGTAAACGGTCACATACAAGTCACCAATACCCATATTTTCGCAATCTTCGGTTGCGTTCTGAAGCCTTAAAAGTTTTCTCATTTCTCTTACGGCTTGATAAAAAGCGCCGGCTTGAGAATTGTAGTGTAGTCCGCAGTCAATTCCGTTTTCCTTTTCACAAAGTCCTATTGTCATTGCAACAGCCAAGGCGTAGCCGTTTTTGAGTGCAACTGCGCTTTCTAATCCTATTACGTCTTTAGTGAGCGAAACGTTGTAATATTCGGTTTGTAACGCGTTTTTGATTTGGCGCAAAGATTCAGGGTTCTTACCGCAGAAAGCGACTTCGGTTTTATCGTGGAAAACAAGTTCGTAAGAAGTGCATGGTCCACCTATAGCCAAAAGGTCGCGGCTAATTCCCTTTTCTTTGAGTTTGCCTTCCCAATAATCGGGATAGGAAATAAGAGTGCCGTCGTCAAGGCAAATAAGACCTTTAGTGACGGTAATTACGGGAATATTGACGTCGGTTTTCAATAAAACTTCTTCTAAAAACCAGTCAACCCCAAAAGAGTTTACTCCGCCGATAATAAAATCGGTATCTTTGACCGCTTCCGCCATTTCTTCAAAATAATAGTATTTTACTCCGTCAGGGAACGCTCTATCAAATTTAGGGTGTTGACCGCTTTTCTTGCATTCTGTTATAATATCTTTGTCTAAATGTGTGCCGCAAAGCCTTACTTCGTTTCCGTTTTCTCTTGCAGGAAATGCTAACGCAGAACCCATCATGCCTGATCCTATAATAGTTATTACCATAAAAATTCTCCAAAACTGTTTACTTTTTTGTTTTCTTATATTATAATAAAACGTGCAAGAATAAGCAACACGAGTGGTGCAAATTTTAAAATAATTTATTTTATGCGCGTTTTGCGTTTTTATGCTGTAAAATCACGCAAAAAATGCGCAAGGGGTGGGATTTATGTACGATCCGAAAAGAGATAGTCAAATAATATCGCTTATAAGAGCGAACGGGGATTACGTTACGGTAGAGTATCTTTCAAAGGCAATGAATTTAAGCGCGTCAACCGTAAGACGAAATTTGAAAGATTTGGAAGAAAAAGGAAAAGTGAAAAGAACTTACGGTGGTGTAAGTTATTCTCAATCGGAAAACGGACTTGCGCCGTTTTCCTACCGCACGCAGAAGAACGCGCCGGAAAAAATTACCGTTTGCAGACTTGGTGCATCACTCGTCAAAGATGGTGACGTTGTGTTTACAGATGCGTCTTCAACGGCGTATTGTTTAACTAATTTTCTTAAAGAATTCAACAATCTTACCGTTATATCAAACGGCATCGAAACGGTAAATTCTTTGCGAACTTCCACCATAAACGTCTATTCAACGGGCGGTAAAGTTTCGCCAACGAACAAAGTCGCTTTAATAGGCAAGCAAGCACTTGATTTTATAAATTCCGTGCATGCAGACGTGACGTTTGTTTCTGCGTTTGGCGTTGATATAGATGGGCGGGTATACGACGTTTTTGATGATGAAATTTGTTTAAGGCAAGCGATGCTTAAAAATTCAAATAAAAAAGTACTGATGTTGGATAGCGAAAAGTATGGAAAGATTGCGCCTTTTTTACTTGCGGAAACAAGTGCGTTTGATTACGTTTTATGTGATAAAGATAGGAAAAACTTTTTTGCCAAAGGGGTAAAAATTAATCTTATTACGCCTTAAAAAGTCTTAGTGATAAGACAAAATAAGTAGATAATATTATTTTTCTACGGCAGGTCTGATTTTGCTTGACTAAAAAAGTTAAATGTTATTTTAAAATTAACAAAAGGGAGTAGTTTCTTCTTTTTGCAGTTTTTATCGTCGTCATACGGGGATAATACCGTAGGGAAAAATCTGCGTTTTACGCAAGAACAAGACTTTTATTGCAGAAATTTATTTTTGCGATAGAAGTTTTTTTTATTTTGTGAATAAGTATTTGTTTTTTGCTCGGTAATAGGCAGAAAGGCTGTTAAAACCGAGTTTTTCAGCAAGTTGATTAACGTCCTTTGGGTCGTAAAATTCTTTAACGGCATCAAGTTTTTGAATTTTTGAATTTGTTATATAAGTTTTTAAGTTTATTTGCGTTTTTTTCTTAAACAGTGCGGATAAATAAGTTTTTGAATATCCGAATTTTTTTGATAACGTTTCAAGCGACAAATCGCCGTAAATGTTACTGTCTATATACTGTAAAATATTAGAAATAGTGTCGTCTTTTGGCGATCCGTATAAAATTCACGATTTCCCGTACGTAAAAACTTACGTAAACGCATTTTCTTTTTACGGTGAAAGTCAGGTTGCCGTTGCAAAAGTGGTAATGGGGCAAATTCCTGCCGTTGGTAAACACCCCGTTGCGTTTGATGGCTATTTTGAAAGAGAAGTATAAGAATAAGTTCTACCGTAAATTTATATTTATATCGGTTAGTTTATAGCAGAAAGTGATATTGTATTTACTTTTATATATTATAAAGCAAGTTTAATATCTCTACCTAAAGATGATAAAGAAGGTTTTACCGTTTTAAATTTTAATGAAGAAAACTAATTTTTTAAGCAAGAAAGCAGTTCATAATTTTGAACTGCTTTTTAGTTTTGAATCTGCTGGTTTATCAGTTGTACAGCCACAAGCCGTCTAATTTGAAACACTTTAAAAGTGGTAATAGTTAGGCTAATTTTTAATTATATAAGTAGTTTATAGGCAGTATTAATTGAAATAGTCAAACTTGCTTTGGCAAAAATTTTTATTTTTATATACTTCTTAAATCTGCATATATAAACTAAAAAATTAAAAAATTTTAAAATTTCCCTAAAAAATCGTTGACAAAGCAAAAGCATTAGTCTATAATTTTAAAAAAATATAAAGGCTATGACGAAGATTCGTTTTAAAACTGATTTCACAGAGAGTCGGTGTTTGGTGAAAACCGATAAAAAAGTTATAAGACTTCTCCCTTCTGAGCCGGAACCCGAAAGATTAGCGAGTAGGCGTTTCCCGTGTATGCTACGTAAGTGCATAGGAATTGATTGATTCTGATAATATTAAAGGCTATGACGAAGACGGTCAAGAAACAAATTATTACAGAGAGCCGATGGTTGGTGTGAATCGGCATGATTATTTCTTAATGACTTATCACTTCCGAGCTGGAAGCCCCAAAGGGAATTATATCCTTAGTAGGCGTTTCTCGTGTATGCTACGTAAGTGCATAGGAATTGATTGATTCCGAAGAGGTGACGGGAGAATTTTCCGTAATTTGAGTGGTACCGCGAGTATAGTAATTATACCCGTCTCAAAGCAAAAGCTTTGAGGCGGTTTTTTTGTTTTTCAAAAACTAAAGGAGGTTAAAATGCAAGCACAACAAAATGGAAAACTTAATGGAGCAAAAATTATAATAGAAACGCTTATAGAACAAGGCGTAACGGACGTTTTCGGTTATCCTGGCGGGGCAGTTTTAAACATTTACGATGAACTATATAAGGCAAAAGGACGAATTAATCACGTGCTTGCGGCACACGAACAAGGCGCAAGTCACGCAGCCGACGGTTATTCAAGGGTTACGGGAAAGGTAGGCGTGGTAATTGCGACTTCCGGTCCTGGGGCAACAAATCTCGTTACGGGTATAGCGACTGCTATGCTTGACTCAATTCCGATGGTCGCGATAACGGGCAACGTTTCAACTAATCTTATAGGAAAAGACAGTTTTCAGGAAATCAATATTACGGGCGTAACTCTTCCTATAACCAAACACAATTATTTTGTTAGCAGGGTTGAAGATTTGGCGGATACTATAAGAGAAGCGTTTAAAATTGCTTCATCAGGTCGCCCTGGTCCCGTTTTAATTGACGTTCCCAAAGACGTTCAAATAAACGAGTGTGAATATAAATCTCAACCTAAAGTCGAGCCGTTCCCCCAAGAAGAAGCAAGTGATGAAGATATCGATAAAGCGGTAGAACTAATAAACAACGCAAAACGCCCTTATATTTATATAGGTGGCGGTGCGGCAGGACGGGGTATGACAGAAGATATCGTAGCCTTTGCAGAAAAGATAGACGGGTTTATCGGTTCAACTTTTATGGGGTTATCCGCTATCCCTAATTCTTATAAAAGATTTTTAGGTATGCAAGGTATGCACGGAAGATACTCTTCTTCAATGGCTAATAAAGAAGCTGACCTTTTGATAGGAATTGGCGTTCGCTTTTCAGATAGAGCGACGGGAAACGTAGAAAAGTATTCTAAAAACTTAAAGATAATTCAACTTGACGCAGATCTTTCTGAGATAAATAAAAACGTAAAAGTTGACGTTGGAGTCGTCGGTAATATACAAACCGCTTTTTCTAAAATATTAAGTAAGTGCAAAAAACAATCTCACCCAGAATGGCAGAAAAAAGTAAACGAGTTTAAGTTGGTGGAAAAAAGTATTTTAGACGACGCTGAGAAAAAAGCAAACGGTGCAATGACGCCAAAAAAGATTTTTGACGTTATCAATGCGGTAAAAGATAAAAATACTTGCATAGCGACCGACGTCGGGCAACACCAAATGTGGGCGGCTCAATACGTAGAATTTGAAAATCCAAGGAGATTTGCTTCAAGCGGGGGGCTTGGAACTATGGGTTACGGTTTGGGCGCTGCAATAGGTTGTTCGGTGGGCAGTAAAGAAAGAACCGTTTTAATTACGGGCGACGGAAGTTTCGGTATGAATCTCAACGAACTTGCAACGGCAGTATCTTATAACGTTCCCGTAGTAATAGTCATTATGAATAACGGTGTTTTAGGAATGGTAAGGCAATGGCAAACGTTGTTTTACGGTAAAAGGTATTCAAATACCGTTTTGGGGAGGAAAACTGATTTCGTTAAACTTGCAGACGCATTCGGTTTACCTGCTGAAAGGGTAACGGATATTGAAGAGTTTGAAAACGCTTTTAGGAATGCAATGAATCATAACGGACCTTATTTAATTGATACCGTTATAGATATGGATGAATTCGTTCTCCCTATGCTACCCCCAGGTGGCGCGATAGAAGATATGATAACTTCTAAAGAGGAGGTAAAATAAATGCAATCGGTAATAGCAGTTTACGTAGAGAATAAATACGGTGTTTTAACTAGAGTTTCCGGTTTGTTTATGAGAAAGGGGTTTAATATTGATTCGTTAACCGTAGGTGCGACCGATGACCCTAAATTTTCAAGAATGACGATAACTCTTAACGGTGACGATTACGCAAGAGAACAACTTATAAATCAATTAAAAAAGTTGCACAACGTAAAACAAGTTAAGTTATTAAAGCAAGATTCTACAGTAGAAAGAGAACTTATGCTTGTCAAAGTAAAAAACACACCTGAAAACCGTAATGAAATAATGGCAGCTGCAGAAATTTATAGAGCAAAGATTATTGATTACACGACGGACACTGTGTGTGTTGAAGTTACGGGCGAACCTAATAAAATAGATGCGTTTATAGAAGTAATGCAACCACTTGGAATTATAGAAATATGTAGAACGGGTGTAGTTGCTCTAGAGCGCGGAAGCAGTATTATGGAAAAATAAAAATTAAAAATTATAGATAAAAGGAGATTTTATTATGCAAAACATTTATTATCAACAGGATTGTAATTTACAAAAATTAAACGGCAAAACCGTAGCGATTATCGGTTACGGTTCACAAGGTCATGCACATGCATTAAACTTAAAAGATTCGGGTGTAAACGTCGTTGTTGGGCTTTACGAAGGTAGTAAGAGTTGGAAAAAAGCCGAATCGCAAGGTCTTAAAGTAATGACGTCAAGTGAAGCGGCAAAAGTCGCAGACGTTATTATGATACTTATTAACGACGAAAAACAAGCAAAGTTATATAAAGAAAGTATTGAACCAAATCTATCGGAAGGGAAAACGCTTGCTTTCGCTCACGGCTTTAATATTCATTTTGGTTGTATTAAACCGCCTAAAAACGTAAACGTAATTATGATTGCGCCAAAAGGTCCGGGACACACGGTAAGAAGCGAATATCAAGTTGGTAAAGGCGTTCCTTGTTTAGTTGCAGTTCATCAAGACGCTACGGGCGACGCTCTTGAAATAGCACTTGCTTACGCTCTTGGGATTGGTGGCGCGCGTGCAGGCGTTTTAGAAACCACGTTTAGAACGGAAACTGAAACCGACCTTTTCGGTGAACAAGCGGTTCTTTGCGGTGGGGTTTGCGCTCTTATGCAAGCAGGTTTTGAAACGCTTGTTGAAGCAGGATACGACGCGAGAAACGCATACTTTGAATGTATTCACGAAATGAAACTTATCGTTGACCTTATTTATCAAAGCGGTTTTGAAGGTATGAGATATTCTATTTCTAATACGGCAGAATACGGCGATTACGTAACAGGACCTAAGATTATAACCAACGACACCAAAAAGGCAATGAAGAAAATTCTATCCGATATTCAAGACGGAACTTTTGCAAAGGAATTTTTGCTTGATATGTCAGATGCAGGCGCTCAAGTTCATTTTAACGCAATGAGAAAACTTGCAAGCGAACATCCTTCTGAAACGGTAGGCAAGGAAATAAGAAAACTCTATAGTTGGAGTGACGAAGATAAACTTATCAATAACTAAAAGGTAAACTATTATGGTGAAAGAAAAAATCGTGGACGGGTTTAATAACGCTCCGCATAGAAGTTTATATCACGCTTTGGGACTAACTAAAGAAGAGCAACAAAGACCGCTAATCGGTATAGTTAGTTCGTATAACGAAATAGTCCCTGGTCATATGAATTTGGATAAAATCGTTGACGCAGTAAAACTTGGCGTCGCTTATGCCGGTGGAACGCCCATAGTCTTTCCTGCAATAGCCGTTTGCGACGGTATTGCAATGGGACACGTCGGTATGAAATATTCCTTAATCACCCGTGATTTAATAGCAGACTCTACCGAAGCAATGGTTTTAGCGCACGGCTTTGACGGACTGGTTATAGTTCCTAACTGCGATAAGAACGTTCCGGGATTGCTTATGGCGGCGGCGCGCGTAAATATTCCTACCGTATTCGTTAGCGGTGGGCCTATGCTTGCAGGTAGGGTAAACGGAAAGAAGACGAGTTTATCAAGCATGTTTGAAGCAGTCGGCGCATATTCGTCGGGCAAAATAGACCAAGAACAATTATGCGTTTGCGAAGAAAACACTTGTCCTACTTGCGGTTCTTGTTCGGGAATGTATACGGCAAACTCTATGAACTGCTTAACCGAAGTTTTAGGGATGGGCTTAAAAGGTAACGGAACGATACCTGCCGTTTATTCGCAAAGGATTGAACTTGCAAAGCACGCAGGGATGCAGGTAATGGAACTCGTTAAAAAGAATATTTGCCCAAGAGATATTATGACTGCGGCATCATTTAAAAACGCTCTTACTGCCGATATGGCTTTGGGGTGTTCAACTAACAGTATGTTACATCTTCCTGCAATCGCAAATGAATGCGGCGTGGAAATAAATCTTGATATGGCTAACGAAATAAGCGAAAAAACGCCTAATCTTTGCCACCTTGCTCCTGCAGGGAATACTTATATGGAAGATTTAAATGAAGCAGGCGGTGTTTACGCAGTATTAAAAGAACTTACGAAAATCGGTGCTCTTGATACTTCGGTAATGACCGTTACGGGCAAAACTTTAGGTGAAAATATTGAAAGTGCAGTAAATAAAAACCCCGAAGTTATACGCACGGTAGACAATCCTTATAGCAAAACGGGTGGTATTGCCGTTCTTCGTGGAAATCTTGCTCCCGACGGGTGCGTGGTAAAAAGAAGCGCAGTTGCTCCCGAAATGTTAAAGCACGTCGGGCCTGCAAAGGTCTTTGACAGTGAAGAAGACGCAATATCTGCAATATATGCAGGTAAAATCGTTAAGGGCGACGTCGTAGTTATCCGTTACGAAGGTCCTGCAGGCGGACCGGGGATGAGAGAAATGCTAAATCCTACTTCTGCCATTGCAGGTATGGGATTAGATAAAGACGTAGCGCTTATAACCGACGGAAGATTTTCAGGCGCTACAAGGGGCGCGTCCATCGGGCACGTTTCCCCAGAAGCCGTTCGTGGCGGTTTAATCGCTTACGTAATGGACGGCGATTTAATTTCTATTAACATACCTGAATATTCTATAGAATTAAAGGTTAGTGACGAAGAGATTGAAAAACGTAAAAAAGAAATGACGATAAAACAAAAAACGGGTATTAAAGGCGCACTTAAAAGGTATTCTATGCAAGTTAGTTCTGCCGATAAAGGCGCGATAATAAATAAATTTGAAGGTTAAAATGAAAACACAAGCACAAAAAAACTTATCTAAAGAATTATCTGCAGTTAGCGTATTTAGGGGCGTTTTGGAAAATAAAGCGGTTTCCGCGCTCTTGAAATGTTTAAGGTGCAAACAAAATTCCGATGATAAATTATCGCTGTACGGTAATTTCGTTTATACGCTCGGCGAGTATAACAACTCGTTTTCAGACTGTCTTTTAAAAGCTGTGTTTGAAGACGAAAACGTTTACGTAATAGGCAAGGCAAAGGGTAAAATAATCGATAACACGATTGAAGAAAACGCTTTGGCGGAATTAGCGCTCTTTTCAAGACTTACTGAAATTAGCGAATCAGACTTGACCGAAGATATGGATTATAACGGCTATATTCCAAAGTTTAAAAACGAGAGAGTGGATTTTGTAAAAGAGTATAAAGAGCGAATTAACAACGTGGGTAAGTACGGTTACGGAATCTTTGCCACTTCCGAAATGTTTAAAGTCGTAGGTAACGATATAGTTCCCGTCGAGTCTGTCGACCAAATAAAACTAGACGCTTTTGTCGGTTACGAATATGAAAGAAAGCAAGTTTTAGAGAACACTAAAGCGCTTTTAGAAGGTCGCCCAGCCGCAAACGTTTTGCTGTGTGGTGATGCAGGTACGGGAAAATCGTCAACGGTAAAAGCGTGTGTAAATCATTTTTATAAAGACGGGTTAAGGCTTATAGAAATTAGAAAAGACCAACTTTTATCGCTTGCATCCGTTATGGGTAAAATTGCCGATAATCCGCTAAAGTTTATTATTTTTATAGACGATTTATCGTTTAATAAAAACGACGATTCGTTCAGTATGTTAAAGGCGGCGTTAGAAGGCTCTGCATCAAAAAAAGCAAACAACGCAGCAATTTATGCAACGAGCAACCGAAAACATATTATTAAGGAAAGTTTTGCTGATAGAAATTCAACGGACGACGTTCATAGAAACGATACTATGCAAGAACTCTTATCTTTATCCGATAGGTTCGGGCTTACGGTATATTTCCAAAAACCGAATAAAGAACTTTATTTAAATATCGTAAAAAATCTTGCGCAAAAATCAGGTATAAATATAACCGAAGATTTGTTAGTTAAAGCCGAAGCGTTTGCTTTAAGTAAAGGTAGTCGATCGCCAAGAGCAGCCGAACAATTTATTAACAGTTTATTATAGGTACGAAGATGAAAAAACTAACACTTGACAACGTGTATAAAGCAAGTTACATATTAAAAAACGTAGTTAGAGAAACTGACGTTCTATATGCTCCAAAGCTTAAAGAAGGCGTTGATCTATATCTAAAAACGGAAAATTTACAAATAACAGGCTCTTTTAAAGTGCGTGGGGCATATTACAAGATGTCGCAATTAACTGATAAAGAAAAAGAGCGTGGCGTCATTGCTTGTTCTGCTGGTAACCACGCACAAGGCGTTGCGCTCGCAGCACAAAAGAACGGTCTAAAATCGGTTATTTGTTTGCCTGACAACGCGCCTATTTCTAAAGTTGAAGCAACTAAAAGTTACGGCGCGGAAGTTTGTTTGGTAGAAGGCGTTTACGACGACGCTTATCAAAAAGCATTATCGCTTCGCGACCAAAAAGGGTATACCTTTATTCATCCTTTCGACGACGCTGACGTAATCGCAGGGCAGGGGACTATCGCACTTGAACTGTACGAGCAAATCCCCGACATGCAAGCGGTTATAGTTCCTATTGGTGGCGGTGGGCTTATTTCGGGTATAGCGTACACAATTAAAAGTCTAAACCCGAATATAAAAGTTTACGGTGTTCAAGCGCAAGGCGCTCCGTCAATGGCTAACTCTATTCACGACGGACATATTGAAAAACTCGATTCGGTGTTTACTATTGCAGACGGTATTGCAGTAAAAGAGCCTGGCTCGCTTACTTACGATATATGTTCTAAATACGTTGACGAAATAGTGACCGTTACCGACGACGAAGTGTCTGCTGCAATTTTAGCACTTATGGAACAGCATAAACTCGTTACCGAAGGTGCAGGCGCAGTCGCCGTTGCCGCGGCTATGTTTGGCAAACTCCCACTAGATGGCAAAAAGGCAGTGTGCATTTTGTCGGGTGGAAATATTGACGTTACCATACTTTCACGCGTTATCACTAGGGGACTTGTGATGAGTGGAAGAAGTTGTCATCTTAACATTGAATTAGTTGATAAGCCGGGACAACTTTTAAGCGTTTCAAAAATTATCGCAGAACAAGGCGGAAACGTCACTGCCGTTCATCACGAACACGCGAGCGCTGGTTCGGACGTAAACGGTTGTTATTTAAGATTAAGTTTAGAAACTAGAAATCACGAACATATAGAAAAAATCAAAGAAGCACTTACCGATTTTGGTATTAAAATAGTTAATTAAAGGAGAAAGGAACATGAAAAAAGTAAGCACCGATAAAGCGCCGAAAGCAATAGGTCCTTATTCGCAAGCGGTCGTAGTAAACGGTTTGGTTTATACGTCGGGACAAATACCGTTAAACCCCGAAAGTGGCGTAATTGTCGGAAAAAATATTAAAGAGCAAACCGAACAAGTTATGAAAAATTTATCAGAAGTGTTAAAGGCGGCGGGAACTTCACTTGATAACGCTGTTAAAACCACTTGTTTTTTAGCGGATATAAACGATTTTTCATCTTTTAATGAAGTGTATGCAAAATATATTGTTAACGCACCTGCGCGCTCTTGCGTGGCTGTAAAAGATTTACCGAAAGGCGCGCTCGTAGAAGTTGAAGTCGTCGCCGTGATATAGGAGTATTGTTATGATGGATGCAAAAAAGTATAGCGTGGGATATTATCCTGCGCCTGGAAAACACGTTAAATGGGTGGAAAAAGACCATATTGAAAAAGCGCCCGTTTGGTGTAGCGTCGATATGCGCGACGGCAATCAAAGTTTAGTTATACCGATGAGTTTAGAAGAAAAACTAGAGTTCTATAACGTTTTACTTAAAGTGGGATTTAAGGAAATTGAAGTGGGTTTCCCTGCGGCTAGCGAAACGGAATACGAGTTTTTAAGAACGCTTATCGATAATAATATGATACCTTCTGACGTTACCGTTCAAGTGTTAACGCAATGTAGAGAACATATTATTAGAAAGACTTTTGAAGCGTGCAAAGGCGCTCCGAGCGCAATAATTCACTTTTATAATTCGGTGAGCGTTGCGCAACGTGAACAAGTTTTCAAAAAGTCTAAAGAAGAAATCAAAAAAATTGCCGTTGACGGGGCAAAACTCGTTAAAAAACTTGCGAGTGAATACGAAGGTAATTTCCGTTTTGAGTATTCTCCCGAAAGTTTTACGGGAACAGAGCCTGAATACGCGTTAGAAGTCTGCAACGCCGTTTTAGACGTATTAGAGCCAAGTGAAAAAAATAACGTTATAATCAACCTTCCCGTAACCGTAGAAATGAGTTTACCGCACGTTTACGCAAGTCAGGTTGAGTATATTAGCGAAAACTTAAAATACCGTGAACACGTTACGCTATCTCTTCATCCGCATAACGATAGGGGTACTGGCGTAGCGGATACCGAACTTGCGCTACTTGCAGGCGCAGACAGAGTTGAAGGCACGCTCTTTGGCAACGGTGAAAGGACGGGTAACGTCGATATAATCACGCTTGCAATGAATATGTATTCGCACGGTGTTGATCCTAAACTTGATTTTTCAGATATGACGTATTTGGTCGAAGAATACGAAAAATGTACCCGTATGCACGTCTACGAACGTTCGCCGTACGCAGGTGCTTTGGTGTTTGCAGCGTTTTCCGGCAGTCACCAAGACGCTATTGCAAAAGGCATGAAATATAGGGTTAAAAACAAATTACACGAGTGGACCGTTCCGTATCTTCCTATCGATCCGAAAGATATCGGGAGAACTTACGACGCGGACGTTATTAGGGTAAACTCCCAAAGCGGTAAAGGTGGAATCGGATACTTGCTTGAACAAACTTTCGGCTATAATCTTCCTGCTAAAATGAGAGAACATTTTAGTTATGCGTGCAAAAACGTTTCCGACCACGAGCATAAAGAACTTAAACCTAACGAAGTTTTGGATATTTTTACTGAAAAATATCTCAACGTGCCTTGTGAAATAGAAATAAGTGATTTTGATTTTATAAGAGAAAACGAAGTCGTCAAGGTCAGCGTTTCTTTCTTAAAGAACGGCGAAGAAACTGAAATTGAAGCGGAAGGCAACGGCCTTTTAAGTGCAGTCAATAACGCTCTACACGAATTTACGGGTGAAGAATATACCCTTCAAGTTTATACTCAGCACAGTATGCAAGGCGACGGTTCTAGAAGTATGGCTGCGTCGTACATAGGGCTTGAAAGAATTGACGGCAAAACGTACTGGGGTGCAGGAACGGATACGGACGTTATGAAAGCGAATATAAATGCACTCTTGAGTGCTTATCATAATTTAGTTAAAGGAGAATAAGCGTTATGGGTATGACAATGACTCAAAAAATCCTTGCAGCTCACGCAGGATTGGATAAAGTCGTTTCGGGACAACTTATCAGTGCCAAACTCGATATAGTTCTCGGCAACGATATAACTACGCCCGTTGCAATAAACGAATTTACAAAAGCGGGATTTAATAAGGTTTTTGATAAAGATAAGATCGCTATAGTTTTAGACCATTTCGTGCCTAATAAAGATATAAAAGCGGCTGAACAAAGTAAGCAATGCAGAAATTTCTCTTGTTCACACTGTGTAAGCCATTTTTACGACGTCGGTAAAATGGGTATAGAACACGCGCTACTTCCAGAACAAGGTGTAGTAACTGCGGGTGATTGCATAATCGGCGCAGACAGTCATACTTGTACTTACGGCGCGCTAGGTGCTTTTTCCACAGGCGTTGGCAGTACGGATATGGCGGCAGGTATGGCTACGGGAACGGCTTGGTTTAAAGTTCCGTCGGCAATAAAGTTCAACCTTTCGGGAGAACTTAATAAAAATTGTAGCGGTAAAGACGTTATTCTTACCATTATAGGCATGATAGGCGTTGACGGTGCGCTCTATAAAAGTATGGAATTTACGGGCGACGGCGTAAGCAGTTTATCTATGGACGATAGGCTCTGCATCTGCAATATGGCAATAGAAGCAGGCGCTAAAAACGGCATATTCCCAGTGGATGAAAAAACGATTGAATACTTAAACGGCAGAAGTGAAAGAAAGCCCGTCGTTTTCTCTGCGGACGAGGACGCCGAATACGAAAAAGTTATTGATATTGATTTAAATAAAATCGTTCCGACGGTTGCTTGCCCACATCTTCCCGAAAATACTCACCCTGCAAGTGAATTAGGTGGTATTAAAATCGACCAAGTAGTTATCGGCAGTTGCACTAACGGCAGGATGGAAGATATGACGGCGGCGTATAACGTGTTAAAAGGTCAAAAAGTTGCCGATAGCGTACGTTGTATAATAATACCTGCGACTATGCAGATTTATAAAGAGTGCGTGGAAAAAGGTTACGTTACTGCCTTTATTGACGCAGGAGCGGTAGTTTCTACACCTACTTGCGGACCTTGTCTTGGCGGATATATGGGAATTTTGGCAGAGGGCGAACGCTGTATCGCAACGACGAATAGAAATTTCGTTGGCCGTATGGGACACGTTAAGAGTGAAGTTTATCTTGCAAGCCCGTTAACAGCGGCAGCAAGCGCTATTACGGGTTATATCACTAACCCAAAGGAGAACTAAAATGGA
The DNA here is from genome assembly GCA_017457015.1 of Clostridia bacterium. The sequence continues at coordinate 21,480 of JAFTIG010000036.1, read as the reverse complement.
TACTAAAGGTAAAGTTTTTAAATACCCCGATAACGTTGATACGGACGTTATAATCCCTGCTCGTTATCTCAATACTTCTAACGCAAGAGAACTTGCGCTTCATTGTATGGAAGATATTGACGCCGAGTTCGTTAAAAAAGTAAATACGGGCGACGTCATGGTCGCAGGTTGGAATTTTGGTTGCGGTTCTTCTCGTGAACACGCTCCACTAGTTATTAAAACTTGTGGAACGGGTTGCGTTATCGCTAAAAGTTTTGCGCGTATTTTTTATCGCAACGCAATAAACATAGGACTTCCTATTTTAGAGTGCGAACAAGCCGCTGAAGAGATTAATGCAGGCGACGAAGTTAGAGTTGACTTTGATACCGGACTTATAACTGATATTACTACGGGAAAAACGTATAAAGCGCAACCTTTCCCCGAATTTATTCAAAACATTATTAGAAAAGGCGGACTTTTAGCGTCTTTAAAAGGAGAATAATTATGAATAAAAATATTACCGTTTTATCTGGTGATGGAATAGGTCCTGAAATAATTAGAGAAGCGATAAAGGTTTTAAATAAAGTCGGCGAAAAATTCGGGCATACTTTTAATTATACTTACGTAGACATTGGCGGTTGTTCTATCGATAAATACGGCGTGCCTATAACTGACGAAAACATGCAAAAATGCAAAGACGCAGACAGCGTTTTATTAGGCGCTGTCGGTGGACCTAAATGGGATAATTGCCCTGCAAATATCCGTCCTGAAAAAGCGCTTCTTGCGGTTAGAAAAGAACTTGGGCTTTTTGCAAACTTGCGCCCGACAAAGCTATTTCCACAGCTTGTAAACGCGTCGCCGTTAAAACAAGAAATCGTAGGGGGTGGTATAGACCTTTTGATAGTTAGAGAACTTACGGGCGGTGTGTATTTTGGCGAAAAGAAAACCGAAGTTGTAAACGGTGAAACCAAAGCAACCGATATTATGCCATATTCTGAAAGTGAAATCGAGCGTATCGGCAGAGTGGCTTATTCAACGGCTATGAAAAGGAACAAAAAACTTGCGTCCGTTGATAAAGCGAACGTTTTAGAAACTTCAAGGCTTTGGCGAAAGGTTATGCACCGATTGAAAGAAGAATATCCCGAAGTAGAATATAGTGATATTTTGGTTGATAACACGGCAATGCAACTAATCAAAAACCCAACGCAGTTTGACGTTTTGGTTACTGAAAATATGTTCGGCGACATCTTATCTGACGAAGCGTCTATGCTTACCGGCTCAATCGGTATGATGCCATCCGCATCGCTTTCTTCAACTACTCTCGGTATGTACGAGCCTATTCACGGCTCTGCGCCTGATATTGCAGGTCAAGATATTGCGAATCCTTTGGGAACTATTTTGTCCGTTGCTATGATGCTACGATATTCTTTTGATATGAAAGAAGAAGCCGACGCGATTGAGCGTGCCGTAAATAAAACGCTTGACGACGGGTACCGTACTTGTGATATAATGCAAGAAGGCAAAATAAAGGTGGGTTGCTCAAAAATGGGCGACCTTGTAAGCGATAGGATTTAGTATGGATTTTGACAAGGTTATAACGGAAAGGTATTCGGTAAGAAAGTTTAACGGCGAACGCTTAAAACAAAGCGATATAGAAGAAATTCTTAAAGCAGGGCATAAAGCGCCTACGGGATGTAATTATCAACCGCAGAGAATACTCGTTCTTAACACTAAAGAGTCGATAGAAAAGTTAAAGAAGTGTACCAAAAGCCACTTTAACGCACCAACGGCTATACTCGTATGTCATAATAAGGATGAAAGTTGGGTGCGCCCGTATGACGGAGCGCTATCGTCGCCCGTAGACGCAGCAATAGTTGCAACTCATATGATGCTTAAAGCCCAAGATATAGGCGTTGGGTGTTGTTGGGTAATGCACTTTAATCCTACGCTAATGGCAGATACGTTTAATATCCCTGAAAACGTAATTCCAGTCGCATTATTAGTTATGGGTTATCCAGCCGTTGATTCAAAACCGTTAGAATTACATTCAAAGTTTAGGGATATAAATGAAACAGTTTATTACGACAGTTTTTAGGTGAAATATGTATTTTAACCAATTAAAAGTAGGTATGACGGTAGATATACAGCCTGCGACTATAGAAAAAGAAAAAATGTTGGATTTTGCTCGTACTTACGACAATATCCCATTACATACTGACGAAGAGTATGCTAAAAGCTCGCCTTTTCATAAACTCATTGCGCCGGGTGTAATGTCGTTTATGTCCGTGTGGGCAAAATATTTAGAAGTGGACTTTTTTGGTGAAGAACTTCTTGCAGGAAAATCTACCAAAATCGAGTGGTTAAAACCTGTGTTTGCAGGCGATGTGTTATCGGCAAAAGCAACTATTACCGCTCTTACACCACGCAATACAAAGAACGGCGTTGCCGAAGTAACGATTGAAGCGTTTAATCAAAACGGCGAATTAGTTTTGACGGACGTTACCGAAGCAATCGTAAAGATTAAACGTTAAATTAAAAATAAAGAACGGATAGGTAAGCACTTATTCGTTTTTTTATTTTACATAATCGATTTGAAAGTACGGTAACGCTATGTGAAAGTTTGGGACTTAATATGATAATTTTCGGTGGTTATCTGCTTAAATGGGCTACTTAAGGCGATATGAACGCCGTTTTGCTTTATCCTAATAGAATAGGATATTTTCCCAACTATTTTGTGCATTTTTATCACCACCAGTTTGATTTTTTATATAAATGAAGAAAGGCTGTTGCAATAAAGTGAAATTTGTGGTAAAATTTTAAAAAACTTTTTAAAGGTTATTATTTAGTATGGACGTAAAAGAATATATACAGTCTTTTGCTGAAAAAGATTGTGCTTGTGGCAAGAGTCATAAAATAGCAACGCCAAACGTTATAGTTAAAAAGGGCGCGCTAAATATGATCCCCGATTTACTAAGAGAATACGGCGGACGTAAGGTTTTTATATTAGCGGATAAAAATACTTTTTCAGCGGCAGGGCAAAGCGTTGTAAGAATTTTGCAAGATAGCGGTGTTGAATATTCTAAATACGTTTTTCAAAAGGATAAAATCGAGCCTGATGAAAATGCTGTCGGAAGTGCGGTAATGCATTTTGACAATGCTTGTGATATAGTTGTAGCAATCGGCTCGGGCGTAATAAACGATATCGGCAAAATTTTGGCGGCAACGGCTAACTTACCGTACTTTATAGTGGGCACTGCGCCGTCTATGGACGGGTACGCGTCCGCGACGTCTTCTATGGCTATGGACGGGTTAAAAGTATCGCTCCCCAGTAAATGTGCAGACGTTATTATCGGTGATATTGACGTGTTAAAGAACGCGCCTATGCACACGTTGCAAGCAGGGCTTGGCGATATGCTCGCAAAATACGTAAGTATTGCAGAGTGGCGTATTGCGCACGAAATAACGGGCGAATATTATTGTGAAAGAGTAGCCGATTTAATCAGGGTAGCGTTAAAGCGTTGCGTTTCTAACGCACAAGGATTGTTAAAGCGTGAAGAAGAGGCGATAAAGGCAGTATTTGAAGGGCTTGTTTTAGGCGGTGTTGCTATGGCGTTTGCAGGCGTTTCTCGCCCTGCGAGCGGTGTGGAGCATTATTTTTCACACGTGTGGGACATGCGCGGTCTAGAGTTTAATCTAAACGTGGATTTGCACGGTATTCAGTGCGCAGTTGCAACTAATATCGTCGCAGGGCTATATGAAAAGGTGCTATCCGTCGTGCCGAATAAAGAAAGGGCGATATTTTACGCAAGAGCGTTTGATTATTCTAAATGGTCAAAAGAGTTGTTGGCATTTCTCGGTTCGGGCGCTAAAACTATGATAGAACAAGAGAAAAGAGAACGAAAGTACAGCGTGGAAAAACATGCAAAACGGATAGACGTAATTATTGAAAAGTGGGATTTGATTTGTCAAATTATTAGAGAAGAAATACCTACTCAAAAGGAGATTGAAAGGATTTTAGATATTATCGGCGCGCCGAAAACGACGGCGGAAATAGGGATATGTTGCGATATTAATACTACGCTTAAAGCAACTAAAGACATACGGGATAAGTACGTGCTTTCTAGACTTCTTTGGGATTTAGGAATTATAGACGAAATTCTTTAAGAACTCTGCGTGTAAACGTTATTGAAACGTTCAAATTTTTCACTCGATTTGAGTGTTTTTTGACAAAAAAATTAAATTTTTATAAAGTGTGTTTTAACCTTGACTTTATATTTACGCATTATTATAATAATGTATACTAAATACTAAAGGATTATCGTATGGAAAAACTTAAAAAGAAAATTTTATTTAAAGAGATGCGCCGTTACTTTTTTATGATAGTAGGGTGCTTTTCGTATTCGTTAAGTTTGCAGATGTTTCTTATTCCCAACGAGATTGTAGGCGGTGGGGTAAGCGGTGCGGCGTCGCTTATAAATATTATTACGGGCTTGCCGGCAGGTCTATTTATCGTACTCATAAATTTACCTATTTTGGTTTTCGGGTTTAGGCTAATGGGGTGGAAGTTTATTTTGCGTTGTTTTATCACTACTGCAACGCTTGGTGGAACTACGGAATTACTTGCCCTTTTCGTTAAGCCTATAACCGATAACGAAATATTATCGGCGGCGTACGGCGGTATTTTGCAGGGTATTGGGATAGGGCTTTTTATTAAGTATGAAACGAGCAGTGGCGGTACTGAACTTTTAGGCAGGCTTACTAATCACGTTATACCGATAGGTAGCATTGCAACGCACGTCGCGGTGTTTGACGCACTCGTTGTAATCCTTGGCGCAATAGTCCTAAAAAACCCCGAAAATATACTTTACGCGCTTATCTTGATTTTCGTAAGTGCAAAGGTCAGTGATTTAATCGTCATGGGTTTGGAAAAGGCAAAACTATGCTATATTATAACGACCAAAGCCGAAGAGATATCCGAGTTTTTAATAGCGCACAGTCCGCGCGGTGTAACGCTTGTAAACGGTGAAGGAATGTATTCAAAAGAGCCCAAAGGCGTGCTATTAACTTGCGTTAAAAGCAAGCAGATAGCGGCGCTTAAAGCGTCGGTCAAGCAACTTGACGAAGGCGCTTTCGTGATAGTTACCGACGCTAACGAAGTGTACGGCAAAGGTTTTAATAGAATTAAATAAGATTTTATAAAATGCACGGTATCGGGTAAAATCCGCTACCGTTTTTTTATGCTATATACTAAATATATAGTATATTCCATTGACAAATTTGTCGGGGGGGGGGGTATAATAAATATAGTGGTGCTTATAATGCACCATAAAAAATAGTTGGAGAGAAGAGAACATGAGAAAGACTTTATTAAAACTTTTTACCGCTATGTTAGTGATATGTTTTGCGCTTGGATCGTTTACCGCTTGTAGTGACGATCCGAGTTCGGAAGTTCCTGACGGAGACGGCGGAGTTAAAACTTTAAGTTCGTCATTACTTGACGGCAAGATTGCAAACTTTATGGGTGCGGAAGGCTTTGGTATTATTGACAAGACGAACGAAGTGCAACCTGTAAATAGTGGTGCAAGTACGTTTAGCGTAAGCACTTACGCTGACGAGTCTAACGACGAACAGAAAAAGACCGAGTTTGCAAAAGAAACTGAAAACGGCTACGTGGACGTGCATTTCCACAACACGGACGATACGAGAAAGAGTTATAAAGACCTTAATAAAAAGTATAGCAAGCACCACCACAATAGTGTAGAGTGCCCAAAGACCGACTGTGACGAGATTTCCGACGAGATAACCTTAGAAGAAAGTTCTGGTGAAGTTGATACGGTAATTTCACTCGATGCAAGGGTTAACAAATTATATAATTACGGGAACTTTACTTTTATGTCGGTAAGCAGTGCGATAGAAGGCAAAGTGAGAGTGCTATATGAAGTATTCCAGCCTACCGTAGCAGGGAACACTATTGTACAGTTGAAGGGAAAGGCGTCTTATCCTACCTTAATTAATATCGAAAATCAATACCATATCGACGGCGGTAAGTGGTTGTTTGGGTATATCAAAATTGAAGCAAACGGCAGTAAACCTGCAGGCGTTATTCCTATAAAGGTCAGTTCAAACGAAACGGGGTATCATACCGCAAACTACTGGAGCGATACTTATAATCAAAGTTATATTATAGATAATAACACTGGTATAACTTATTCGCTTTCGCGGTTCCCGTATATTTACTCGGTTGAAAACGGCGTCATAAAAGTCCACGACGAAAACGCGCCAGGTTGGTTTAGATATTACGAACCGACTGTCGTCGACGGTGAAATGACGTTTAAGGAAAAAGTTTTGCCGACTGACGAAGAGTTTCTTGGAAACTTGCCAAAGTGCGGTTCGTCAACTTCTGCAATGATTGATATTTATGGCAATATGCTGTTTAATACTAGGAGTTCAAGCGGTCCGCTTACCGTTGACGAATACGGCGAGAAGAAGTATGGTAACAACATAATTTTAGCAACGGCTAGCAAGCAAGTTTACGACGGGATACCATATCAATATCCTAGTAACGTCGCAAATCAAATTCAGAGCCGTTATTCAAATGCAAACAGATATCATTTAGGTAGTGACGGCAAAATTTACCGCGTAGATTTTAGGGGGCTTATGAGTAACGTAAAAGTTGACGTTTTAGGTCAAAACGCTACTTGGCAAACCGTGCCAAACGATACGACCGTTACTTTTGAAGGTAACTCTGGTTATATAGGGTGGCAAATGGGAGGAATGTCTATAGGCTTAATGGATATGTACCGTATAACTAAAATTTCTAACGGATACGCATATTATAGTACTGCATGTTCTACCGATGGCGGTATGGTTTGGGGCTCACCGTATTTAAGAAACGAAATGATTCAATTAGGAGATTTCGTTGGCGTAACTAAAATTCCCGTAACGGGGCCTGATGAAAATAATTCACATCTTGATTTTATGGAAACGTTTGAGTATAACGGCGTAAGTATAATAGAAACGTATACTATATTTTTAGTCGGCAAAACCCAAATGATGTATATGGATTCTAAGGGCGTTAAAGTTTTAGACGTTGAAACGGGAGAAACTATAGAAATAGACGGTGTTGAAAAGGTAAACGATGGATATCTACAACAAAATCCGTTATGGGATAATATCGTCTTAAAAATCAACGGTCAAACAAAATATCTTAATTTATTGAAAGAAATTGATTTTGATAACGTTACGTCGTCTTTTGGTGACGAATACGTTAAGATAGGTGGTGAGTTAGAGGCGTACTTTAAGTTTGTTAAAAACGTCTAATCTTTTTAAGGTCGTCTAAACTTCGTTATGCTGCGTTACTGTCCGCAACTCGCGATTTCGATGAACGGACGTTCTATCTCACCCGCTCGTTGGGACGAGCCTTGCCTAACTCGTTTATACAACCTTAAAATGTAACTCTAATATAGTTTGAGAGTTCTGGATTATAAAATAATAACAACACAGGCTGTCAACATGCCACAGGCGTCACGCCTGAACTTGAATTAAAAGTTCAAATAACACTTGCCGAAAAGCAAATATCACTTTGGCAATAAGGCAACTTTACCGCAAGGTAAAATATCACTCGAACTAATTAAAAAACGCCGAGAGAAAATTCTTTCGGCGTTTTTACTTGTTATAAATTTTATCCGTCTAAATGAACGCACGCGCCTGTAACGCCGTCTTGGAACATCATCCAGTAACCCTTTCCTTTCATATCGAATATAGATAAAGGGATAAACGAGCAGTAACCTTTCAGTTCTTTCGGGGGAGTTGGTGAAAAATTTGCAGGTACGCCGTAGCAAAGATATTTTTTGTCGTCTTGCGGTATTATGCCCACAACGTAAAATTTATTTTCCGAATAGTTAACTTTAACGAACTTACTGCCGTAAAAGTTTTTTTCAAGAGTTGTTTCGTGTGGAAAATTGACGAACAATTCGTCTAATTCTCTTTTAACGGTAAGGTAGTAAGGCTCGGCGCAATCTTTTTTGCCAAAAGATGCGTCTGTTTCATCTTGAAAGCAGTTAGCGCACGAACGCTCTTTTGTCGTTTCTTTTTGGCGTCCGTCAAAAGGCAGTTCATTTTCAGGCGATACATTTCGGTCATATATATTCTCCAAGGTTTTAAGTTTATGCTCTATCGATTTATCAAGTGCGTAATAATCGGTAGTGGCTACCGCTTCATCATCATAAGACGGCTTATCGAATTCGTCGGGTGGCGTTTTTTCGGGATCTGGACTCGGCGCAGGCGGATAAGGCGGTTTTATAGGCGACGGATCAGGATAATCGGTGCAGTCGGGAGTTTTTTGAGCGTTCTTTTTTTGCTTTAGTAGTAAGCACTTTTCGGCAACGGCTTTTTTAAGGTCGGTAACCGTGTGCGTACACTCGTCCGTTGTAGCGAGTGCAAGACAATACGGCAAGTCGTCTTTTACGGCAAAAACACAAACTGCTACGCCGTTTAAATTAGGGCAGTTTTCAAACGTCTTAACTACCGACGTCGGGCGTACTCCTAAAGGAAAAAAGAAAGTTTTTTTATCGCCGTCAATTATAAGAGTAAAAAATTCTCCACCTGAATATACTGGCAGATTTATTAAAGAAAGATACAGTTCTGCAATGCCGTTTTCCCGTTCAATGCGTGCGATCCCACTCATAGATTTATCTATACCGACGGGGCGGTCGATACATTTAAGCAAAAGAATTTTCTTTTCAAACACGGTTTATCTCCAAAACGTTAACTTTATACATACATAATATATGAATACGCGTGTAAAAAAAGAAGGAAGTTTGTCGAATACAATAAAATTATAGCGAAATGACAAAAATGTTATAGGTAAAATGGAAAAAATTTTCAAAAACCGTTTTTATTACCTTTACTTTTGACAAAATGTATGATAGAATACAAACTGCGAGACGATAAAATTTTAACTTAAAATAGCCTTGCTTGACCTGCCTTTAATAGGTAAATCGTAAAATATTTCTTAAAGAAACGACGGGTTGTGAATATCGTTATAACAAAAAGGGTATAAAGGTTTATGCGTTCGCAATATTTATTAAAGTAAAAAAACTCGGAGTAAACCGAGATTACATAAGGAGAATTATTATGACGACCAACAAGAAAGTAATTGATTTTATCAATGAAACCAAAGCACTCTGTCAACCTGACAATATCGTTTGGATTGACGGTAGTGAAGAACAGTTAGAAGCACTTCGTGCGCAAGCTGTTGAAGAAAAGATTTTAATCAAACTCAATCAGGAAAAATTGCCCGGTTGCTATCTTCACAGAACTACCGTTAACGACGTTGCGCGTGTAGAAGGCAGAACCTTTATTTGTTCAAAGGAAAAAGAAGATTCCGCTCCTATCAACAACTGGATGGAAACGAGTGAAGCTATGAATCTCATGAACGACCTTTTCAAAGGCGTTATGAAAGGCAGAACCATGTACGTTATTCCTTACTCGATGGGTGCTGTAGGTAGCAAGTTCTCTAAAATCGGTATCGAACTTACCGACTCTATTTACGTAGTTCTTAACATGGCTATTATGACTAGAGTTGGCAAGGCTGTAGTTGACGCTCTCGGCGACGGCGATTTCATTAAGGGCTTACACTCTTACGCAGAACTTTCTGAAGAAAAGAGATATATCATGCACTTCCCCGAAGAAAATACCATTATGAGTATCAACTCTAACTACGGTGGTAACGTTCTTCTCGGTAAAAAGTGCTTTGCTCTCCGTATCGCATCTTATCTCGGCAAGACCGAAGGTTGGATGGCTGAACACATGCTTATTCTCGGCATCACTAATCCGAAGGGCGAAAAGAAATACATTGCGGCTGCGTTCCCGTCCGCTTGCGGTAAGACCAACCTTGCAATGCTTATTCCCCCCAAGTCTTATCTTGAAAAGGGATATAAGATTGAATGCGTAGGCGACGATATCGCATGGATAAGAGTTGGTGAAGACGGTAGACTTTGGGCTGTTAACCCCGAAAACGGTTTCTTCGGCGTTGCTCCCGGTACTAACGTTAAGTCCAACCCCAACGCACTTGCATCTACTATGAAAAACACCATTTTCACCAACGTCGTTCAAAATCTTGACGACAACACCGTTTGGTGGGAAGGTTTGGATAAGAACCCCCCGAAGAACGCTATCGACTGGAAGGGCAATCCTTGGAACGGCGATATGAAAGACGCGGATGGCAAGGCTATCAAGGGCGCACACCCCAATAGCCGTTTCACCGCTCCCGCTATCAACTGCCCCTGCATTTCCGATCAGTTTGAAGCACCCGACGGAGTTCCGCTATCTGCAATCGTATTCGGTGGCAGACGTGCTAAAACCGCTCCGCTCGTATATCAATCGAGAGACTGGAACAACGGCGTATTCGTAGGCTCTATCATGGCAAGTGAAACGACCGCTGCTGCAACCGGTGCAGTAGGTGTAGTTCGTCGTGACCCGATGGCTATGCGTCCGTTCGTAGGTTATAACATGGGCGACTACTTCAAACACTGGATTGAAATGGGTGATAAGATTGCTAATAAACCCAAGATCTTTAACGTTAACTGGTTTAGAACTGATGATAACGGCAACTTCATTTGGCCGGGATTCGGTGATAATATGCGCGTTCTCGAATGGATTATCGACCGTTGTGAAGACAAGGTTGACGCTGTTGAAACTCCTATTGGTTTCGTCCCCAAGGCAGAAGATATCAATATCGAAGGTTTAGAAGACGTAACTCTCGATACTATTAAGGAACTCCTTACCATTGATAAAGAAAACTGGAAGGCTGAAGCAGAAGGTATTGAAGGTTTCTACGGCGAACTCACAAGAGTTCCTGCGGAACTTTACGACGAACTCGCTAAACTTAAAGCAAAACTTAACTAATATCTTAAAGGATGGCAATAGCCATCCTTTATTTTTTCTTTATAAGTCTTATAATAAAAATTCCAAAGCCCCGACCGCAACGCGGTCGGGGCTTTGGGTTTTAAAGGCTCTTTTATATGCACCGTGAACGGTTAAAGAAAATAAAATTAATAATTTGGTATAAAAACGATTGCATTATATGGTAAAAAGTGTTAAAATATTCGTGCGACCAAACTTAATAAATTTTGTAGGGCGAAGTATACTTCTATGGTAGAAGTATATCTTTTTCGCAATAACTAAATATCTTTGTCCTATAAGATTGAAGAGTTAAGTTTGTGTCGCAGCAAGGCGATTGGATATGTTCTACAGTGTCGCTTTGTTAAAAGCGGCACTTTTTTTATGCCGTAAAACAAATTTATTTTATTTTTTAAGGAGGTTTTATTGTGATACACAGTAAAAACAAAAGCACAAAACTAATTATCGGTTTGCTTGCGGTAGTTTTAACGTTATGCATATTTTGCGTAATGCTAATTTCTAACGGCAAATCAAACGTAGGCGTGGCGTACGCGGAAAGTACGGCGGTTGAAACAACCGACACCACCACCGAATCCACCGAAACGGAAGAAATGGAAATCGATTATAGTACGTTATTTCAATGGTCGGTGGACTCTAACAACAATATAACTATAACCAAATATATCGGCACGGATACTGACGTTATAATTCCTGCCGACATTGACGGAAACCCTGTAACAAGTATAGGTTGTCAAGCATTTTATAATTGTAGCAGTTTAACAAGCGTAAATATCCTAGAAGGGGTGACAAGCATTGGACAAAATGCATTTAGGGGTTGTAGTGGTATTAATAACGTTAAAATTCCAGAAAGTGTAACAAAAATTAGTAGTTATGCTTTTTATAATTGTAGTAGTTTAACAGGGGTATATATAACAGATATTAATAGTTGGTGTAAAATAACTTTTGCTGATTGGTATGCTAATCCTTTATATTATGCTAAGAATTTGTATTTAAATGATGAGTTGGTGACTGAAGTAAATATATTGGATGGGTTGACAAAAATAAATAATTATATATTCACCAATTGTATAAATTTAACAAAAGTTAATATTCCTACTACTGTTAAAACTATAGGGGCGATGGCTTTTTATAATTGTAAAAATATATTAAACATATATATGCCTGAGAGTATAACAAAGGTTGAAAGTCAAGCTTTTTATAATTGTAGTGGTTTGACAGGAGTACATATAACAAGTATTGATAGTTGGTGTAAAATAACTTTTGCTGATTGGTATGCTAATCCTTTATATTATGCTAAAAATTTATTTTTGAATAATGAGTTGATAGAAGATTTGATTATTCCTGAGGGAGTTTCTGAAATTAAATATGGCGTATTTTATAATTGTATCAATTTAATGAATGTATTTTTGCCAAAAAGTTTAGTAAAAATAGACGGAGTTGCATTTAATGATTGTAGTAACTTAAAAAATATTAGTTTTTCAAGTGATATAACAAATATAGGGGACTCGGCATTTTTGGGGTGTAATGCATTAGAGAAAGTATTTATTGAAGATATTGATAATTGGTGTAATATAAGTTTTGGAAATAATTTTTCTACGCCACTAAATAATGGAAAAACAGAATTATATTTAAATAATAAATTAGTTACGGATGTGGATTTAACAAATACAACAAAAGTGGGGAATTATGTATTTTACAATTGCAAATCTCTAACTAGTGTAACTATGTCAAATTCTGTGATTAGCGTAGGTACTATGGCTTTTTATAATTGTGAAAACTTAGTTTCAGTTAATTTATCAGACAATATAACTATAATCGGAACTGGAGCGTTTGCTGGTTGTAAATCTCTTTCCGATATAGATATATCAAATAATATTGATGAAATTGGTAATGATCTATTTAAAAATTGTATAAGTTTAACAAATATTGATCTCCCTATGGGAATTGTTAAAATAGGGGATAGTGCTTTTTATGGTTGTTCTCAATTAGAGAAAGTTTTTATACCAGAAAGTGTAACTAGTATTGGCAGAGATGTTTTTTATAATTGTGCAAATTTAAAAGAAATAAAGCTTCCTAATAAAATTTCATCGATTGCAATGTATACATTTTATGGCTGTAAAAATTTAATAGAAATTATATTACCTGAAAATGTAACGAGTATAGGATCTGGAGCTTTTTATAATTGTGAAAACTTAACATATATAAGTATACCACAAAATGTAACAAGTATTGGTAGTAATGCATTTTACGGATGCTCGTCGTTAAAAACTGTATACATAGACAATGCAGAATTGGCAAGCGAGGCAACAAGTAATAGTTCTCAAGGGTATTTGTTTAGTGCAAAGTCAAGTTATGGCGCACGTCAGGCGATTGCGGTTATAGGGGAAAATCCGACGGTGGGTAGTTATATAACTGATAACTATGCTAATACTGAAGTTATAACTTATAACGGCAATACCTATACCGTATATGCTACGCACGAGCATGCGTGGGAATTGGATTATAAGATTGAGCCCGATTGCGTAACCGACGGGTTTGAACAGTACGTTTGCGATACTTGCGGACTTGTTAAAAACAACGTTATCCCTGCACTTGGTCACACTGAAAGTGACTGGATAATTGACGTTGAAGCCACCACTGATTGCGCAGGACACAAATATATTGAGTGTACGGTATGTAAAGAAGTTTTATTAGAAGAAGAAATTCCTGCGCTTGGCATAGTACTTGATGAAGAAATTAACTATCAACACTCTTGTTCGTTCCATAATAACTTAACGTTAAACTTCTATATTCCGGCAGAAGACTTGAATAAATACGACAGTTTCTATCTATTCGTAGAACAAGATATTTATGCTAACGGCATTTGGGGCGTTCAATCTTTTGAAATACATAAGAGTGAACTCACGTCTAACGGATATAAATTTGTATTTACGGGCATAGGCGCTGCGGATGCAGGAAATGAAATTCGTGCGACGTTATACGCGCAACTTGGTGACGTTCAATATAAGAGTTTAGTTGACGTGTATAGCGTAAAAACGTACGCTTATAACCGTTTAGCAAAGAGTACGGACTCTCAATTTAAGACCTTACTCGTCGATATGCTTAATTACTGCTCGGCGGCACAAGTTTACTTTGGCGTGAATACCGATAATCTTGTAAACGCGGACCTTACCGAAGAGCAAAAGGCACTTGCTACGACGGTAGACTCAACGGTTGCGGATACGTCAAGCACGGTTGCGCTTGAAGGTGCAACTGCGCAAATTAAAGCGAAATCTATAGTATTTAACAGTAACATTGAAGTTAAGTTCTATATGGATTTAAACGGTTATCAAGATTTAACGGGAATAGCGCTCCGTATAACTTATACCGACGGTTTGGGCGTAACGCACGTTACCGTGGTTGAGTCAACGGAATTCATGTATGAAAATTCGCAAGAAAGTTATACTGCAAAATTGACTGACCTTAACAGTGCGGAATTGCGTGCGCAAATACAGGTTGAAATTATGCTTGACGAGCAAGTAATAAGCGATACACTATATTATAGTGTGGAAACTTACGTTTATAATAGACTTAATAAATCTACGGACGAAAACTTTAAAGCACTCCTTAAAGTGTTGATGAAGTATTCCGATTCGGCAAATAAATATTTCTATAAAGGAGGTAATTAAAGTGAAAAAGGTATATACTGCAGCAGACGTTAAAGTTTTGGCTTTTGACAAGATGGACGTTGTAATGGCAAGTACTAACGATCCGTATGAAGGCGAACTTGACTAATATGTGCAAAAAACTAAAGGGCGGTAAACCATTGAAAGGGGTTATCGCCCTTTATCTTTAAATAAATTCTACAAAATAGGAATAATATTTTTACGGTTTTTTCTGCTATTTGGGTTTTGCTATTTACAAATCTTTTAAAATAGTATATAATATTATTTAAGTGCAACGTTTTGCGTAAAGGAGAGAATAATATGAATAAGGCATCTTACAAAAGAGTTATAATAAAACTTTCGGGAGAGGCGCTCGCAGGAGAAAAGGGCAACGGCATTGACGAAAAAGTTTTAGACAGTATTACCGACCAAATCAAGGCGGTAAGGGATCTCGGTGTAGAAATCGGCATAATCGTCGGTGGCGGTAACTTCTGGCGTGGGCGTCAAGGTCGTGAAATGGATCGTTCGACGGCAGACCACATGGGTATGCTTGCAACGGTAATAAACGCTTTGGGGCTTCAGGACGCGTTAGAGAGAAAGGGCGTTCCGACCAGAGTTCAAACGGCGCTAACCATTACTAGAGTTGCAGAGCCTTATATTTTGAGAAAGGCAATGTCGCACTTAAACAAAGGAAGAGTAGTAATATTTGCTTGCGGAACGGGCAATCCGTATTTTACCACAGATACGGCGGCTGCACTTCGCGCTGCGGAAATCAATGCGGAAGTTTTACTTCTTGCTAAAAACGTTGATGGAATATACGATTCCGATCCGAGAGTTAATCCCAACGCTAAAAAACTCGACCACGTTTCGTATAAAGACTATATCGCAAAAGAATTGCACGCTATGGATATGACGGCAATAACTATTTGTATGGAAAACAATATCGGCGTACTTGCATTCGGGTTATTTGAAGACAACGCGCTTATGCGTGCGGTAACGGGCGAAACTATCGGTACGCTTATAAATTAATAAAGTTTAACTATAAAACAAACAAAAAATATACTAATTTAAAGATAAGGAGAATTACTTATGGCAATCGAAAACGAACAATTTGAAATGATTATGATGGAAACCATGGAAAGAACGGAAAAGACCGTGTCGGTGCTTAACGGTGAATATATCACTATCCGTGCAGGTAGAGCAAATCCGCATATTTTGGATAAGGTGCTCGTAGACTATTACGGAACTCCGTCTCCTATCAATCAGGTCGGTAACCTTTCGGTAGTTGAAGGCAGATGCTTGGTTATCGCTCCGTGGGATGCGTCTATGCTTAAAATTATTGAAAAGCAACTTCTTGCGGAAAATCTTGGTATTACCCCCGTCAACGACGGTAAGGTTATCCGCCTAACTTTCCCTGCGCTTACCGAAGAGAGAAGAAAAGAACTTGTTAAGCAGATTAAGAAGATGGCAGAAGAAAGTAAGGTTGCGGTTAGAAACATCCGTCGCGACGGTATGGACGCGTTGAAGAAGATGAAAAATAATAAAGAACTTTCCGAAGACGAACACGCTGTTTGCGAAAAGGATCTCGATAAAGTTATTTCTGAATCTATTGAAAAGATAGATAAACTTTGTGCAGAAAAAGAAAAGGACGTTTTATCCGTATAATGGATGGAGTAAAGTTACCCGCGCACGTCGGGATTATAATGGACGGCAACGGTAGGTGGGCCGTTATGCGCGGTAAAAACCGCTCTTACGGGCACAAGTACGGCTCGGCAAACGTCGACAGAATAGTTACGCACGCCTTTAGTAAGGGGGTAAAAGCGCTAACTCTTTACGCTTTTTCGTCCGAGAACTGGGCGCGTCCCAAAGAAGAAGTTGACGAACTTATGAAACTCTTAAAGACTTATTTTAAGAAGTTTATAAAAAAGGTTGTAAAAAATAACGTTCGCTTAATAGTCGTAGGAGATAGAGAAAACCTTTCGGGCGATCTCGTAAAAGTTATTGAAGACGGTGAGAGAAAGAGTCGTGATAACAGTGCGCATATTTTAAATATCGCTATAAATTACGGTGGTAGGCAGGAAATCGTGCACGCCGTTAAAGAACTTATCAAAGACGGTAAGGAAATTACTGTAGAAAGCATATCAGAGAGCCTTTACACAGTAGAGAGCGGAGAACCCGACCTTATCATAAGGACGGGCGGAGAGTACCGTCTATCCAACTTTTTAATGTATCAAGGCGCGTATAGCGAACTGTATTTTACCGACGTTTTGTGGCCGGATTTTGACGAGATTGAACTCGACAAAGCACTCGATAGTTTCGGGCATAGAAAACGCCGTTTCGGGAAGGTATAATAGGTATATTATGTTAATAAGAACAATTTCGGGCGCGTGCTACGTCGTCGTTCTCGCTGCGTTTTTCCTGTTTAGGGAATTCGTGGATTTTAGGATTTTCCATTTGCTTACATACTTTTTTACGGTAATGGGAACGATTGAACTTGCGCGTGCGTTAAAAGACAGAACGGTTAAAGTCGCGTCCATATTATCGATCGTATACGCGGCACTGTTCGTTCCCCTTTACTGTATAGGAGAATATTTGCTTTGGGCAGGTTGGGGATGGATGTTGGCTCTTGACCTTACCGCCGTTATGATTATTGTTATCAGCGTAATTTCTCTCGGTAAAGGCGTAGAGCGCGCTACTTTTCTTTGGAGTGCCTTGCTCTTTATCTATCCCGCGCTGTTTTTGTTGACTATGCTACTTGCTAACGATCTCGAGAACGGGTTTATCGCGTTGTTGATGGCGTTCGTCGTGTCGCCGTGTTCGGATACTTTTGCGTATCTTGTCGGCAGTTTAATAGGCGGTAAAAAACTTTGCCCTAAACTCAGTCCTAAAAAGACTTGGTCGGGAGCAATAGGTGGAACGCTTGGCGGAGTTATTTCAGGAATTATCGTGTACTTTATATTCACGCCGTCCGTTAACTTTTTTTCACCCGTATTGTTATTTATTTTAGTGGGGCTTATAGCAAGTATTGCAAACTTATTCGGCGATCTGTTTGAAAGTTTTATTAAGCGTCGCGTCGGTATTAAGGACATGGGAAAAATCATGCCTGGACACGGCGGAGTGCTCGATAGGATTGACGGCACTATGTTTGCAATGGTAGTAATATATATAGTATTTTTGCTGGTATAAAGGAGAACGCATGAAAAAAATTGCGATTATAGGCAGCACCGGTTCGATAGGTAAGCAGACCGTTTCGGTCGTACGCCGTCATCCGGATAAGTATAAAATAGTATCGCTCGCCGCCGGGAATAACGTCGGCGAGTTTTTATCACAAGTGCAAGAGTTCCGCCCTGAGGTGGCAACTCTTTCTTCTCCGCTCCCCGACGGGGTAAAACTCCCCGACGGCGTAGCGTTTGATTGTGGTGAAAATTCTTTTAAGAACGCAATAGTTGCAAACGCGGATATAGTCGTGGTTGCACTCGTTGGGTTTAAGGGGCTTATTGCCGTTTTAGACGCTATCGAAAAGGGCAAAGACGTGGCGCTTGCCAACAAGGAAAGTTTGGTCGTCGGCGGTGCTTTGGTTATGCAAAAGGCAAAGGAAAAAGGCGTTAAGATTATGCCCGTAGACAGTGAACACTCTGCCGTCTGGCAGGCACTTGGGTTTGATTACCAAAAGCCGTTTTCCAAGATAATCTTGACTTGTAGCGGCGGTGCGTTCAGAGATTTTAGCATAGAGCAGTTAAAGAGCGTTACGGCGGCGGATGCACTTCGTCATCCTAACTGGAGTATGGGCGCAAAAATAACCGTGGACTGCGCAACGCTAGTAAACAAGGCTTTTGAAGTAATTGAAGCAAAATGGCTTTATAATACAACGTTTGACAAAATAGACGTTATAATTCATAGGGAAAGTATCATACACTCTATGGTAGAGTTTATTGACGGCTCGGTGATAGCGCAGATGAGTTACCCGTCTATGGAACTACCTATTCAACTTGCGTTATCTTATCCAGAAAGACTGCCGTCAAACGTAAAGGGGATTGATTTTAAAACCCTTAAAAGTCTTTCTTTTGAAAAAGTTGATACCGAACGTTTCCCGTGTTTTGAATTAGTATTAGAAGCGGGCAGAACGGGTAAAACTTATCCTGCGGTTGCCAACGGGGCTAGTGAAGAAGCGGTTAAACTTTTCTTAAATGGAAAGATTAAATTTAACGATATATATACGGCAATCTACGGTGCGTTGCAATCTTTTGACGGACCGGGACACGTCCATTTTGAAGACTTGATTTTGGCAGACGAGTTTTCAAGGCGGTACGTCAAAGAATTTTTTGGAGTATAATGGATTTATTATTACTTGCTTCCTTTGGGGAAGTTATGTCTACTATCGGCTATATAGTACTTGCGATACTCATATTGTTAGTTATGATTACCGTGCACGAGTTTGGGCACTATTTGGCAGGTAAAATATTCGGTTTCGGGATTGATGAGTTCGCTATAGGTTTTGGACCTAAACTTTTTTCCCGAGAGAGAAAAAGCGGTGAGCGGTTTTCCGTTCGCCTTTTGCCTATAGGCGGTTTTTGCGCGTTTCGCGGTGAAGACGAAGATAGCGACGACCCGACGGCGTTTAATAACAAAAAATGGTGGCAAAGAATTATAGTGCTCGTATCAGGTGCGTTTATGAATTACGTCTTGGCGCTTTTCGTAATTATGCTTATGTTCGGGATTTACGGTCAGACGGCGCTCGTAACTTATAAAACCGACCTTCCGCCAGTAGGGATAGAGAGCGAGTATTGTTTTCACGACCGCGATATAATATTAAAGGCAAACGGGCAAAACGTATATCTCACTACCGACCTTATGGATGCTATCGAAAATAAAAAGGTGGGAGATACGGTTGATTTTACCGTGCGCCGTAACGGAAAAGATATTGACGTTAAAATCAAACTGCGTGCGGATACCGATTTTAACAACGTAGAAGATTTAACCAAGATGTATTCTGCGCTCGGCATAAGTTTTGATACCGACGCAAACGGTGCAATCGTAAACGGCGGATTATATTCTACTAGTATTAAACTCGGGTTTTTCCAACTTATCGGCAGGAGTTTTGAGTATTCGTTTACGCTCGCGTTATCTATATTTAAGGTGCTCGGCCAACTTATAACGGGCGCGCTCGGTATAAGTTCGCTAGGCGGTACGGTAACGACCATTGCCGTCACGGCAGACGCCATTAAAATAGGTGGACTTAGATATTTGCTTAACATGACAGGCTTTATAGGCGTAAACCTTGCCGTATTCAATTTACTACCGATACCTGCGCTCGACGGCTCGCGCGTAGTTTTTACGGCAATAGAAGGTGTAAGAAAGAAGCCGTTAAACCGCAGAGTAGAGGCAATTATTCATACGGTTGGATTGTTTTTGTTGTTGCTGTTTGCAGTAGTTGTAGATTTACAACGGTGCTTTTAGTGCCGATTTTGGCAGGAAATTGAATTTATAATCAAAAATAATAGCATTTATAATAAATAAATATAAAAATCTTGTAAAAATCAATAGCAAAAATTTATTTAAATGTGATATAATTTTTTCAAATAAAATCGTTGATTATTATCGGAGGATAAAAATATGGCAATTAAAAATGCATACATACTCGATCTTTTAGAAAGAACGAAAAAGAGAAACCCCGGCGAACCCGAGTTTATTCAAGCGGTTACCGAAGTTTTGGCAACTTTAGAACCCGTTATCGAAAAAAGACAAGATCTCGTCGACGCAGGCGTTCTCGAAAGAATAGTTGAACCCGACAGACAGATTATATTCAGAGTTCCGTGGGTTGACGATCAAGGTAAGCCCCACGTAAACCGTGGATTTAGAGTACAGTTCAACTCGGCTATCGGTCCTTACAAGGGCGGTATCAGACTTCACCCGTCGGTAAATCTCAACATCATTAAGTTCTTAGGTTTTGAACAGACGTTTAAGAACAGTCTTACCACTCTTCCTATGGGCGGCGGTAAGGGCGGTTCCGACTTTGATCCCAAGGGCAAGTCGGATAATGAAATTATGAATTTCTGTCAAAGTTTTATGACCGAACTTTGTCGTCATATCGGTGCGGATACGGACGTTCCCGCAGGCGACATCGGCGTTGGCGCAAGAGAAATCGGTTACATGTTCGGTCAATATAAGAGAATGAGAAACGAGTGGGTTGGCGTTCTCACCGGTAAGGGCTTGACATACGGCGGTTCGCTAGCAAGAACACAGGCTACCGGCTACGGTCTTTGCTACTTTACTAACGAAATGTTACAGGCTAACGGCACGTCTTTTGAAGGCAAAACGGTTCTTGTTTCAGGTTCGGGTAACGTTGCTATCTACGCTTGTGAAAAGGCTACCACTTACGGTGCAAAAGTAGTTGCTATGTCCGATAGTAACGGATATATTTACGATAAGGACGGTATTGATCTTGCCGTAGTTAAGCAGATTAAAGAAGTTGAAAGAAAGAGAATTAAAGAATACGTTAACTATCGTCCTAACGCAGAATATCACGATGGTTGCAAGGGTATTTGGACTATTCCTTGTGATATTGCTCTTCCTTGTGCAACCCAAAACGAAATCGACGGTGAAAGCGCTGCAATTCTCGTTAAAAACGGCTGTAAGGTAGTTTCTGAAGGCGCAAACATGCCTTCGACCCCCGAAGCAATCGACACCTATCTTGCAAACGGACTCCTGTACGGACCTGCAAAGGCTGCAAACGCAGGCGGTGTTGCTACGTCTGGTTTAGAAATGAGCCAAATCAGTATTCGTCTTTCTTGGTCGTTTGAAGAAGTTGATGAAAAACTTCACGGCATTATGAAGAGTATCTTTAAGGCTTGTGATAACGCTGCTAAAGAATACGGTGTTCCCGGCAACTATATGGCAGGTGCAAACATTGCAGGCTTCTTGAAAGTTGCAGAGG
>JAFTIG010000035.1 GCA_017457015.1 Clostridia bacterium | reverse complement strand
GGTCTTGGGCCGACGATGGACATGTTGCCGATAAATATGTTTATTAGTTCGGGGAGTTCGTCTAACGACGTTGAACGGAGTATCTTGCCGTAACGGGTTAAACGCTTATCGTCTGGTAAAAGATTTCCGTTCTCGTCTTTGGCATTTGTCATAGTACGGAATTTTATGAGTTTGAATATCTTTTCCTTACCTGTTTTTTTATTTATTTTGCCGGGACGAAGTTGCGTAAAGAAAGGATTACCTTTCATTTTAATTGCACCGAGTACGATAAGTATTAAAAGTATCGGTGAAAGTACAAGCAATGCCAAACCGCTCAAAACTATATCGTAAAACCTTTTGAAAAATACGCGGTATAAGAGTGCGGACAACAAAAGCCACACTGCAAGCGCGAGTACGCAAATTATTAATATCCCCCACCACTCTGCGGTGAGCGTTGTTAAAAAGTCTTTAAGCATAATTATTTTTTGTCAATTTGGTCTTTTATTTGAGAAGTTGATACGCCTTGTGTATAAGGAAAGAAAACCGTTTCTATATTAAGTCCTAATTCCTTAAACGCCTTTTCCGTTTGTAAAAAGCGCGGAGTGCCTTTCCAGTCGTCACCAGAAAAAAGCACGTTAAACTTAAACTTTTTCCACGCGAGAACTTTATCTACCGTTTCTTCGTTGGAAATGATTGCTACTTCATCAACGCATTTAAGCGCGCCGACTATTCTTGCCCTATCGTTCTCGTTAATAACGGGCTCTTTGTTTTTAAAAACGCGGACGTAATCGTCACTGCAAATGCCAACTATCAAATAATCGCAATGTTTTTTGCAACGTTCAAACAAATTTAGATGCCCAACGTGGAATAAATCGTAAACGCCACAAGTATAACCTATTTTCATCCCCTACTCCAAATAACTCTTATTTAAATCGCAATAAACCGCATCGTGTAAAGAAACGCGTTTATCTTCGGGTGGCAAAGTCATATAATCGCCGTACATTGACGATAGATATTTTTCTGGTTGTTGCAATCCGTAGACGGTGAGCGACTCAAACTGAATAGGCGTTGGTTCGCCAAAGTATTCTTTTGGCATCATTCCTTTTGCGCCCGAGCCACCGAGTAAATTACTTACTATTTTACTTGACTCAAAATCGCGCGACTTACAAAGGTCGTCAATCTTTTTTACAAGTTTTCTTTTACTAACAAATAGCGGACTTATAACCCTACCGAGTGCGATAGCCAAATTCTTTTTTAAGCTCCGTCTTTTTAAGAACGCGCACGATATCATGGAGTTTAAGTTTATTCGCCTTTCAATCGGCTTGTAATTTTTAATCGCCGTTTCTTTATCGTCACCTATACCGTCAATCGGGAAGATGTCAAGATAAATTCCACGCTTTACTATTTTCCTTAACTTCTCGTTAAAAGTTGTAGTCGTATCGTAAACCTTGCCGTAGGTGTAAGGGTATTCCTTATTGTCAAGCGACGGGAACTCAAAACGGAAACGCCCGTCTTGTTTTTCCTTTGCCATAGCGCGCAATCTCTCGTACTCAGGGCGCGGCATGCCGACGTCGATATCGTCGTCCCACGGTATAAAACCTTTATGCCTTACCGCGCCGAGAAGCGTACCTGCTATTATGTAATATTTTAGCCCGTTCTTTTGACAAAAGTCGTGAAACCAACCTAATACGTCGACGAGTTTACTTTGAAGTTCAGTCATAGTTTTCTCCTTTTACTGTACTAAAAACAACTCTTTATCGCTTTAATTACGAAATCTTGCTCTTCTTCGGTCATCTTAATATCGGACGGCAAACATAGCCCACGACTAAACACGTCTGCACCAACGTCAGCACCGAGCGAAATAAAGTCGTTTTCTTTGTAGAGCGGTTGCATGTGCATAGGTTTCCAAATAGGTCTAGTTTCTATATTTAATCCGTCCAACTTTTTAAGCACGTCTATCGGATTGACTCTTACGCCCTTGTCTATTATCATGCAAGATAGCCAAAAGTTTGGATCGGTATCCTTTAAGTACGGATTCATTTTGATAGGTAAATCTTTAAGACCTTTTTCGTATGCATGATAAATTTTTGCCTTTTTATCTTTATGTTCGTCAAGATGCAATAATTGTCCTCTGCCTATACCCGCAACGACGTTGGACATACGGTAATTATACCCCAACTCTTCATGCTGGTACCAAGGTGCATTCTCTCTAGACTGCGTAGACCAGAAAAACGCCTTGTCCCTTGCCGACTTATCTTCGGTAATAAGCATACCGCCACCCGACGTGGTAATAATCTTGTTGCCGTTAAAACTTACGACGTTATACTTTCCGAACGTGCCCATCTTTTGACCTTTATACGATGCACCTAACGCTTCGGCAGCGTCTTCAACGAGCACGGCGTTGTAACGCGAACAAATATCTAAAATTTCATCCATCTTTGCAGGCGTGCCGTAAAGGTGAGCAAGTGCAACAACTTTTGCGTCGGGATACTTCTTAAAAGCCTTTTCAAGTGCCTTTGGACACATGTTCCAAGTGTCGTACTCCGAGTCTATATAAATCTGCTCTCCACCTTCGTAAGAGATAGGATTTACGGTGGCTGCAAAGGTCATATCGGAACAAAGAACTTTATCGCCACGCTTAACGCCTGCGAGTTTATAAGCAAGATGCAGTGCGGCAGTACCTGCAGAAAGAGCAAGCGCGTAATACTTCTTTCCTGAATCCGCAGATAAATAACACGACATTTCCGCTTCAAAATTGTCGCAATTAAACCCAAGCGGAGCTATCCAGTTTTTATCGAACGCTTCTTTTACAAACGTCATTTCTTCACCGTGCATAGTTGGTGTCGAAAGAGCAATTCGCTTAAAATATCTTTCCATAAAATACCACCGTATCTAAACAAACGCGCAACACACGCGCATTATAATATACTTATACTCATTTATTATACTATAATAAATAGCCCGTGTCAATACTTTAAACAAAATTACTTTATAAAAGGGCAAAAACCTGTAGTTTTTTATCATTTTTCTAACAAAAAAACCGTCCCTACTTATTTTATAGGGACGGTTTTTATCATTTCATTAAGTTGACAAAATATTGCATTTTGTTGACCGCATTATTTTTTAATAGGCAACAAAATTCTAGTTGCCGATTTATATTCGTCAAAGCCGACTTTTTTAGATTGTCTTTTATCCGCCATAGGCACGCTTACGATTAAAAACATAAGCGTATTAACGAGCGCACCCGCGCCGAAATACCACGCAGATGGAACTGCGCAAATAAACGCAAATGCCATACCCCACCACATTAAAATTTCGCCCAAATAATTGGGGTGACGAGAATATTTCCAAAGACCTACGCGAATAAATCCACCCGTGCCGTTTTTCCTAAACTTATGCATTTGTACGTCTGCAACCCCTTGCATTGTCATAGCACCGAACGAAAGCGCACAAAAAACGATACTTAAAACGTTTAATTCTGCCCCCAAAACGATGCCGTAAACCACTGGCAAAACACATAAATACACGACGAGCGTCGGGAATAAGTGTATACCCAAAAAATTTACGATTGGATAAAACGCACCCGTCTTTTCTTTAAGCATGGTGTATCTCCAGTCTTGATACGCCATACCACGAAAAGTATAAGCCCAGTTTGCCGTAAGTCTTATACCCCACGCACAAACTGCAATTATCATAACCACACCAAGCGCGTTAACCCCCGTGTATAGTGCAATAGCAAGCACTATAACGATAGGTTGAACACTCCAGTAAGGATCGTAAACGGACGCGTTGTTAAAGATTAAACTGAATATAAAAGTCACCGCCGTCGCTGCCACGTCAGCAATTAAAAGTGCAAGCCACAAGTCGAGTTGCAACGAATTAAAAACTACTATGCCAACCGCGCTCGCGACAATATATACTATCGCAATAAGTGTAAAACTTGCTGCTCTACCGATATTTCTACCCATAATTCTCCTTTGTAAGCAAAAGGGCAAAGCAATGCTTTACCCTTTGTCAACTTTAATTTTTCTTGCTAGGCGTATAATGCGTGTGCAAGAGTGTGTGAGCGGTATGGCCACCGATTTCTCCAAGATAGTTGTCGTAAACAGACTTAATGGTAACGTTTTCGTGACTCTTTCTCTTACGCATAGAACTGTCGTCGTCGTAAAGACCTTTTGCTCTCATACCCTTATAGTCGATATCAGAGCGCGTAAACGCGTCAACGAACGGTTGTCCGCCACCGTTTACACAGCCACCGGGACAGCTCATGACTTCAATAAACTGATAATCCGCTTCGCCTGCCTTAACTTTATCGCAAACTACCGACGCGTTCTTAAGACCTGACACTACTGCAACCTTAACTTTAAGATCTCCTGCTGCATAAGTCGCTTCTTTAACGCCTTCCATACCGCGGACTTCTTTGAATTCTACGTTTTCAAGTTGTTTGCCCGTTATAGTTTCAACTGCCGTACGGAGCGCTGCTTCCATAACGCCACCAGACGCACCGAATATAACGCTCGCACCCGTGTATTCTACACACGGATTGTCGCAAAGACTTTCTTCAAGGTACTTAAAGTTAATCCCTGCTTCGCTAATCATACGAACTACTTCTTGCGTGGAAAGAACGAAATCAACGTCACCGTTAAATTCCGGACGACGCGCTTCCGCCTTTTTAGCAGAACACGGCATTATTGCAACGTGAACGTGTTTCTTTTCACCCTTATAAGTCTTTTTAACAAGCGCTGCAAGCATTTGCATAGGAGACTTACAGGTTGAAATATTATCTAAAAGTTCGGGATACTTGTTTTCTGCATACTTAATCCACGCAGGACAGCAAGACGTAAACATCGGGAGTTTACCGCCTTTTTTTATTCTGCCGATAAGTTCGTTAGACTCTTCCATAATGGTTAAATCCGCACCAATATTAGTGTCGTAAACCTTATCAAAGCCCATTTCTTTAAGAGCGGTTACGAGTTGTCCCATAACGTTTTTGCCTTCTTGGTAACCGAATTCTGTACCTAAACCTACTCTTACTGCAGGTGCAATTTGAACGGAAACTTCTACGTTGGGATCACCTATTGCCTTCCAAACAAGATCTGCGTCGTCACGAATAGTGATAGCACCCGTCGGACAAACTGCCGCACACTGACCGCAACCTACGCATGGCGAATTTACTATGTCTCCGTCAAACGCCGTTGCTATCTTCATTTTAGAACCACGGAAAGCGTAATCGATTGCGCCGACGTTCTGCACTTCGTTACACATTCTAACACACTTACCGCAAAGAATACACTTGTCGGGAGTTCTTAAAATACTATAAGAACTTTCATCCGCTTTCATGTCCGCATAGTTATTCGGGAAACGGATGTTTTCGATATTAAATCTATGCGCGAACTCTTGAAGTCTGCACTTACCGCTCATATGGCAAGTCGTGCAGTCTCTGCAATGGTTTGCAAGTAAGAGTTCTAATATCATTTTTCTATATTTTCTAAGTCTAGGCGTGTTGGTTTTAACTACCATACCTGCTCTTGGAATAGTGGAGCACGCTGCGTCAAAGCGACCGCGCTCATCTTCAAACATACACATTCTGCACGCACCGTAAATGGAAAGTTCGGGATCGTAACAGAAAGCGGGGATTTCAATACCAACCTTTCTAGCGAGTTCTAAAACGTTCTTTTCCCCTTCAATTTCGGCTTTAATGCCGTCAATAATCATGTATTCACTCATAGTCTTAAATCTCCTTTATAGCCTTAAACGCGCAGTTAGAGATACATGCACCACACTTGATACACTTTTTCTGATCTATAACGAACGGCTTTTTAATCTCTCCGCTAATAGCGTTTACAGGGCAATTTCTAGCACACTTTGAGCAACCTTTGCAAAGTTCTGCGTCAATAGTAATAGTCTTTAATTTCTGACAAGCACCTGCAGGGCACTTCTTATCGTAAATATGTGCTTTATATTCGTCTTCAAAATACTTTATAGTCGAAAGAACCGGACCTGCCGCCGTCTTACCAAGACCGCAAAGAGCAGTTTTAGAAATAGTTTCACCAAGTTCTTTAAGCATTTCAATATCGCCGTCTTCACCTTTACCGTCTACTATACGGTTTAAGATTTCTAGCATGCGCTTCGTGCCTTCTCTACAAGGTACGCACTTACCGCAAGATTCTTTTTGGGTAAAGTCCATAAAGAAACGCGCTACTTCAACCATGCACGTCTTTTTATCCATAACTACGAGTCCGCCAGAACCGATAATAGCGCCTACTTTAGAGAGTGAGTCAAAGTCTAACGGTAAATCGAAATGTTCTTCCGTTAAGCAACCGCCCGACGGACCACCGATTTGAACTGCCTTAAATTCACCGCCGTCACGCATACCGCCACCGATATCGAAAATTACTTCTTTAAGAGTTGTACCCATAGGAACTTCTATTAAACCTGCATTTTGGATATTACCGGTAAGAGCAAACGTTTTAGTGCCCGTACTGTTTTCCGTACCTATCTTTTTATACCACTCTGCTCCGTTATTTATAATAGTGGAAACGTTTGCATAAGTTTCAACGTTGTTAAGAACGGTCGGTTTATCAAAGAGCCCGTGTTCAACAGTTCTCGGCGGTTTAGTTCTAGGCATACCGCGCTTACCTTCAATAGACGCCGTAAGTGCCGAACCTTCACCGCAAACGAACGCGCCCGCACCTTTATTAATATGCATCTTAAACTTAAAGCCCGTACCCAAAATATCGTCGCCTAAAAGTCCAAGTTCGGTTGCTTGATCGATTGCAAGTTGAAGTCTTGCGACAGCCTTGGGATATTCTGCACGAACGTAGATATAACCGTCGTTAGCACCAGTCGCATAACCTGCAATAATCATACCTTCTATCATACGGTGTGGATCGTCTTCCATAACGGACCTATCCATAAACGCACCGGGGTCACCTTCGTCACCGTTACATACAACGTATTTGGGGAAGTTATTTTGTCTTGCAACTTGAGCCCATTTTCTGCCGGCAGGGAAACCGCCGCCGCCGCGACCGCGAAGACCAGAGTCGGAAATCTCGTTTATAATGGCTTCGCTATCCATATCGAAAAGTACCTTTTCAAGCGCGGTATAACCACCCATACCGAGATACTCTTCAATAGACGTTGCGTCGATCTTGTCGCAATTATCCAAAATCATTCTGGTTTGTTTTTTATAGAAAGGTATTTCCTTTTGTTCTCTATATACCTTTCCGTTTTCGGTGTAAGCAAGCCTATCGACGCACTCGCCGTTAACTATAGTTTTTTCAATAATTTCAGCGCAGTCTTCAACGGCTACTTTAACGTATAACCAACCCTGTGGTTCAACTCTAACGAGCGGTCCTATTTCACAAAAACCGTGGCATCCGCTCTGTTTAAGTCTTACTGAATCGGAGTGCGGTTCTTTTTGAAGTTCTAAAGAAAAGTCCACACCTTTCTCTTTCATTATAGCGGCAAACTTATCGTAAATTTTGAGCGCGCCTTTAGAAACGCATCCTGCGCCTGCGCATACGATAATTCTTTTCTTTTCCGCTGCAAGTTTATCTGCGGCGATTTTTCTAAGCGCCTGTAATTCTTCTCTCGTTTTTAACATCAGCCGTTCTCCTTTAATTCCTTAATAAGTGCAACCGCTTTTTCCGGAGTCATAGTAGGATAAATCTCGTTGTTGAGCGTGATTGCGGGTGCAGACGAACACGCGCCTAAACACGCTACCGTTTCTACGGTAAACATAAGGTCGTCGGTCGTCTTTTTGGTTTCAGAAAGTCCTAATTCTTTGCGGAGCGCTTCTAAAATAGGAACGGAGTGACGAACGTGACAAGCAGTTCCGTCACACACCTTTATAACGTATTTACCTTTTTGTTCTAATGAAAAGTTTTCGTAAAAGGTTGCAACCCCGAAAATCTTGGCTTCGGAAATATCGAGTTTTTCCGCAAGGTACGGGAAAACTTCTTTGGGTAAATATCTGTAATGTTCTTGTGCGCTTTGTAAAATTGCAATAAGCGAACTTTCCTTATTGCCGAATTCTTCAATCGCGCGATCGAGTACGGTGTAATCAAACATATCATTCTCTCCTGTATTTATTGTTTTGGTTTCATTTATAAGTCAGTAAAACCGCCCGATAATAAAAGCGGGCGGCTTGCCTTATTATTTATTTAAATATTCGTCAATGGCTTTAGCAGCAGTCTTACCTGCACCCATTGCCAAAATTACGGTAGCAGCACCCGTAACGGCGTCACCGCCTGCGTAAACCGCTTGAACGGACGTTGCGCCGAATTCGTCGGTAATAATTCCGCCGTGCTTATTTACTTCAAGACCGTTAGTCGTCGCTTTAATAAGCGGGTTGGGCGAAGTGCCGAGCGCCATGATAACCACGTCTGCTTCAATGTCGAATTCACTGCCTGCAACGGCAACGGGACGACGTCTGCCAGACGCGTCGGGCTCACCGAGTTCCATCTTAATACAAGTGCAAGACTTAACCCAGCCGTTTTCGTCACCGTTAATTTGTACGGGGTTGGTCAAAAGGTCGAAAATAATACTTTCTTCCATAGCGTGTTCAACTTCTTCTTTTCTTGCAGGAAGTTCGTCGAGCGTACGTCTATATACGATATGAACGTCACCGCCCAAACGCTTTGCACATCTTGCCGCGTCCATAGCAACGTTACCGCCACCAACGACTACGACTTTCGTTCCGCGCTTAATCGGGGTTGACGAATTTTCTTTATACGCTTTCATAAGATTGATACGGGTAAGGAATTCGTTTGCAGAATATACGCCGTTAAGGTTTTCACCGGGGATATTCATGAATTTGGGAAGACCTGCACCAGAGCCGATAAATACTGCTTTAAAGCCGTATTCAGCAATAAGTTCTTCAATAGAAATTACCTTGCCGATAACCATGTTGGTTTCCACCTTTACGCCAAGGTCGATAAGAGTATCGATTTCTTTTTGAACGATAGACTTGGGAAGTCTAAATTCAGGGATACCGTAAACGAGAACGCCACCTGCTAAATGGAAGGCTTCAAATACGGTAACTTCATAACCCTTTTTAGCAAGGTCGCCTGCACAGGTAAGACCTGAAGGTCCGCTACCTACGACTGCAACTTTAATGCCGTTGCTTTGTGGCTTAACGGGTTTTTCCTTACAGTTAGCGTTATGATAGTCTGCAACGAAACGCTCTAATCTGCCGATACCTACGGGCTCGCCCTTGATACCGCGGATGCAATATTTTTCACACTGCGATTCTTGCGGACAAACACGACCGCAAACTGCAGGGAGCGAACTGGATTCGGATATAATTTGATAAGCGCCTTCAAAATCCTTTTCACGAATTTTTGCGATAAATTCAGGGATATGAACCATAACGGGGCAACCGTTTACGCAAGGCT
>JAFTIG010000034.1 GCA_017457015.1 Clostridia bacterium | reverse complement strand
TGCCTTTCAAAGAAGTACCCCCCCCCCTTATAAAACATTAGGTCGCGTAGGTATTGATTATAAAGTGAAAGTGTATTTCTTATTTTTTGTTTTTTGTTGACCACGCCTAGGCAAGAACTTTTGCCTAGGCCAAGTGGTTTTAAAATCCTTACTCCGACGCGCGAATATCACGCGCGTCGGAAGGTTTTTTTATCACTCACCGAAAACGTCTTCTATAAATCCGCCTTCAGGTGGCTCTGGGATAATTTCTTCGGTATCAAACACGTCTTCTATGTACCCACCGTCGTCAAGTGACGGTTGTTCTTGGTCGTCGTTACTGTAATCGGTCGGGAATACGTAGACGGTGACTAATTTCCACTCGGTATAGGTATCGCCGTATACTGCGCGTACGCCGACGGTTGCAGTGCCTTGTTTTACAGCCGTTATTAAACCGTTATCGGCTACGCTTACGCTACCTGCCGGGGAAGATTGAATTACCGAATATTCAAACGTACTCAAAGTAAACTCTACGTCGTCAACCGTCACGGTAGTATTAAACGTATAGGTTTCGCCTACCTTTAGTTGTGCGTTATCTGCCGACTCTAAAATTACGTCAAAGGCGTGATAGGTCGGGAATACGTTTATCGTACACGATACGCTATTTTTGCCCTGCGTTGCGATAACCGTAACTTCTCCCCTACGGAGAGCGTTTATAGTTGCCGATTTGCCGTTAGGGATAAGTTCTATTAAACTGTCGCTAGTTGACGTCCAAGAAATTTCTCCGTCTTCACTCGTTTCAAGAGTTAACGTTTCACTATCTAAAACGTACAAATTTAGGCTGGTTGCGCTTAAAGTGAGTTTGCTCTTGGGAGTTGCAGGTGTGTTGGAAGTAGAAGATTGCTCTTCACTACAACCTATCATTGCTATGCTCGCTATTAATACGAACGCTAACAAAACCACGCTTATTAATCTTTTAATACTTTTTTTCATAGCAGTTCTCCTTTAATTAGACGCTACGGACAGTTTTGCGACGTCGCTAACACTCGTTGGGTTACCGCTTAAAGTATCGATCATGAGCGGTGCTACTTTGTTCGCTTCAAGTAGTTGTGCGCTAATAGTGATATTTACTTTAGTTACGCCTTTAGAACTAAATCCGTTCCATACGGGATTAGCGTAAGTCGTGCCACTTGCTAATAGTTCGGCTTGTTGCGCTTTAGTAAAGACTGCTAAACTTACTCTTGCCCACTTATCGCTAGAACTCTTGTAGTTGAAGTGAATTTCATCGTCTACGAGTGAGAAACCTAACATGTTGTTGGTGTAGTCTGTTTGGGTATGATCGTTAAACCACTTCATACCAGTTCCACTGTTATGCACACCCGACGGGTTGTTATAGTTAGAGTCACTTCTTCCACCGATTTGTTGCATCGGCATTAGCGTGCCCTTGTTGTTAACGCCTAAACCTATCATAGTGCCTAAATCCCAAGTGCTGGTATTCATTGCGTAACTTATGATAGCGCCAGGTGCACCGTTAGCGTAGTAGCCTACGATAAACTCTATCCAGTTGGTTGGATCGTTGACGTCGGTCATTCTAAAGAACAATCTAAAGATTTGCGGAGCATACTCGCCGTAGTTAGGCACGCCGAATCTAATAAGGTCTTTGTCGTGCGAGTCGGTCAAAGATACGTCATTAATCTGAATTTTGTTGCTAGAAGAAATAAGGTCGGCGTAAAGTATATTAGTGTCGATATCGATATTACCGTCTTTATTTACGTCGGCTTTAAGTTCTGAGTAACGGAATCTTTCCACTACCTTTACCGCGCAAGTTGATTTATATTCGCTACCATTGTAAGTGTAGGTTGCAACGACTGACGCTTTACCTGCCGATTGAGCGGTTACAGTGCCCCTGCTGTTTACGGTTGCCGAGCCGATACCTTCTTCAACTTTCCATTTAACGTCGGTAGACTCTATCTTGCCGTCAACGAATACCGTTGCGCTTAGTGCTTTTGAAGTTTGGAAACCTGTAATGTCTATATTTGCGTAAAGGGTTAATTTTTCATCACTCAATTTTATTTCTACGGTCGGAACTTTGTTTACGGTGACGTAAAGGTATGCAACGTACTCTGTATCGTTATAAGTTACCGTTACGGTAAATATAGTTGAGCCTGCGCTAAGTGCTACAATCTTGCCGTTTTCAAACTTTGCAACCGAGTCTTCTGTCGCCGTTACGGTAG
The DNA here is from genome assembly GCA_017457015.1 of Clostridia bacterium. Next base: position 10,749 of record JAFTIG010000034.1, on the reverse strand, counting down.
AAGTAAAGTCAGTGACTTTGTTTTCGCCGTCTACTATATAGAAACTGAAGTTTTGTCTATACGGATAGAATTTTTCGATAACGGACGCGTCCTTTTCGTAGATATTAAAGTAGGTCGAACTGAGTACGAGTGCAGGGCCGTCTTTTACCGTCAAGTTGATTTCTTTAACTGAAGATCTAACGCCCTTGTATTCTGCTTGTACAGTCAAGGTAGTTTGACCGCCCTTAACGCCGGTCACTACGCCGTCGGTCGTTACGGTTGCGATAGCAGTATCTTTTACCGCATAGAGTATAGATGCGTCTTCAAGCGTTTCGCCACGGAAAGTTGCCACTGCCGGAACGTACAACGTGCCGTTAACGCTAACTTCTAAGTCGCCGAGTCTATCAATCTCTACTGACAGCACGTCGCTGGACTCGTTTACGATTACCGCGCAGGTAGCGGATTTGCCACCACCCGATACCGTTACCGACGAGATACCTGCCTTAATTGCCGTTACTTTAACGTAGTTGCCGTGCTCGGTCATACTTATTACTTGGCTATTGTTGTTGGTCCAAGTAAGGTCGTCTATGTCTTGATATGATGCTATTATGTCTGCTTCACCAAACGTCGATAAGGTCACGCTCGTTTTGTTGAGCGTTAGATACTTATCGTCTTTCGGAGTATTCGACGCAGGTGCGTCGCTACAACCGACAAACGGTACGAGCATAATAAACAGCGCCATAATTATGGATATAATTTTTCTCATATCTTTCTCCTATCTGTTTACTATCTTGTTAAAACGAGTTGAGTAATGTCGCTTACGTTTTCACCCGCTCTTGTAACTTCTAGTTTTGCACAGTCTGCCTTAAATTGTGTAAGTTCTGCATTAAACGTATCGGTAGTGAACGCGTCTTTTGCACAGAATCTCATTAAGAGATATCTAGGACTCAAACTTTCGTATAAAATTCTGCTATAAATTTCGTCGTATAACGCTTTGTTGGTGTACTTTAACGGTTCTATATCAAGGTATGCTTGTTTAATGCTGTTAAGCCAGCCTTGCAATATACCTTCGGGCCAAAATCTCGCGTCAAGGTTTTGTGAGCCTGAGCCGATTACGCCCGTAAAGTCGGTATAGTTCTTTAGGTATGCGTAGTACGCCGTCAGTGAATCAAAGTATTCACGCATAGAGCCTGCCGCGTTCTTATAGTAATGCTCAAAGTAGTTGTCTACGAGCGTCTGCACGTCCGCGTTTACGTCCCAACCGAGTTTACTGAATAAGTATACGTTTAGGTTGCCGAACGGATAGTAAGCGTTTTTAGTCATAGGCGATTCAAAGAAAACGTACTGTGCGTTAACCGATTTTGCCGCTTTGAAATAGGACTGCATGCTATACGTTACGTCGTAATACATAAAAGTAGTTGAGTTAAAATAGAAGTTGTAGAACCAGAAAGACTGTTTGTCTGCTACTGCTTTCCATTTCTCTATTATTCCAGGTGCGGTATCTTCATCATATTCGCGCCAGAATTCCGTTCTTATCGGTGCGGTAAATACCGTTGCATCGGGATGGCATCTAAGTTTGCCGTCGTTCGCTCCGTCGTATACGTCGTCGAAAATTGGATCTGCGAACATCGGGTTTGCAGAGTCTTTTTCGCTAATCATGTCTAACGGATAGTATTTAGCGTTTACTTCTTTGACGGGTGCGGCTTCGGTTTCAAAGTACGCAAAGAACATTATCGACATCTTTCTGCCGTAGGTTTCTTTAACGTAGTTTGATATCCTTTCCTGTATAGGATTGATGAAGTGTAAGAAGATTGCCGCGTTATACGCCTTTTCACCGTATTTAGCCTTCATCGCGGCTACTGAGTCAACGTGCCCCGGCTCGTTCTCCCAAAGCGGATTGCCCTTAGAATCAGTTCTAGGCTCGTCGCTCGTTGCGAAACTGTTATCGTAGTCGTTTCTCATAAAGCCGATATATTCGTAATACTTGCCCTGTGCAAAGCAACTGTCGATTTTATCTTTCATCGCTTCATATACTGTGTCTTGCATAAGTTTTAACTCTTCAAGATCGCCGTGTGCGGTATAGTGGAGTTCCATACTGTTCGCAAACCACTTGGGATGATAAGTTTCAGGCTTTGAAGGATCGTCGTATACGCTACGCGGTAAGTAACTGAATACGTTGTGCCAAGGTTGATTTTGGTCTACGAATATTTCTTCGTGACAGTTAAAACGCATGCGGTGACCTGCCTGTGCGTTATAGAAACGGTAATATTCGTGTACGCCCTGCATATACGGAATATCGGGAATTTCAGACATATCAAACGCCAAAAGTTTTTCTTCTATTACGCCCGTGTCGATATAGATTTCGTCTATTGCGTAGGGTTCGTAACCGAACTGTTGATGCAAGAATTCGTAAACGCCGTAAAGCGTGCCTTGTGTTTCTCCGCCAACGATATATACGTTGCCGTCTTTCTCTTTGATTACGAATCCCCTTGCCCCGTACGTTGTAACTGGTGCGGATACGCCTGCAGTTTCGGTAAGGTTAGTTTTGCCGATAACGAGCATCTTTTGACCGTCCGTAACGTTGCTTTCATTAATGATCGGAAGAACTACGCCCGACGCTGCTTTTATGTTTGCAACCATTTCGTTTGCCGCTTGCATTTCCCAGTTAATAGGAGCATCGGGAACTACTACTGCGTAGTCACTGCTACCGTTTCTTAATAAATATTCGTTAGTTTCTTTAATAGCGGGGGCGGTAGGACTACCAGTTCCGTCCGTACTACTCGTTTCATCAGAACATGCTAAAAACGACGTGGACAATAAAACGAAACTCATTATTAATACTAATATTCTTTTTAATTTTTTCATTGTATTTCTCCTTATGACGCCGTTACTTGGTATTCAGCAATCGCTTGGTTACCCCACTGGTCTATTACGAGATATACTATCTTGTATTTACCGCTTTGGGTTGTAGATACTTTCATATAATTCGCTTCATCTTTAGACATCTCTACCTTCTTTAAATTGCCGGTAGGTGCGAGTACGAATATATAAAGATCGTAACTGGTAAACTCACCCGTAACTTTTGCCGTAGCTACGGTAAATGATTCACCAACCTTTACCGATCTTGCTCCGCCTGTAATAGTTATTACGGGCTTATTGCGACTAACTGCGTCGATTACAAGGCCAGCAGAATTAGCATTGCCGTTATCGTCTGCGTAGGTATATACCAAGTTATATAAACCTGCATTTGATAATTCAATATAATAGTCTTGGTCAATCGCTACGTTTTCAAGCAAGTTACCGTCAACGTCTTTTACGGGGTTATCGTCAGGTCCTAACACGGTAAGCGACGCCGTAGCGTTCGGGGACATTACGTCTACTACTCTTGCATGCGGTATCTTCACGATTTCGCCCGAGTCTAACTTGTTGAGTAAGGTTTCACTGTAAACAATATTAGGTGCAACACCGTCGAACTTACGGAGTGGTTTTGCAAACGATTGACCGTTTAATATATCGAATAAAACGGTCGTGTTGCCGGTAACGCCTTCGTCTACTTCGGTTTCAATAGTAAGGTCTGCAAGTAAACTGTCAAAGCCGTCGAACTTACTCCCATCTAAATAATCGGTTAACGTAAGGTTTGCAGCGCCACAACTTAACACGCCTGAACTTAATGCGACGGTCGCTTTCATATCGCTAAACGTCTGGTTTTCTACCACTGCAGTTCTTCTTTCGTTAATGAGAAGATTGAGCGCGCCTTGATTATTGACGAGTGAAATCTTTACTTTTTGCGACGAATTATTTACGTCGGTTAAAATGATGCTAACTTTAGACGCTGCTTTTTCCGTTCCGGAAATCGACAAAGTAAGACTAAAAGATATTGCGTTAACAGGTCTGATAAAATCAAACTTACCGTTTCCATTTACGGTAACGTATACGCCGTTACTATTGTATTTGGTTGTAATATCGCTGTTTTCGGAATAGAAATATTTAGCTCTATCCCAAGTGCTGATATTTTTGCCGTAACCTACGTCTATTGCTAGTACACTCTTGGACGTTTGGTTTTCTTGACCTGAAATAGACGTTGCTTTATAAACGATTTCGTAAACGCCTTCTTCGGTCGGATTGAAATATCCGTCGGTAATATCAGCAACTTTTACACCACCTTTCATAGCGTATACGGTAGTTGCGGTCTGCTCGATATAACTATCTAAATAATCGATATACTGTAGGTCAGGAATAACGTTGTTAGTTCCAACTATAAAGTATTTAGGCATATCTTTTATTGCGTTAAAGATAACCTTATCAGACGCTTGAATGGTTATTTCATAATCAAACTTACCTATTCTGCCTGCATAATCTTTTGCAGTATAAGTAATCTTCCACTTACCGCCCTTTAACGGAATAAAGTTGTTAGCGGTTACGTCGATTACGTCTCCGTCGGGGTGTTCTGCAATAACTACCACTTCTGCCGTGCCGTAGTTACCTAAAACTTCTACTTTACTTGCATCTACTAATGCAAAGCGTTCACCTACGTTACCCGTTTGATAGGATTCATAGTTGGGTACTTTTAAATACAAGCCGTAGCCGTTATCGGGGATTGCAGTTACGTCGACTTCCGTTTTAGTAACGTTGCCAAAAACGTCCACTAACGTGTATACGATAGTATAAACGCCGAGCCTATCTGGGGTAAAATATCCGTTGTCTACGGGCACTTCGTACCTAGATGAAGAAGTGTAGGCATAATAAACGTTGGTGTAGAGTTTTTCTCCACCGTAAACGGATAGATATTCTGCATCAAAAAGTTTATAAGAATAGCCTACTACTGCGTTGGGTATACCGCTTGCAGAGCCGTATTCATTATATAATATAGAAATAGGCGGTGCAGAAAGCACTTGTTGAGTGCTAAACGTGCCGACTTCTTCTTTAGTTAAATCTTTACCGTCAATTTCTAAAAGCATACCGCGGAAGGGCTTGTTGACGTCGGTAGACATAAAGCCTTCTGCATAGATGCTGAGTTTACATTTACCCGCTGTAAAGCCCTGCCATGGATCGTTACCAAAATCAGTATTAAAGTCGGTAATCAAATTAGTTTCTTGTTTCGTGCCGTTATCCCAGTACGAATAGAAACGCTTGTTGACGTAGTCGAATCTAAATTCAAACGGTGCGCCGTTAGGCATTCTGCCGTACATACCGTTTCTAAACGATTTACCGTAATAGTAACGACCGTCTTTCATGCCTTGCAACGCGTGTGCACCGTGTACTGCGTTAATATAAGTAATTTCGTTAGAAACGGTGTTAGGGTTAGGCGCGTCGGGTGCTCTTACTAATCTAATAGTAACTTTATTACTTGAATCGTATAGGTCGGTTAAAATTATATAAAGAGTAGTTGCGTCTCTAACGCCGTATACTTCAGGGATAATTTCAAATTTTATGAAAGTATCTTCTGCTTTGTATTCGCTTAAATCAATTACTTTATTATATAATAATGATTCGCCCGAACCTAAATGAAAACGGAGACCGGAAAGTTCTACCGTGCCGTTTTGTTGTTTATCTTTATCGTAGTAGAACGTTTCACCCGATGAAGACTTGGAGAATAAGTAATCGTATACTTTGAACTCTTTTTCTTGATAGTATTTTACTCCGTCAACTTCAGTCTGATAAACTACGGTATATTTACCGAGTTGTTTAAGCGAGTGTTCGTTCTTAACGACGACAGAGCCGTCGGGATAAGTTACTTGGGGTTTAACCGAATAATTGCTACCGCCGACGCTTAAATTTGCGTCGGAGATGGTAATTTCTTGCCCTAGGTTGTAATATTCTTTTAATTCAACGCCACTGTAACTGCCTTCGCCCGCAAAACCTAAACTCGCAACCGAACACGCAACGCATATAATCATAAGCGCGAGCAATGATAATATAGTCAGTTTACGACGCTTTTTAAAACTGTTTTTATAAGTATTCATTTAGTCCTCCTGTCACTTTTGTTTCACATATAAATTGTTAGCGAATAGGGTTTACCCCCCCCCTAAAAGAAACCATCTTAAATACCTCCTTTTCGAGATTATACCGTTAACCTTTAATACCGCCTATTCTCAAATTGCCAAGCATTTTATCTTGGAACATAAAGAATAATATAAGTAGCGGTGCCATAAGTAACATTGATATTGCTATTTGTTGTGGCATAAACGCCGCACTCGTTTCGTTTGCGCCTTCACCACTGGTTAAGTAGAACAACGCGTAACCGAGAGTCGGATAGTCGGGCATCCATATAATCGGGAGCGAATAGTCGTTCCAGTTGGCGATTGCACTCGTTAAGAAGAATACCCAGAACATCCCTTGGGTAAGCGGGAAGGTTATCTTCATCATAATAGTGAAGTTACCTGCCCCGTCAACGTACGCCGCTTCGTAGTACTCTTTTCCTAGTCCGCTTATAAACGCGTGGAAGTACAATAAGTTAGTACCCGTAAAGGCTACGCTATTGAAAAAATAGAAAGAGTAGTTATTATACCAATTTAAGAGTTTGAAAATTTTAAGTGCTGCGGGTAGCGTGCCGTAAATAGGGATAGTCATAAGCATAATATTTACTGTGTAAAGTAGTGCGTTTAATTTTATTTTATTAAATCTAACCATCAAATACGCAACCATCCAAGTACAGAAAGCGTTTACCAACGTACCGCCTATTGTATATAATAACGTGTTGAAAAGTAACGTTCCAAACACTGCATAACCTGACGAGCCGTCGGGTAAGAATATAGGAATTTCTATATTTGCAAAGGTCGTTGAGTAGTTATCCCACGCCCATTCCCACGGCCATCCCTTTGGGAACGAAATGGTACTGTGCATAAGTTCGTTTTGGGTTTTAAACGACGTGTAAAATCCCCAAACGTACATTGACATTTTAGATATTACATATATCGTAAGAATAACGAATAAAAATATAGCGAAAATGCTTGCATTTTTCTTGATTGAAGTCTTTCTCTTTCTCATCTTATTATTCCTCCGACGGTCCATATTTGTTGATGACGTGACGCAGTATAAGCGTTAACGGCGTGCATATTGCGGTAATAAATAAACCCCACGCGGATAAAAACGCGTAATCCGCATCGGTAGTCGCGTCGAGCGTTTTTAGATAGAAATGGTGTCCCGGTAGAGTTGCGGCTCTCGGCTCCGCCTTTCCAACGAACGCGAACAGACCAAGCGAGCCTGTAAAAATACCTGCAAAACTCGTAACTAGCCCTAAGGTTATAACCCTATAACAGGACGGTAAAACGATATGCCAAAGTTCACCGTAAAAGCCTACGCCATCAAGTTGTGCCGACTCGGATATTGACGGATCAATTGCGTTCATTACCGCAAGGTGAGTAAGTAATCCACTACCGAGTCCGCTCCAAAGATTGTAAAAAAGCAAAGCACCAAACGTAGTATCCGCCGATAGAGTTATAAGTGCTTCTATACCGAAAAGTTCAGGGATAACGCGGTTACAAATCATCTTAAAGAGCGAAACTGTTATCATTGACGAGAACAAGTTTGGCAAGAACAATAATACTTTGAAAACGCTGTGCCCCAAAAACTTTTTATAAACGTAGAACGAGAAAGTTATAGGCACGATGTTACAAAGAATCATACTAGACGTCCAAGAAATCATAGATAATCTAAACATTTCTTTTATTCTATCCTGACCTAAATAAGCAAATAAATCATTAAAGTTTTTAAGACCGATGCGTAAAAATTCATCAGTAGTGGCGTCAAACTCTTGAAATCCAAGTAAAATTGCCTGTCCGCTTATAACGATTTTCGTGAGTACGAACATTGCGAGCGGAAATACCATTAATGCGATATAGAATATGTAGTCTTTTACCTTATCCTTTTTAAGCGTAGACGGTTTTTTAGGAAATTTCTTCCTAAAAGCCGAATGCACTGCCACTTTCAATGCATAAAACAAATCGCCTATAAGGTGTAATATCCATGAAAACGGCTTAAATAATAATGACGTAAGTTTTTTCACTTTATTTTTTCTCCAAGTAAAAAATATTATTTTTTAGTTGCGCGGTTGTAAAGTCCTAAAAAGAACGTTTTTGCTGATATATGGCTTGAACCGTGATATGCCGACGGGAACGTCGTATAACTGTCCCCGTTTGCGTCACAAGAAGACATATAGGTTATTACGTTTTTTATGTCTGATAACTGTGAAGTCAATTCGGGCTCAACAAAGTTATAAACTATATCTGCTCTCTTATAAACGTTATAGAAACTTCTAGTATAACCAGTCATTAAATCGTAATAGGTTTCTTCAGGTTTATTTACGGGATCGGGTACGCCATCCATTTCATAAATGAAAGGTGATGGAATACCGATATTGATGGTCATGCGTTGTAACGATTCGTCAGAGAAAGCGAACTGGATAAAGTCTTTTAAGAGTTCAGACTTTTCTTCGGGGAATCTTTCGGGTACTAGGAAAGAGCCACCGCCACCTGCCATGGTATACTTGTTACCTATTTGACTTTCGTCAACCCAAGGCATCGGGAAGTACGCAAAGTTTCTATTTTCACGCGAATAATTCTTGCCGTAGTATTTAATGCAATCGCTGAACGTTCCTGCAGAGTTTGCTTCGTTTTCCCACCAAGTACCGTCGAGTATAAACGCGATGTCGTCAATCTCACCGTCGGGTAAACTACAAACGTATTTGTACTGCGCTTCGGTGTGCGACCAGTTTTGCCATACTGAAGAATCTTCAGTACCAGATGCTAAAATCATTTCATACATCTTTAAGCCGTAGTAATAACCTGCTTGTTTGGTAACGTCTTCAATATTGTCTAAACTAATTTTATAATTTTTTTCCAAGATGGGCTCGTCTCCATTAAAGCCGGTAATAATCGTGGTTGAAATGCCTTCTTCCCCACCGCCGTTACCTAATATTGAAGATTCGGTAAGTCCGTGATAGTTGTTTGCAAAACTTCTTGCAAGGAAAGGCGAATATTCGGTTTCGTACTGACCTGACCAGATTAAGGATTTAACGCCTTCTTCTTTCATAATAGTTAAAAGAATATCGAATTCTGCAAGCGTTGCGGGTAGTCCGTCGTCGTCCGTGCCGTACAAGCCGTCAGGACCTGCAGAACCGTCAGCAACGTCACCAGTGAATAGGTAGTTTTCAAACTCACCTGAAACGGCGTCAGCGTTATTCGCTTGAGTGAACGCGCTGAACTCACTAGGTGCACCGCCTTTTGCAAAGTATAATTCGTTTACCCTGAATACGTCTTTATCGTACGATATACCGCTACTGCCGTCGACGAAAGGTAACGAATAATACTTAGGAGCGGTTTCCGTACCAAGATTGTGGTGTGCTTCCATTTCTGGACGCAATTTTGACGCTACGGATTTTCCGCTCTCATCAAACTGGTTAGGAGCAGTAACTATACTAGTAATGTCTTTGAGTTTATTGTCTGCAACGTACATATCAAGTGCGTCACCCGTAACGAAATATACTTCGTACTTATCCGAGTCTATCGTATCGAGAAGTGCGTTTGCAGTGTATTTACTCTTACTTGCGGTCTTAAAAATCTGAACGCCTGTCTTGCCGTCTTCATAAGTCTTTTTGTTATCGATCGTCCATTTTTCAAACCTGTCTTCTAAATCCTGCAAAAAAGCCGTGCCGTAACCGCCGCCGTACGTTGCAATGTAAAGTTGCGTTTTGGTCTTGTCAACTGCTTCTTCACGCTTGGGCGAGCATCCTAAAATGCTTGCCATGCTCACTACCGCAATAAGCAAACACATTGCAAGCGATAGCACTTTTGTCATTCTTTTCTTCATAAGTCCTCCTGCTAATTATGTATATAAATTTTCGGTAAAACCGATAAACATAATTCCAAAATTATAAATTTATTATATAAATATTTTATCATACGGAGTTTTCTCCGTCTATACCAAAATTACATTAGTAATTATCAATAATTACTCAATTATTAAACTTAAAGCCCGTCAATAATTTAAGAATCTACGATATTCATTTCTCCCGAATAGCGCTTAAACGCCCTATAAAAAGTATTCATAGAATTGTATCCGCACTGTTCTGCGATAGTACATAAGGACATATTAGCGTTTTTACTTTTTAACCGTATTGCGCGCTCAATCCTAAACCTGTTTACACATTCTCTTAAATTCATATAAAAATGCTTATTAAAGAAGTTGGAAAAATAGTTTTTTGAATACCCGAAAGTTTTTGAAAGGCTGTCTAACGTTATCTCTTCATGACAATGCTCTCTGATATATTCCATAATTTTAGAAACGATATTTTCTTCATCATATTTGGCGGTCGTTACTCCGCAATATTGAAGCATCATACCTAAAATTCTGAAAACGAATCCTTTCTTTTGTTCGTAGTTCATATTTTTCCACTCTTTTTGAGTTTGCTCTAAAACCTTTTCAACCAAATCAAATTTTTCATTGAGTGAAAACTGTTTAGGCAAAGTCTTGTCCTGTGGGAATATCAACTTAAACAAATCGTAATCTATTACCAAAACGTAATTTATTGATTTTGTGACGGAAATATAAGTGTGCGGTTGACGGGAATCAACGAAAATTACGTCTCCGCGCTTACATGAAATCTTTTCGTCTTCAACAATTGCTGAATAATCGCCGTCAACGATGAATTTTAGTTCTACCGAATTATGCAAGTGCCAAATTACTTTAGAGCCTTCTTCCAAACTGTTGCGATGAAAATAAAAATCGCCCGATTTGTCCACTAATCTGTCATAATATATATCAACCATATAC
>JAFTIG010000033.1 GCA_017457015.1 Clostridia bacterium | reverse complement strand
TTCTTAAAGCGACCGTAAGTGCCTTTTGCCGCTTCGTACGCTTTGTTAGGTTCTTCGCCTTTCTTAATTAAGTCGGTCATCTTGCCGAGAGAAACGAATTCGTAACCGATAACTTCGTCATTTTCGTCAAGGGCCATTCTAGTACAATAACCTTCGGTCATTTCAAGGTATCTAACGCCCTTTGCTTTAGTACCGTACATAGTACCTACCATTGAACGTGCACCTTTACCAAGGTCTTCCATACCCGCACCGATAACCAAGCCGTCTTCTGAGAAAGCCGACTGCGAACGGCCGTAAACGATCTGCAAGAAAAGTTCTCTCATTGCAGTGTTGATAGCATCGCAAACAAGGTCGGTATTGAGCGCTTCAAGGAGCGTTTTTCCAGGAAGAATTTCCGCTGCCATTGCCGCAGAGTGAGTCATACCCGAACAGCCGATCGTTTCTACGAGCGCTTCTTCAATAATACCGTTTTTAACGTTTAACGAAAGCTTGCAAGCACCTTGTTGCGGTGCACACCAGCCTACACCATGCGTATATGCGGAAATATCTTTTATTTCCTTTACTTCTACCCATCTGCCTTCTTCAGGGATAGGAGCAGGACCGTGTTTAGGTCCTTTACAAACGCAGGTCATTTCTTTAACTTCAGTTGAATACTGCATAAATCTATGCCCTCCAAAAATTTTCTTTTATTTTATCTTGTTTAGTATACCATAAACGGCAGTTTTTGACAATTATTTTGCCGCCGTTTTTTATTAGTTTAACTTATTTTTCCAACATTCTTTTATAGTGAAATAGGTATTGTTGATAATATCCTGCATTTTTGCCGAAACGAGAAACTAAATACACGGCAATTTTTGCTCTATCCTTTATAGTTCCCTTAAAATCTTCTCTATATACCTTTTCTATCCAAGTATCGACGGGAAAACTGTCACTGCGGTGAAAACCGAATAGTGCCACGCAATCGGCTACTTTAGGTCCGACGCCCTTAATTTCCATAAGACGTTTTTTGAGTTCTACAGTAGGTAAATCTACAAGATTATTCACGTCAAAACCGTTCACAATCATTTCTGCAAGATTTTTTATATATTCCGCGCGGTAACCTAGACCTATGCTTTTATAAAAGTCAACGCTTCTTTTCGCCATTATTTCAGGTGTGGGAAAAGCAAAATATTCTTCGCCGTTAAAATCTTTCTTTGCACCGAGCGACGTACATAACTTTTCGATTATACTTTTAATGCGCGGGATATTATTGTTTTGAGAAACGATAAAGGAAAAAAGCATTTCAGTGCTATCTTGGTTTAATATCCTTATACCTTTACCGCGCTCCGCTGCAATAGAGAGTATTTTAACGTTTTCTTTTTTAGCCGAGTTAACTATGCTTTCATAATCACGTTTAACGTCGAAAAGGTTTTCAAAGTAATCGCCGTTGCTTAAATCACCTTCAACGACCGCGCAGCCGCGTTCGTTATAAACGTAGGCACACTTATCTTTAGAAAAAATTTTGTAGCCTTTTTTATATGGAGTAAATCTAAATATTTGACCGCATTCTAAAGTGTCTTTAACGTTAAAATATTCGCTTTTAAAATAAGTTTTAGTAATATTTTCCATAGTAAAAAATTAACGGGCTGAAGATCAGCCCGTTAAGTGATTAGTTTTCTTTTGCGTAAACGCTGACTTTCTTGTCGTGTCTACCCATTCTTTCGAATTTAACAACACCGTCAATTAATGCGTACAACGTATCGTCACTACCAATACCTACGTTGTTGCCGGGGTGGATTTTAGTTCCGCGCTGACGAACGATAATTCCGCCTGCTAAGATTTCCTGTCCGTTAACTCTCTTTACACCGAGTCTTTTAGCGTTGCTGTCTCTGCCGTTCTTGGTACTACCGCCACCTTTGTGGTGTGCAAATAATCTAAATAAAAACATCATATTATTATACCCTCCCGATTACTTCGCAACGATTTCAAGAATCTTAACTGCCGTGAAAGGCTGTCTATGACCTTGTTTCTTTCTCTCGTTCTTCTTAGCCTTGTACTTGAACACAACAATTTTCTTGTCTTTACCCTGTTCGAGCACTTCACCTACTGCCTTGAATGCCTTTGCTTCGTCTGCCACTTTGATGCCGTTTTCATCAGATACCATCAAAACGTCAAACTCTACTTTGTCGCCTACGTTTGCCGAAAGTTTTTCAAATCTAATGACTGAACCGACTTCCGCTTTGTACTGCTTTGAACCGTTTTCTACGATTGCGTACATTTTAATACCTCCTGCTAACCAGTCTCGCCGAAATTTTTTATTTGGGGCGACGCGTTAATTGCGCACTTAAAATAACCCCTATCGAGCGGCTACTTGGATATTTTATAACATTTATCATTAAATGTCAAACGTTTTTGCATAAAAATATAAACCTTTCACAAACTATTTTAAGAAATTTAAGGAGATTATTTTATGGCACTTAACGAATATAATACTAAAGCGATAAACGACGTTTATAAAAACGCGCACATTGCCCTGCAAAGCATTTCCGACCTGTTGCCGTCCGTTGACGGTGACGGAATCAAAGACGAACTAAAAGAACAATACGAAGGGTATGAAAAAATTATCGGCGAGATTTCTACTTTTATGGCTGAACAAGGCTTAGAGCCCAAAGATATAAACCCTTTTAAGAAAGCCATGATGTGGAGCGGTATCAAAATGAATACTATGTTTGATAATAGTCGTACGCACGTTGCCGAAATCATGATTAAAGGTACGGTAATGGGCATAACCGAACTTACCGCAATGAAAAACGAGAGCGAAAACCTTGACGACGAAGTGTTGAAGTTTTTAGACGACCTTTTAACTCTAGAAGAAGAATACGAACAAAGATTAAAAAAGTTTTTGTAATTTTTCCCCTATTCTAAAAACATTACACGAAAAAGAGAGCGGTTTAACACGCTCTCTTTAATACTTTTATTCAAAAAAATTTGAATACGTTTCAATTAATTCACTTAGGTCCACATAATTAATTAACCCTTTACCAATAGAAACTTTAAGATATTCACCACCAAATGCCTCAAAAATCATTTCAGGTATAGGATAAATTTCTGCAAATTCTTCATAAGTAAATAATCCATACGCCGCTACATCTATAAGATATTGGCTTTGATTAATTTTCATCGTAGACGAGTCAACTTCAAAGATATTAATTAAACCTTCCGTTGCGCCTGGCATAGACAACATTCCGTTTACATATACACAAAGGTGCTCGTAAGTTACTGGACTCCACGCGGTAGTATATTCTTCCGTTATAGTTATACTCATAAGTTGTACTCTCGTCCAAACAATATTTCCGTTTGAATCTATTATTTGTTTATTAAACCAATGACCTACGTATTGTGAAACATCTTCTCTAAAAAACACGTATTTATTTAAATCAAAATCCCAAAACGCATGCTCGTAAATGACTTTAACTTGTGTCCCGTCAGAAAATTGTGCATTTACAATTTTAAAATTATTATTTTTTATTACTGTCAATATCTTTAGCAATATAAAAAAACAAATTGACACAAGTAACAATATCATTATTCTTTTTTATTTAATCCCATAATTTTACTCCTTTACTTAATCGTTTGGTATAATTACAATTAATTTAAGGTTTTGTGGTGTATACACAAAATAAACATCATCGGTTTGCAGATAATAATAGAATTCACTAAGATTCGGCAAAAATTCTTGTGGTATTTCCCCTAACTTTTCAGGCTTACTACTTAAAACACTTGAATAATACATTTCAAATTGCTTACTTTTATTTTTATCAAGTGAATTTTCAAAAGAATTTTTATTTAACCAGTCCATAGGATCACTTTCAAATAAAAAGACCGTATATTGAAAATTTCCACCATGCACACATCCTTTTGCTTCCTTATCTCTAAGTTGAAATATTATATCTGAATTCAACGGAACTTCAATTTTTGAATTTCTCAATATTAAATCCCTTGCGATTTCATCTTCACTTTTTTGAGAGTTAAAACTTAAAAAGCAAGAACTGCAGATAGTGCACACAAAACATAGAATTATTGTTATAAAAACTTTTTTCATAATAGACATCTCTCCAACAAAAATTTAATAAACATCATTTTAAAAACGTAAACTATACCCCATTGGACTGTACCCCCATATAATTTTATCATAAAGCATAAAAAGACTAATCGTATACACCGTCTCTTATTGCTTTACGTTTATATGACGTAATTTATCTTCCTTTTTTACGCAACTTTTTGAACACTACGGTCAAAACGTTGGACGTTTCTTTATTTCATTTTAGCATACACCATATAGAATATACAAATACTTTTGTAAAAAACTTTGTGCTCAATAGAAGATATTAAAAATCATTATATAATATTTTAAAATTTAAAAATAAAAAATGGCTATTACTACGAATGAATTACACATACGAGTAATAACCATTTTAATTTATACTATAACTTATTTCTTAACTAAAACTTTTTTGAGTTTAGCGAATCTGGGAAGTCCGTCTTCTTTCTTAAGATTTACTTCGCCTTGGATAAGCGGAAGTGCGTATTTAACGAATTCGTCGGAAATACCAGTGCCGTTGTTGATAATCCATTCCATAGGAACGGTCTTTTCGGTGTTTGCTGCGAGTTCTAACGGGAGAAGTTTATATTCACATTCGTACTTATCCCCTTCCTTTCTTGCATAGCAAACCATCTTATCAGTTTCACCGTTTACAGCCGCGCGAACTGCTTGTTTGCCTGCTTCAAAAGTTTCTTCAACGTCGGTTGCACTTGCACAGTGTGCCGCACATCTTTGCATTAAAGAGAGTTCGATTGCTCTAACCTTGCTACCAGTTTCCGCTTTGATAAGGTTAGAAAGGGTTGCCGCTACGCCACCGAGTTGAGCGTGACCAAAACTGTCGCGTGCGCCTGCTTGACCAAGTGCTTCACATACGAGTACGCCGTCAGCGTTTTTGATGCCTTCAGAAACTACTGCGATACACTTGTTGTTGTTCTTTGCCATAACGTCTTTAACGTCTGCAACGAATTTGTTAACGTCAAAAGGTACTTCGGGGAGATAGATAAGGTCCGCGCCGAGTCCCTTTGCATTAGCGAGTTGAGCTGCAGCGGTGAGCCAGCCTGCGTTTCTACCCATAACTTCAATAACGCAAATCATAGGCGTATCGTAAACCTTTGCGTCAAGGTTAATTTCCATAATAGACGTTGCGATATATTTTGCAGCAGATGCAAAACCCGGGCAGTGATCAGTACCGAAAAGGTCGTTATCGATAGTCTTGGGAACGCCGATAACGTTCATTTCGTAACCAGACTTTGCCATATATTTACTGATCTTGTTACAAGTGTCCATACTGTCGTTACCGCCGTTATAGAAGAAATAACGAACGTTGTATTTTTTGAACACTTCTAAAAGTCTCTTATAATCGGTATCGTCAACAGACGCGTCTTTGAGTTTGTATCTTACAGAGCCTAACGCAGAAGACGGAGTGTTTTTTAAGAGAAGAAGTTCTTCTCTGTCTTCTTTGGAAATATCGTAGAATTCTTCGTTAAGAATACCTCTGATACCGTGTGCAGCACCGTATACTTCGGTGATCATATCGCTGTCAAGACCTTCAATAAATACACCTGCAGCGCTTGCGTTGATTACGGACGTAGGTCCACCTGATTGCGCGAACATTAACGCGCCTTTCAATCCTTTCATAATGTTTCTCCTTATGTTTTATCTTAATTGTTTTATTATTTACTATTTATTATTTTTTTATTACAGTCCTAAAATGTGTGCTATATGATAAAGTTCTTTATCAAAATGCTTTTCTGCTTTTTGCACTTCTTCAAAAGATACGGTTATAATCTTGTTATCCTTAATACCGATTGCGCAACTTTCTTTATCGTCGCGAAGTAGTTCAACAGCCTTATAGCCAAAACGCGCTGCCAAAACTCTATCTGCCATATCGGGTGAACCACCGCGTTGGATATGTCCAAAGTTCGTTACTTTAACGCCGATACCGCTCTTTTTGCCGATATAATCGGCAATCTCGTCACGGTTGCCTGCACCTTCAGCAAGAATAATCATGTTTGACGTTTTGCCCCTCAAATAACTTTTCTTAATAGAAGACGCGATTTTGTCAAGATCGTAAGGAAGTTCGGGAACGAGAACGTACTCCGCACCGCCTGCAAGCGCTGCATATAGAGCGATATCACCGCAATTTCTACCCATAACTTCTAAAAGCCCTACTCTATCGTGTGAGTGAAGGGTATCACGAAGATTATTAATTGCCCAAAGCACCGTGTTTACCGCCGTATCAAAACCGACTGTAAAATCAGTATAAGCCAAATCGTTATCAATAGTTGCAGGTATGCCCACGACCTTGATACCAAAGTTATCGCATAAATCTTTTGCGCCACGGAAAGTGCCGTCGCCACCGATAACGACCAAACCTTCAATACCGTAAGCGGAAAGGGCTTCGACTGCTTGGCGCTGAACTTCTAAATCTATAAAGTTTGGACATCTTGCGGTATTCAAGAAAGTACCGCCTTTGTGAATCATATCGGATACCGAACGCGTACCAAGACGTTGGATTTCGCCCTTGACTAAACCTGCGTAACCCCTTTCTATACCGTAAATATCCATTTTATTATTGAGCGCCGTACGAACTACTGCTCTAATGCAGGCGTTCATGCCGGGAGCGTCGCCGCCGCTCGTTAAGACCGCTATCCTATCCATAGTGTTTCTCCTACACTTATCTTTTTTCGTATTAGAAATTATTTTACCATATTGCTAAAAAATTTCCTACTTATTTTAATTGATTTTATGATTTTTTTCTGAAAAATATCACGTCTTGTTCGGTTACGTAATTTTTTAGTTCGCTAATCAAACCTTCGCACTTTCGTACCGAGCAGTGAGCGTTGTATTTTTTACCTTTCATAGCGATAATTACTGGTATACCGCCTTCATAACTTGAAAGTATGTCTAAAATATCGTCGAGTTTATCCGCTTTATCGTCGGGGATAATTACTCCCATATATTCTTGATCTTTTTGCTCTTCTTTAGTTTCTTTAACTTCTAAAGCGTCAACGCTTTCCGCGATTATTTGCGGTACGCCTTCTTTAACTTGCAATTTGCCAGTAACGCGAACTATTTGTTCTTCTCTTAAAACGTCCCTTGATTTATCGTATACCTTGGGGAAACATATAGCTTCAATTTGTCCGTAAAGGTCTTCCACCTTAATGAACGCCATATTTTGTCCGCCACGCGTTGCCAAACGTTTAAATTCGGATATAATACCGCCCATGACGACGTGTTGACCTTCTTGAATTTCGGTATACGTTTTACTGCCGTCTTCGTCTTCTTCGTAAAAATCTAAAACGCCGGTGTTAAATGTAAATTTATCAAACTGCTCTTTATAATCGGAAAGAGGGTGTCCTGAAAGGTATATACCAAGAACGGTTTTTTCAAGAGTGAGTTTCTCTTTAGACGAGAACTCCGCAAGGTCTGGATATTCTAATTCTAACCCTTCGTCTTCATCAAGTACCGTACCGAAAAGGCTAATTTGCATATTGTCTTTCTTCTTATTTGCAGAAGATATTCTATCCATATAATCCGCAAATACCGACATATAAGTTCTACGATTGATATTGAAGCAATCGAACGAACCCGATAAAATAAGGCTTTCCACCAAGCGCTTATTTATACCGAACCCGATAGAGCGGTTGATAAAGTCTTCAAAAGACGCAAACGGTCCGTTTGCATTCCTTTCGTTTACTATTTGGTCGATAACGCCGAGCCCAACGTTTTTAAGTCCTACTAACCCAAAACGAAGTCCGCCGTTTTCCGTCTTAAAATACGCCGTACTCTTATTTATATCGGGCGGAAAAACTTCCGTCCCTTTACTCTTTAGGTAGGTAAGATATTTAGAAATTTCTTCAATTTTGTCTATTCTGTTATTCAATAGCGAACAGAAAAATTGTACTGGGTAATATCTTTTTAAGTATGCCGTTTGGTATGCGAGCACCGCGTATGCGGCTGCGTGCGACTTGTTAAACGCGTAACGCGCAAACGGTTTCATATTATCGTAAACTTTAATTGCAATATCTTCGGGAACGCCCCTTTTAATTGCGCCGTCTACGGGCATACCCGTGTTTTCGTTAATACCACCGTAAACGAAAATACTTTTTTGCTGTTCCATAATCTCGACTTTCTTTTTACCCATTGCCTTTCTAACGACGTCCGCGTGACCGAGAGTAAATCCGCCTAGATTTTGACATATCTGCATAACTTGTTCTTGGTAAACGAGTATTCCGTAACTGTTTTTAAGTATCGGTTCAAGTAACGGATGGTCGTACGTTACCTTGTCGGGATTGTGCTTATTTTCTATATATTGCGGTATAGAATCCATAGGACCTGGACGATAAAGCGATATACCTGCGATAATATCTTCAAACGTGGACGGTTTAAGGTTGTTCATGAATCGTTTCATACCCGGACTTTCTAACTGGAATACCCCATCCGTTTCACCCGAACCGATTAAATCGTAAGTTTCTTTATCTTCGTATCCGAGTTCGTGGAAATCTAAGTGCACGCCGAAATCTTCTTCTGCATATTTACATGCTAGTTGAACGTCAGTGAGCGTCCTAAGCCCCAAGAAGTCCATCTTTAACATACCGAGCGCTTCGACTTCTATCATATCAAACTGCGTAGTTATATCGTCGCCGTTTCTTTGAAGCGGAACGTTTTCCATTATAGGCTTTTCACAAATAACGACGCCTGCCGCGTGCATACCCGTTTGTCTAGGCATATCTTCTACGCGAATAGCCATATCGACTACCTTTCTTACTGTTTCGTCCTGCGAATACATTTCTACGAGTTCTTTAATACTGACGTCCTCACCGTCCTTGTTCTTTTTGAACCCGAAATTTTGTTCTACGCTATATTTAGCGTCCATAAGTTTTGTAATCTTATCCGTTTCGGAATAAGGAACTCTATAAACCCTACCGACGTCTTTAATTGCAAGTTTTGCCGCAAGCGTACCAAAAGTTACGATTTGCGCGACCTTGTCCGCTCCGTATTTATTCCTAACGTATTCGACGACTTCACCACGCCTTGCATCAGATATGTCTACGTCAAAGTCGGGCATACTTACACGTTCACGGTTAAGAAATCTTTCAAAAATTAAGTTATAGCGCAAGGGCTCTACGTCTGTTATACCGACAGAATAAGCAATAATACTGCCTACGCCAGAGCCACGCCCTGCCCCGACGGGAATATCTACGCTTCTTGCGTAATTTATAAAGTCCCAAACTATAAGATAATAGTCGCAAAAGCCCATTGAACTTATAACGTCGAACTCATAGTCAAATCTATCTTGAATTTCTTTGGTAATAACGGGATAACGTTTTTTTAACCCCTCGCTTGCAAGTTTATACAAATATTCTTTTGGCGTACTGCCGTCTTCGGGATAATATTTGGGAATTAAGGACACGTCCCTTATAGGTTCGCCTTTGGAGGTAAGGTCAAAAACTTCTTCCGTAACTTTATCGGCAATTTTTACCGTGTTTTCAATCGCTTCTGGAATATGACTGAATAGCCCTTTCATTTCTTCGGGGCTCTTTAAATACGACTGATCGCTTTCCATCTTTAGCCTAGTTGGATCGTCGATAGTGGTTTTCATGCTTATGCACATTAAAACGTCTTGCATTTCTGCGTCCGCGCGCTCTAAATAGTGCACGTCGTTGGTTGCGACGAGCGGTATACCCGTTTCATTTGAAAGTTTTATTAGTAGTGGATTGATGCGTTTTTGATCGGCTAAACCGTGATCTTGAATTTCTAAATAAAAATCGTCTTTATAAACTTCTTTAAGATAAAGTGCCGTTTGCTTTGCACCGTCGTAATCGC
>JAFTIG010000005.1 GCA_017457015.1 Clostridia bacterium | reverse complement strand
TATATTCCCGCACCGCCCACCGACCGCGGTGCGGTCGGGGGGCGGTGTTGCGTGGACAGAATTATCATGTTTAATAGTGAGAGCGGAACGTTACGCATTGTGTGATTTTTAGATAAACGACTTTGACAAATAATCTAAAAAAAATTTCTTTTTATCTATCTCCATACCCACCGCCGACCGCATCGCGGTCGGCGGTGGGGTGGAGTAGAAATTATCATGATTTTTTAATATCTATTATTACGTGAGTTCGTTACTTGTTGACTACCTGTGTCATAACATAAAACACTCCAACTTCGCACGAGTTGTATTTTAAGGTTTAGATACAAGCAGGCGTGACGCCTGTGGCATATTGATAACTTGTGTTGTTATTACTTAATAACCTAGGACTCTCCAACTATGTGTGAGCACTATTTAAGGTCGTATAAACGAGCAGCGCAAGGCTCGTCCCAACGAGCGGATGAGATAGAACGTCCGTTCATCGAAGTCGCGAGTTGCGGACAGTAACGCAGTAGCGCGATGTTTAGACGACCTTAAAAATTACATGAGAAGCGTCCCTTCAGTCCCCTCTACCACTTTAAACATTTCTAATTGCTTGCCGGTGTTGGCATCAATATAAACGTAATAGGTAGAGCCGTCGTATTCGCCGAAAAATTCATAACAAAGTTTTTCACTCTTTAAACCGATAGGAACTACGGCAAGGCGAACTTCGTCTATTTCAATATTGTCGGAAACTTTTTGGCGCGCCTGTTTTTCAGAAAGGGTAGCCTTATCAATTACTCTATCGGTATGGTTTGTGTAATAACTCTTGGCTTCAAGCCCGATAACCATACCCGTTTCCGCACAAACTCTTACCTTAACCAAATCGGAATATACGATAACGTCGTCCTGTTCATAAGCAAAGTTTATAGTATAAACGTTGCCCGTAAGGTTTATCCAAACGGCTTTCATATCGGTAACGCCGACGTTTGCCATAAATTCTTGCGCCTTTTCTATAGCGCTCTCTTCGTCTATGAGCGTTTGTTCACAACTGCCTGCGTAAGCAAACATTATAAGTTTACCGCCCGACTTTGATATTTGCGCGTAAAGCGTGTCTCCTTTTACCGTGCCTTGTACGTTAAAGCACTCGATATCTCCGCTTGCTTCACCTGCACCCGTTACGTTTGTAATAGCGTAATCGGCAAAAATCTTTTCAAAACTTTGCTTTGCCTGTTCAGCGTCGATTTGACTGCCTTTCAAGCCCTTTATTTCTCTATCTTGCTGACCGTCAGAGAAGGGCCCGTCGTATATGAGTTCTGGATAGTTTACCGAAAGATTTTGCAGTTCGTTAAAACCCGATATAATCATATCTCCGTTACCCCCGTCTATCATTGACGAGAAAGAGTAGTCTTGGCTCATGCCGTCAATCATAGTCTTTAACGACTGTTTAAGCGCAAGGTTTGCCTTATAGAGTTGGGTTAAACCTTGATAGTCGGACTCGGTAAGACTCTCGCCGTTTATGAGTTTGTTGTTTAAATATTTAGAATAATCACCTATTTGATTTATTAGTTTAGTGGTGTAATACTTACTCTCGTCGTGAAGCGGTAACTGCTGAATATCGTTTTCTGCAAGTTCGCTGTTGATCGCCGTATCTACCAAATACTTTTGCATAGCGCCGCTATCTTTGCTCGCAAGCACTTTTGAAAGGTTTAAATCTATATTATCAACCTGTTCCACCGTGTCGTAAAAAGACTTTTGATAGGTGGACTCCAACATGTTATCGTTAGTGCTCGGCATAAGGAAGGTAAACGTCAAAACGGACGCAAGTACGAGCGTTGCAAGTCCGAGTGACACCACCGCCGCGATCCATCCGCCGACGCCCTTATTTTGGCTTCTACGGGCGGATTTCTCTTGCCTTTTCAATCTTCTTTCATCGGCTTTTCTGCGGCGTATTTGCTCTTTTTCTCGCCTTACTTGAGCGCGTTCGTCACGACGAGCAGAACGTTCTAACTGCAGCCGTCTTGCACGCTCTTCTTTGCTTTCTTTTTTAAGCATATCGCGGCGCGTTTGTCTTTCTGCGCGCAGTCTTTGCTTTTGTTCTTTTATCTCGGCTTTTTTGCGATTGCGCTCTCTAAGTGCCGCTGCCTGTGCCTTTTGTTTTTCCGCGCGCTTATGCGCCTTAATCCTTGCAAGGTTTACTCTGCGCTCGGCGGCAATGCGTTCTCTTTCCGCCTTTTTATCAACCACCGTATTACTAACCGAGTTTTCACTTGCTATATTTTCTGCTTTTTCCAAAGCGTTGTTCATATTTTCATTATTTTCCATAATCTCTCCTTATCTTAAATGGCAAAAACGTGTCTGCCGATAGTCACCGTAGTCTTTCTGGAAAAAATCCATTGACTAGTAGCCGTAGCCGGATTGTAATAGTAAAGCGCGCCGTAAGTCGGATCCCAACCGTTTATTGCGTCAAGTGCGGCTTTTCTTGCCGTTGCGTTAGGCGTTAAGTTTATCTGCCCGTCGTCAACTGCCGTAAACGCATAACTTTGATATATTACGCCCGACATAGTGTTGGGAAAAGACGAACTCTTAATTCTATTCATAACTACCGCACCTACCGCAACTTGTCCGACGTAACTTTCCCCCCTTGCTTCGCCGTAAATAAGGCGTGCCAAAAGTTGAACGTCCGCGTCGCTATAACTGCTTGAAGACGAACCGCCCGACGAACTGCCTCCCGTACTCATACCGAGAGCGGCAAGCGTTTTATTGCCGACGATACCGTCCACTTTAAGACCGTTCTTTCTTTGGAAATATTTTACGGCTTCTTTGGTTTTAGATCCGAAAATACCGTCTACCGAGCCCGTATAATATCCCCAGTTTTTAAGTTTTCTCTGTATGGTCCTGACCGTTGACCCCGTATTGCCCTGCTTGATAACGGCAGCGTAAGCACTGTTTACTTGCATACTCACCGTAGCAGCGCCTGCGGCAACCCCGACGGTTAAAACCATCAAAACTACCGCGACCATCTTTATTAGTTTCTTCATCTTATACTTTCTCCTTTTTGAAAAAATCGGAGATGATTTCTTTTATCTTGCTTTTATAAACGTAGCCCTGCCCTTCGCCCGTAAAGCACAAGGGCGGATACACCACGCACCACCAGTTATCGCCTTTGCCGTCGCCCAGTTCTATTATAAGCGCGTCGTAAAAACCGCCGTCAAGCGTAAGATTATCGTATACCCTAGTCGGAAACTGCTCGTTTTTTACGCTCGCTCTGCTCTTATAAGCAAAACCGTTCTTTTTAAGCACGCCGTCACAAACTGACTCTATTGCCGAAAGATTATCGGTTAGCATATCTTGCGCTTTTTCTTTGGTATCGCAGTTAGCGATATACGGCGTAAGATAATTGACCACCGCGTCTTTAACTTGATATTTAACCGCTTGGTCAATATCGGCGTTAGAATTAGCGCGGACGTGTATGCGCAAATATTCGGTGTGCGTGGGCGCGTCTAAATTAAAAAGACATACCCCCGACAAAACTATTATGGCGATAATAATAAAAGTTATGCATAATTTTTTCATATACGTTTTCCTTTACTCATGAAAATTTTTATCCGTACGTTTATTAACACATTATTTAACTTTTATACCTTAACAAAAATAAAAACGCACCGAAAGTTTACTTAAAAACTCGGTGCGCTCACTCTTTTATTTAATTAATTACAACGACTTTATTATCACACTCTCCGTCTTTCTTTTGGGAACGGAAAAACCGCCGTGATAGTTAAAACGATACTTTTGATCGTCGTCACTGTCAAAATAATCGCTTTTCCCGTCCGCATGCCCTAAACCTATTAAATATAAAAGCGAATATCTATCTTCCGTATCTAAAATTTTAGTTATTTCTTTGCGTGAAATTGCGCCGAGTATACAACTCGACAACCCCCTTTCTTCTGCCAAAAGCGAAATTGCCATAAGACTAATACCCGCGTCACACTCACAAGCGTCCGCCTTTAATATTTCAGTATCGCAAAATACGGCTATAAACGCCTTGGGACTTTGGTCAAAACTTGGGTCCCAGTCCTTAATATACCCTGCGTAACGGATAAACGGAAACATGTCTTTTCTGATTTTTTCGTCCGTTATAATCGCGTATTTTAAGGGCTGAAGATTAGCACCGCTCGGTGAAAGTCTAGCAAGCGAGATAATTTCTTCTAAATCGCTTTTCTTTACCGACCTATCTAAAAACTTTCTTGCAGTACGCCTTGCTTTAATCAATTCGTCAATCAATTTCTTTTCTCCTTCTCTTTAGCGTGGCTCAATCGTTTGAGCCTTAATAAGCCTACTGCCGTAAATAGGCAAAAGTTTTTTATACACGCCGTCGCGCCGTGCTTTGTCAAAGAACACCCCGTAAACGGCAGAACCGCTACCCGTCATAAGTGCGGTAGGCGCGCCCGCCTTTTTAAGCACGAAAATATTGCCTTGCATTTCGGGTAAAAGTTCTTTAGATCCGTAGTAAAGATCGTTCTTTGCTACCGAATAAAACTTTTCTCTATCCCCGTCTTTTAACGCCTTTTCCGCCGCCGACGTGCACGGCTTAAAAATCTTTTCCAACTTATCAAACGCCTTGTAACTTGCACGCGCAGTAATGCTCTTATCTTCGGTAATAAACAATAGGTAAAGGGTGTTTTTTATATCTTTAGGATGAACTTTCTCACCCCTACCAGTAATGACGGCAAAACCACCCGAAAGCATATACCCCGAATCGCTCCCCAAATCGTTGGCAATGGAAAGTAAACTGCCTTTTACCTGATAAAGCGACTTCATTCCATTAAGAACGCCTGCTATGTCTGCGCTCGATCCGCCAAGCCCCGCGCCTATCGGGATATTCTTTTTTATCTTAATATCAACGCCGTGCGTGGAAAACTTTTTAATAAACGATTTTGCCGCTTTATACGCGTTGTTGTCAAAAGTTTCGCAACCGACGTTAAGCCCCGTGCACTCAAGCGTTATAGTGCTGTCTTTTCTTGCACGAAGAGTTATCTCGTCGTAAACGTCAATAGACGCAACGAGCGATTTAATATCGTGATAACCGCCCGTAACGCCCAAAACGTCCAACGTCAAATTTACTTTTGCAGGTGCTTTTATCTTAACCTTTTTCATAAGTATCCTTTTATATATTATTATTTACGCCTGTAAACTACTATTCTTTCTTTGCCCGATAGCGGAAATTGCAAGTCTTTATTCGTCTGAACTAGCGTGTCGGGGCAAACGCCTAACCGCTTTGATAACGACCACAACTCTTCCCCTTCGGTCGGGATATAGACGCTAATTGCCGCGTCGCACTTTTTCTTATCACCCAAAACTTTGACAGACTTAACGAACTTCCTTTCGATTTTCTCTTGCGGATAAACAGTAAAACGTACTTCCGCAGAAATATCTAAATCTTCTGCCGATATTATGCGCGCCGAACTTTTAACGGCTTTTGCCGTAACGGATACGACAGTCTGACTGTTAAACTCTGCTTCAAGTAATTTTTCAAAAGCCGTTTCCGCTCTTCTAGAAAAAACTCTGCCGTCACCGTCTTTTAAAAGTACCGTGACCGTCAAAACCCCCAAAACGCAAACTCCCGCTTCCTTTACGCTAAAATCTGTAACGGTAACCTTTTCGCAACAAGTGGATAGTACGGTAGCACCGAGCGGTAATTCACCAGTACTCGCCGTTCCGCCGACCGTAAGAGTATAACCGCGCAGTTCGCACGCCTTTACTATTCTGCAAACGTCGCACTCAGTTTCTATTTCCTTTTCCGTACTGAACGCGTCTTCTGCCACCGTAACCGTTTGCGTTAAAACCGCTTCGCCTTCAAAATTAAGGTTTGCCTTTACGGTAACCGTGCTCTTTGCAGACTCGTCGTCAACCGCAACGTCCGTCTTAAAAGAATTTTCTTTAACGCGCGCAACCGCTTGCATACCAGGCATCGCATCTTCACACTCTATCTCAAAACGGAAAGGCACGGCAACGTTTTCTTTTATTATATCTTTTTTTTGATTTTTTTGCAACAATACTGACGCAAAAAGCACTTCTCCGTCAACTATTATCGTTCCCACTCCGCATTGCGCGGCGGTAACTACTGCGTCCGCGCGATGAAACAATACTTCTTCTACCGCGTAATCCACTTCAAACTCGTGCTCGATAGGATAACTCGCCTTTCTTACCCCAAGCGGTTTAAGAACGTTAATCTCGTCTTCTTTAACTATAAGTTCTTCACCACCGATAAGCGCATCCGCTTGTTCAACGGTAACCATATCCGCCACTATCCCAACGATTGCACCAACGCTTAAAAACGAGCCCGTCGTATCCGCTTCCGCCTTTTCCACGACTGCAGTTACGCTTACCCTGCAATTTTCGCACGGGGAACTTATATCGCCTGCAAACTCACTGCCACACTCGCACTTTCTAATATTTCCGTCCGTGTCCGTAAATGAAATATAAAATACTATTTTGCCACCGTACTTAACTTTGCCGTCTACTTCGTCCATAACCTGCGCGGTAACGAACGGCGAAAGGGATAAAATACCACTCACTTCACTAGACGCCACCTGCGTTTTACAATCAACTTTTATCTGCTCGGTTTTTTTCTCTTTAGGCATAGTCACGTTTATTTTTTGAAATACAGGTTCAACCATAAACCCCTCCATTAAAAATCTGTTGCGTTACTACACTATATTTTCCCTTTACCGATTTTAGACCAAAAACCGCAATATTTTATATTCCCAAACGAAAACAAAAAAGAGCAGAAAACTCTCTGCCCTTTTAGCCGTTTTGTTTCATGTAAGCGTTAGTAGTATCACCGTCAAACTGTACTTATCCGAGTCGCAAATGATAGACTTTGAAGAACTGCTTAACGAACTGTTACAAATATCACAAATCCATAAAGATTTCTTTAGTTGTCGAATCCATTACGGGGCTCGGCTTAGGTATCCTTTTTCATAATAAAATTATCTGAAAACTATTTCCGTCGTAGCCGAATAAGTTTCTCCCTTTTTAAGTAATGGCGCAGTATATTCTTTACAATTTATTGCGTTAGGGAAATGTTGAAACTCCAAACAAAAACCGCTTCTGTCTTTATAAAAACCGTTCTTGCCCTTTCTTTTACCCAAAGAGTTTGCAGTGTACAGTTGCATACCGCATCTATCGGTATACGC
>JAFTIG010000032.1 GCA_017457015.1 Clostridia bacterium | reverse complement strand
TAAATTTAGCGTGTAGTTTACTTAAAATGTTAAGATTTCGATATATTGACTAAAAAAAGTAAAGAAAACGATATTTATTAAATACAATCCACACCGACGGGCGACTTTTCCGCCCGTCGGTGTGAGAAAAAACTTATGCTAGCCGTTAAAAACAAAAAGGAAAAAGAAAATTAAAACGTACTTTGTACTACCCTAATAGGTGCGTTGCGCCTATTAGGGTAGGCAAAGTGAAAAAAATTAAAGAACACTTGAACTTTTAGTTCAAATAGCACTTGCCCAAAGGCAAATATAACTAAAAAGGTAAATATTATGGCTAATAAACTAAATATAATAATTCCAAAACAAGCAACGTATCTTGAAAAGTATTCAGCAGAAGAGTTTACTTTTTTCATGAAAGAGATAAACGGCACGGAATGTGTGACCGTAAGTGAGAGTGAATACGTTATTAAAGACGGTATTCCATTTATAGCGCTTGGGGAAACTGAACTATTTAAGGCAGACTCTGACAGTGCTAATCTTTTGGACTCGGTTGGAGAAGACGGGTATAAAATCGTAATAAACTCTAATCGTGCGTTAGTATGCGGTGGAGCAGGGCAAGGCACGCTCTTTGGGACTTACCGTTTACTTAAACATTTATTTAACCTAGAAATTTTTGCGGAGACTGTATACACGTTTGACTCTAAACCGCTAGAACTTTCTCCCGCTATTATAGTAGAAAAACCCGATATACCTATGCGTACGCTCGGAATTTATCCCGTGCACCTTGAAAGGCGGTATCCGGGTATGGGTAACAAAAAATACTGTTACCGTATGAAACTCCGTCAAATGGACGAAGGGTGGGGGATTAACAACCACACTTATTTTAGAGTGTTGCCACCTGCTAAATATAAAGAAGAACATCCCGATTGGTATGACGAAACGGGAAAGAACTTGTGTCTTTCCAACGAAGAGATGACCAACGAATACATAGAGAATATGAAAAAAATCATAGAAGACACGCCTAACGATCAACTATATATGTTCGGCATGCAAGACGTGCTCGTTTACTGCAAGTGTCCAAACTGCCAAAAACTTTTGGACAAGTACGGTGGCTTTACGGGCGTTACTCTATATTTTGCAAACAAGTGCGTAAAAGTACTAAACGAGTGGATTAAAGAAAAACACCCCGAAAGAGTGGGCAAGATTTATTTCTTTACCTTTGCGTACTCAAAGGCAATAAAACCGCCCGTTGAAAAGCAACCCGACGGAACTTACAAACTTTTATACGAAGATTTGCGACCTGCGGATAACTTTGGCATACTCATTGCGCCCTTACAAGTGTGTGCTAACTACGCGCTCAACGATCCCCGCAACTACCACTGCTTAAAGCCCCGTTGGCACGGCAAGGACGTTATGCCCGTCACCGAGATTTTTGAAGGGTGGCTATCGTTTATAAAGCACCTTGCAGTGTGGTCGTATAACGCTAACTTTTACGATTTCCTTGCGCCTGCGCCTATGTGGCAAGCGTTCGACGAGAACTTTAGGTGGTTTAAAGAACTCGGCGCTATACACGTTTTTATGGAAGCAGGTTGCGGACAAAGGTCTAACTTTGCGGCAATGAAAGTTTACGTTGCGTCCAAACTTATGTGGAACACCGAACTAAATAAAAACGACCTTATCAATAAGTTTATGGACGTTTACTTTAATAAGGCAAAGGACGAAATCCGCGAATATTTTGACTATATCCACGAACACGCAGAGTGGCTAAATAAAGTGGTTAACCGTCAGCAAATTCACGTTCATTTTGACGAAGAGCCGAACAAGCGCGCGATTGACGAAAGATTTTGGCCTATCGGCGTGCTAGATAAGTGCATAGAAATTTTTGACCGTGCTCTCGCAAAAGACCTTGACGAAGTTACTAGAATTAGGGTATTAAACGAAAGTTTGCCCGCTAAGTTTACAAAGTTATATTTATATAGGGATAGGATGCCGAAAGACAAACTTGTTGCGCTTATGGACGAAGTTTTATATATCGATCAAATGATGGGCAAGGCAACGGCGTTCGACGGTAATTCGGTTGGGTATCGCGCTACCGAAGAAAAACCCGAGTTCCTTGACGCTTTTATCGCTAAATGGAAAAAAGAAATGGAGATTGAATAAAATGATAAAATTATGTGCATTTTCAGACGAAGCAGATTCTACCTTACAAGGTCAAATAAAAGCACTCAATGAAAATAATATCCCGTATATGGAAGTAAGGGGAATAAACGGAAAGAGCGTTATAAACTTTACGATAGACGAAGCAAAAGAATATTTTAAGGAAATGACCGATAACGGCGTTTCCGTTTGGTCGGTCGGCTCACCACTCGGTAAAATTGATATTAACGATGATTTTAACGCGTATAAAGATAAAGTAAAGCACGTTTGCGAACTTGCAAATATCTTTAACACTCAAAGAATCCGTATGTTCAGTTTTTATCACGCTTACGGCGAAAGGGATAAAGTCATTGACTATTTAAGTCAAATGGTAGAAATCGGCAAAGAATACGGTGTCTTTATGTGTCACGAAAACGAGAAAGACATTTACGGCGACGTTGCCGATAGAGAAGTGGATATTTTAGACAGCGTTAAAGATTTAAGATGCGTTTACGATCCTGCAAACTTTATTCAGTCGGGAGAAAAGGCTGATAAAACGCTTGCACTTTTACATCACCGTGCAGATTACTTCCACATAAAGGACGTAATAGAAAAAACGCAGCAAATCGTACCTGCAGGCTACGGCGACGGCAATATAGATAAACTCGTTGCCGATATAAAGGACGACAAGGTATTGACGTTAGAACCGCACTTGAGCGCGTTCGTAGGGTATAAGAATATTGACAATACCGAAATGAAACATAAATTTGCGTTTGCGACGGGTAGAGATGCGTTTGACGCAGCCGTTAGCGCAATAAAGACAATTTTAGTTAAAAACGGATATAAAGAAGAAAACGGAGCGTTTGTAAAATGAAAAAGATAAGATTTGGATTAATAGGGCTTGGTAATCAAGGCTCGTCGTACACGTTTAATATTTTCGACAACGGACAGGTTGAAAACGGCGTTATATCCGCCGCTTGCGATATTAATCCTGCAAAAATAGAAAACCATAAAAACAAAACTAAAAGCAAAGACGTCGTATATTTTGACGACTATAAAAAGATGCTCGATAGCGGACTAGTTGACGTCGTATTAGTAGAAACACCACACTATCAACACCCTGAAATCGTCATAGAATGCTTAAACCGCGGTATTAACGTTATTTGTGAAAAACCTGCGGGCGTATATGCAGAGCAAGTTAAGGAAATGAACGAAATTGCAAAAGATAAAAAAGCAATCTTTTCTATGATGTTCAATCAGCGTACCAACTGCGTTTACAGAAAAATG
The DNA here is from genome assembly GCA_017457015.1 of Clostridia bacterium. The sequence goes on along the minus strand of JAFTIG010000032.1, from coordinate 25,024 downwards.
CGTGAAATGATTGCTAACGGCGATATAGGTGAAATTCAGCGCGTTACTTGGATAATAACCGACTGGTACAGAACGCAACAGTATTACGATTCAGGCAGTTGGCGTGCGACTTGGGCAGGTGAAGGCGGTGGCGTACTTATCAATCAATGTCCCCACCAAATCGACCTTGTTCAATGGGTTATCGGTATGATGCCCAAAACCGTGCGCGGATTCTGCCATTACGGCAAGTGGCACGATATCGAAGTAGAAGATGACGTTACCGCATACTTTGAGTACGAAAACGGTGCAACGGGTATGTTTATTACGTCTACGGGCGAAGCACCTGGTACTAACAGATTTGAAGTTTCTGGCACTAAAGGAAAACTCCTTTGCGAAAAGGGCAAGTTATATTATTATCAAAACGTTCAGGATAGCAGAGAGTTTGCTTTAGATCCTAAAAACACGTTCGGTAATCTTCCGTCAAAAATGATTGAAGTGGAAACGGACGGTAAAAATCCGCAACACGCTGGTATTATAAATAACGTTGCAAACACACTTTTGGGGTTAGAAGACCTTTTCGTTGAAGGCACTGAAGGTATCAACGGCGTAGAACTTATGAACGCTATCGAATACTCTGGTTGGCTTGGCGGACAGGCAGTAAACGTACCTATCGACGGTAAAAAATATCTTGAAGAATTAAACAAGCGCCGTGCAACGTCAAGGCTTAAAGTGGTTGACGACAGTGCGGTAGCCAACACGGCAGGTACTTATTAATCGTCAAAAATAAGCACGAATATATCAAATATTAAGTATTTAAAAGCATTTATTAAATGAAATAATTTTTTTAATAATTACTGACCATAACTTTGCAAAAATTGCAATATAATTTGCATTTATTGCAATTTGCTTAATAAAAATCTATGTTATAATTAAAAGTATGGAGTTAGGCATGACCGAAAATTTAAAGACCGCAATCGTCGGATTAGGCGTTATAGGCAACGTACATATAAATTTAGCGTATAAGCAAGGGCTAAATCTCGTTGCCGTTTGCGACGTGGATAAAACTAAACTTTCTAATATAGACGGGGTTGAAAAATATACCGACTATATCGATATGTTAGACAGTGCTAAACCCAACGTCGTTCATATTTGCACGCCACACTATCTCCACGCAGATATGATTATTGAAGCGTTAAACCGCAATATAAACGTTCTTTGTGAAAAACCTTTATGTATAAAAGAACAAGATATTACGCGTATTATTGACGCGGAAAAACGCTCAAAAGCACAACTTGGCGTTTGCCATCAAAATAGATATAATAAAGAAAACGCTTTCGTAAAAGACTATCTAAAAGATAAAAACGTTGTAGGCGGTTTCGGCAGTGTCGTTTGGAATAGGTGTAAAGAATATTATATGAGTGCCGACTGGCGTGGTAAATGGGATACCGAAGGTGGCGGTGTGCTTATAAACCAAGCGCTCCACACTTTAGACCTTATGATTTGGCTTATCGGTATGCCGACTAAGTTGTCGTCCGACGTGAATAATCTTACCCTTAAAAAATATATTGAAGTAGAAGATACGGCAACGATTATTTGCTCGGGCGAGAAAAAGTTTACTTTCTTTGCCACAAACGGCGGTTGTTGTGATTTCCCCGTCGGCGTTACCGTCAAGACGGATAAAGAGATTGTTAGTATATTAAAAAATAAGGTCGTTACCGACGATAACGTTTATAAATTCCCAAAGGATACCGCAGTTTACGGCAAGTGTTGTTACGGCACTGGGCACGACGCGCTTATACAGGAATTTTACGAGTGCGTAAAGTCAGGTAAAAAGTTCGATATTGACGGACAAGAAGCATCTAAAGTTATAAGGCTCATTCTTGCTGCATATAAAAGCGGTGGGGATAAAGTGGAGATATAAATAAAATTATGAAAAACAGTTATATTGATGGCGCTATCGTCGCCAAAGGTGGATATTACGAACAAGCCGTTTATCACGTTTCAAACGAAAAAATAAGCGCGATATTCGACGGTAAAGGCGCTTTGACGTATTACGCCAACTCGGAAGGCGTTTGCCTAAACAAAGGGCATTTCAGTTTTATGGTTAACGGTAAGCCTATTAACTGGTGTATGGAAAAAACCGTCACTATGATCGGCAGAAAACAAGAAATTTGCGCGGATATCGGCGTGGGTACTTTAAAAATAGTACAGTTCTTGGATAAAGATACTGACGGCGTATATATTTTATACGAACTTATTACCGATATCCCGTCCACCGTCGTTGACGTGCTTTATTTTACCGATAAAGTAAACGCTTTTAGAATTTCTTGCGACGGTGAATATAGGATTATTAAAGAAAATTACGCGTTAAACGTCACGCTTAACGGTAAAAACAAGACTAAAAAACTGTTCCTTACGTTAAATAAAGAATTAGCGGTCGAATCGATTGATTTTGATTTGGCTTTTTCTTCATGTGTTAAAGAAATAGAGCAGGTTAAAGTTCCTATGAACTTGACGGATATGCAAAAGGCAATGTTTTACAGTTGCTATTTTTGCGCTCTAGAAAACTATAAAGAAAAAGGTGACTTTAAAGGCTTTATGGCAGGTCACCATTATTTGTTCCCGATGCGCACTTATTATAGGGATTCTTATTATACCGTATTGCCTATGTATAACGGCAATCTCGATAAGGTAAGAAATGAAATAATTACCCTTGCAAAAGGTATCGCAGAAGACGGAACTTGTCCGTCTGCAATCGGCGCGGACTGGCACGCATACTGGGGCAACCATTACGACAGTCCGTCGTTTTTAGCAATTATGTTATACGATTACGTTCACTTTTCCAAAGACTCGTCCATTTTAGATGAAAAGATAGGCGAATATACCGTTTTGGATAAAGCGGTAACGGTTATTAAAAAACTTGCCGAGTGCGAAAGTGAAAACGGGCTTATTTATAAAGAAGGCGTTTATAACAGACGCGACTGGGTTGATGAAATAAACCGCTACGGATACGTTACTTACGACGAGATTTTATACGCTCGCGCAAACTTTGCACTCTCTAAACTTTTTGAAAGTAGAAACGAGCAAAAATCAAAGTTCTATTTTGATAAATACGAGCAGGTAAAGCGGTCGATTAACGACCTGCTTTGGGATGACGATCTTGGTTATTACGTCAACTATAAAAACGAAGATTACGTTGAAGACAATTTATCGCTTGATACCGTTTGGGCGGCAATATTCGGCATTGCGGACGAAAAGCGCTCTCGCCGTATGCTTCTTAATATGGAAAAATATCTAGAAACCCCGAACAACGAACAAGTGACTCTCCCCGATTACGGGGTGATGACCGTTTGGCCTTTCTATAAAAACACTGAAGCGGTCTACTGGACGTCTTCTCAACCGTATAATTACCATAACGGCGCTAACTGGCCGTATTTTTCGGCAATATACGCGTATGCAAAGCGCAAGTTTGGTATGGAATACTCTTATGCGTTAGAGAGTTGGTTTACCTATAACGTAGAGCGCGGTAATTATACGCCGATTGAATATTTTTCGTCAGCGTGTAAAGACGGTTCACTCTTGCAAGCGTGGAGTGGTGCGGCGGCGTTCGTTTTAGATGAAAATATCAGTTTGACTTTCTTTGATTAAAGTTGAAAATGGGAATTTATTGCAGAATTTGCAAACAAATGAACAGTTTTTGATATTGACTTAAATAAGACCTTATTGTATTATTTTATCAAGAGTATAACTAAAACTATATCGTTAAATGAAGTCAATATGTGAAAATTGAGTTTAATAGGAAAAGAGTTTGCATTTTAGACGCAAGTTTAGTCGAGTATGGTGAATTATCTAACATATTCGTAAATTTTAAGCATATCAGGAGGAACAATTTATGCAAATGACATTTAGATGGTACGGGGAAGGCAATGATAAAATATCTTTACAAGATATTAAGCAAATACCCGGTGTTAAAGGAATAGTATGGGCGCTTCACGATAAGATGCCCGGAGAAATTTGGAAAGAAGAAGAAATTGCAAAGGTAAAAAAGCAGTGCGATAAGTACGGATTTAATATCGACGTAGTTGAGTCGGTAAACGTACACGACGATATAAAAATCGGACTTCCGACAAGAGATAAATATATAGAAAATTACAAAATCACTATAAGAAATTTGGCAAAGTATGGCGTTAAAGTAATATGTTATAACTTTATGCCGATATTCGACTGGACGAGAAGTGATTTATTCCATCCCGTAGGGGACGGTTCAACAGCGCTCTTTTATCAAAAAGATATGATACAAGACGATTATAACGCCATGGCAAAATACATACTCGATTTTACAGAAAAGTATAATATGAGTTTTCCCGGTTGGGAGCCGGAACGTATGGCAAAGCTCAACGAACTTTTTAAGGCTTACGAAGGGATTGACCACGAAAAACTTTGGGCAAACTTAAAGTATTTCTTGGAAGCAATTATGCCCGCGTGTGAAGAAACGGGTATTAAAATGGCAATACACATGGACGATCCGCCGTGGGATATTTTCGGACTACCAAGACTTTTGGTTGACGAAAAGAGTATAGATAGATTCTTAAAAATGGTTGATCATCCTTGCAACTGTTTAACGCTTTGCTCTGGTAGTTTAAATGCAAATCCCGAAAATAACGTTGCGGACATAGTAAGAAAACATTGCGACAGAATAGCGTTCGCACATATTAGAAACGTAAAGCATTTCCCGAACGGTGACTTTAGAGAATCAAGCCATAGAGATTGTGACGGCGACACGGGAATACTCGAGATTTTAAGAGCGTACCACGACTGTGGATTTAAAGGTTATATAAGACCTGACCACGGTAGACATTTGTGGGGAGAAAAGGCAGGTACGGTAAGACCGGGTTACGGTTTATACGATAGAGCGCTCGGCATAATGTATATGCTTGGCGTTTGGGATACTTTAGATAGAATAAAGGAGAGTAAATAAATATGTTAAGTAGTAAAGTAATAGCAATAACTGGTGCAGGCGGAATTATTTGTAGCGAATTTGCAAAAGAACTTGCAAAACACGGCGCAAAGGTAGCACTTTTAGACATCAACTACGACGCGGCTAAAAAGTTCGCGGACGAAATAGGTGAAAACGCTTTGGCAGTAAAATGCAACTGCCTTGATAAACAAAGTATAATCGACGCTAAAAAAGCAATTAACGATAAGTTCGGTAAAGTAAACTTCCTTATCAACGGCGCGGGCGGAAACAATCCCAAAGCAACTTGCGATAACGAAACTATGACGCCCGACCTTACGGGAGTAAAAGACTTTTTCGCACTTGACGAAAGTGGCTTAAAGTTCGTGTTCGACTTAAATATTACGAGTGCGTTTTTAGTAACGCAAGTGTTTGCGGTAGATATGATAAAGACGGGTGGAAATATCATAAACATTTCCAGTATGAACGCATATCGCCCCTTAACTAAAATCCCCGCATATAGCGCGGCAAAAGCAGGCATATCCAACTTTACACAGTGGCTTGCAGTACATTTTGCACCCTGTAATATCCGTTGTAATGCAATAGCGCCGGGATTTTTTGTAACTAATCAAAATAGGGGACTTTTATTTAACGAAGACGGTACGCCGACTGCAAGGACTGGTAAAATTCTCGCAGCAACACCTATGAAGAAGTTCGGTGAAATATCCGACCTTTTAGGAACGCTTATGTGGCTTGCAGACGACAAGGCAAGTGGATTCGTAACGGGCACTGTTATCCCGGTTGACGGCGGATTCTCAGCGTATAGCGGAGTATAATATGAAAAAGTTTTTCGGTGACCAACTCTTTCTTAATAGCGACTGTGCCGTCGCACTATATAATACCGTTAAAGATTTACCTATAATAGACTACCACTGTCACCTTGATCAGAAAATGATTGCAAAGGATGCAACCTTTAACGATATAGGTGAATTATGGCTTGCAGGCGATCATTATAAGTGGCGTGCAATGCGCATTAACGGCGTAAACGAAGAGTATATTACAGGCAATAAAAGTTTTCACGATAAGTTTATTAAATACGCGCAAATTTTGCCTAATTTAATAGGTAATCCGCTGTATTACTGGACGCATTTAGAATTAAAACAAATTTTTGGTATCGACAAACCATTAAATAGTGATACGGCAGAAGAAATATACGCACTCGCAAACCAAAAGTTAAAGACCTTGTCGGTTGAAAAAATCTTAAAGTTTTTCAACGTGGAGTTTATTGCTACAACCGACGATCCGATAGACGAACTGTCCGATCACGGTAAGTACGGCGATACGCTTGTTACACCTACTTTCCGTCCAGATAAGTTATACGCTTTAGGACAAGATTATATCGATAAACTTTCTTGTGCTTCGGGCGTAGAGATAAATACTCTTGAAGACTTAAAGACTGCTCTTTGTAAAAGACTTGATTATTTCCTTCAAAAAGGCTGTGTGATTTCCGATCACGGCTTTGATAGGTTCCCTGAAGAATACGCAGAGAAAGAACAAGCGGAAAAATATTTTATCAATCGCGCTTCTTTGTCCGAAAAGGAAAGGCAAGCCCTTGTCGGTCATATTCTCGTATGGCTTACCAAAGAATACAAAAAACGCGGTATGATAATGCAGATTCACTTTGCCGTAACTAGAAACGTAAATCCCGAAGGCTTTATCCGTTCGGGCGTAGATAGTGGATATGACGTAATGAGTGAAACGCCGTCGGTTAAGAATCTCTTAAATTACTTTCAACAAGTATCGGACGACGACCGTCCAAAGACCGTTTTATACACCCTTAACGATGCTAATCTTACGTCAATAGCGTGCTTGTCGGGTGCGTTTAGAAACGTCGTTATGGGCGCAGCGTGGTGGTTTAACGATACGGTGGAAGGGATTAAAAGAAATTTATCGATTATTGCAGAATATTCGGGACTTGGCAACAATCTCGGAATGCTTACCGATTCAAGAAGTTTTTCTAGCTATTGCAGGTTTGATTTTTTTAGGCGTATTCTTTGCGATTACGTCGGAGAAAAAGTAGATAAAGGTGAATACGATTTAGAGAACGCAAAAGTTCTCGTTAAAAATATTTGCTATAACAACGTAAAAAAGGCGGTAACAAATGGCTAAAAAGATACCCGTGGTGGTAATAAAAGAAATAGAACAAACTGACAAAATATTAACTGCTTTAAAAGCGGACGGAATAGACTGCGCAGAGATAACCTTTAGAACGGCTTGCGCGGAAGACGCGATTAAGTACGCGGTTAAAAATTATCCCGATATGGAAATCGGCGCAGGTACGGTAATCAATAAAGAGCAATGCGAAAGGGCAATAAACGCAGGTGCAACATTTATCGTAAGCCCGGGTCTTTCGGTTGACGTAGCAAAACTTTGCAAAGAAAAGAACGTGCCGTATTATCCCGGTTGCGTAACGCCCACTGAAATAATGCAAGCGTTGGAACTTGGAATAAATATAGTTAAATTTTTCCCTGCAAACGTATATGGCGGTTTGAAAGCGTTAAAGGCGCTTTCCGCCCCCTTTCCGCAGGTTAAGTTTATTCCTACAGGCGGAGTAGATTCGTCTAATATGGCAGAGTTTGAAGCCTTTGAAAAGGTTTACGCAATCGGTGGTAGTTTTTTCGTTAAAGACGCACTTGAAAAGGCAGGTAAATAAAAATGAAAAGAGTAATAACGTTTGGGGAACTCATGTTAAGACTTGCCCCTGAGAACTATTTAAGATTTTTGCAGGCTGAACAGTACCAAGCAACTTTCGGTGGTGCAGAAGCAAACGTGGCGGTAAGTTTAGCGAACTACGGCGTAGACGTAAGTTTCGTAAGTAAACTACCCGAGCACGAAATAGGACAAGCAGCGGTAAACAGTTTAAGAAAATATGGAGTAGATACAAGTTTAATAACGCGTGGCGGAGAAAGGGTAGGAATATATTACTGCGAAAAGGGCGCAAGCCAAAGACCAAGTAAAGTAATATACGACAGAGCGTTTAGTGCAATTGCAATGGCAAAAGAAGAAGATTTCGACTGGGATAAGATATTTGATAACGTAGAGTGGTTTCACTTTACGGGAATAACCCCAGCACTTTCGGATAGTATGGCTAAAATATGTAAGACTGCACTAATAAAGGCAAAAGAAAAAGGTATAACGGTATCATGTGACCTTAACTTTAGAAAGAAACTTTGGAGTAAAGAAAAGGCAGGCAAGGTAATGGGCGAACTATGCCATTACGTTGATTACTGCATAGCAAATGAAGAAGACGCCAAAGACGTGTTTGGAATAGAAGCGGATAATAGCGATATATACGGTGGAAAACTTGATAGGGACGGCTATATATCAGTAGCAAAGAAACTTACAGAAAGATTTAACTTTAAGGGAGTAGCGATAACTTTAAGGGAAAGTAAGAGCGCAAACGATAACGACTGGTCAGGTATGTTATATACAGACGGACAAGCGCATTTTTCTAAAAAATATTCGATGCACATAGTAGATAGAGTAGGCGGTGGAGATAGTTTCGGTGGCGGACTTATCTATTCGTTACTAACAAAAAAGGACAGCCAAAGTGCGATAGAGTATGCGGTAGCGGCAAGTTGTTTAAAGCACAGTATAGAAGGCGACTTTAACCAAGTGACGGTAAAAGAGGTAGAAGCGTTAGCAGGCGGTAACGCTTCTGGCAGAGTGCAGAGATAAAAAAATTAATTTGTCACATAATTATCAACGTATTTTTTTGTGATTATATATTTGTTTTGAAATAGCCAAGTGTTTTGAAACTACTATTTACAATACGAATAAATTATTATATAATGAGAAAAAATACGTTTTTATTTTAAATTAATTTAATATTACGTTAGGTGTATTATGTTATATGATTTAAAAATTACAGCAACTTCACTCGTAAATCACGATAATATGCAAAGGATAGAATTAGATTATCACGCTAAAAAAACTTGCCATTTGCATCTTAACGTTTATAATAGTAAAGAATTAATAGTTGGCGAAATTGACGTTGCTTTTACTTCAGGTAAAGCAAAAGCGTATATATTATTGCCTGAACAAAAAAAGACTTTTGACGCGGAGTGGAAACTTTTTGATTTAAACGGTCAAGAAGTTTATTCTTGTATCGCAAAGTGGAAAACTCCGCGCGACTGGACGATATATTTTATGATTTCTTCACATACGGATATAGGACTGCACAATTCGCAATACGTCCAGCGTGCAAATAGCGTAAAGTTTATAGATAAAGCGATAACGCTTACAGAACAAACTCGTGACGGTAATGACGACGAGCGTTATAAATATATAATGGAAGGCACGTGGTTTTGGAATAATTATCCTATGGATAAAGGTGAAAAGAAAGCGCGTGAAATCGTAGAAAAATACGTCAAGAAAGGTGATCTTGGGATTTGTTGCGGAGTAGCGGGCAACGTTTTGCAAACTTTCGGACTTGAAGAAATTTGCCGTTTCGCAAACGAACGCAGAAAACTTGAAGAAAAATGGGGCGTTAAAAGTCAAACGATGTCTATGATAGACAATAACGGATTGCCCTTATCTATAATACAACCGCTTACGGATGCAGGTATAAAAAATATCATTTTTTCACCTAATCACTGGCATCCTATACCGTCAAGCGTATGGCAAAGGAATTTAGAAGACGATACGTATCCGTGGAATCCAAATGCCGGCGGTGGTGGATCGCGTATAGATTTTAGGTTTGAGTCCGAACTTCCGATGGTGTTCTTTTTAGAAGACAACGACAAAAATAGGATGCTCGTTTTAGGTTCTACTCAATACGATAACAGTGGAGTTCCTTTCGGGATATTTAATAAACCCCAACCCGCGCTTATTAACCGTGATGAAGATTATATTCCGCTTGCAGAAATAAAGACTGCAAAAACTCTACGCTTAATGGAAGAAAAATACGAGTTTAACGTTTATTTATTACCTTGTTATTCAGACGACCAAGAGCCTAATTTGTGGATGCGTAACAAAATCAAAGAGTGGAATTCAAAGTGGAAATATCCGCATTTTAGTATAATAGGTAATCCCGATATACCTTTTAATATTTTGAGAGAAAAGTTCTATGATAAAATTCCCGTAGTTAAAGGTGATATAACTGGTGCGTGGTATCAGTTGCATCCGTCGGTCGCTGACGTTTCTACAAAAAAATATCAAGTGGATAGACTTTTACCGACTGCGGAAAAATATTGTACCGTCGCATCAACTTTGGATAAAAAATATTTATACCCTAAAACAGGTTTCGATAGGGCGTATAATCATCTTTTATATAACGACGAACACTCTTACGGCGTGAGCATTTACCGCGGTAGAAAGGTGCACGAAACGTGGTTACAGCATAGAGACTGGATAGAAAAATCGTACGACTTTGCAAAGAGCGCAAAAGAGCGTGCGTTAAGTTGTATAACAAGTAAAATTAATTGCGTCAAAGACTCGCTCGTTGCGTTTAACCCTACGGGTAGAGAACGAAAAGAGTGCATAAAAACAGACGGCGGACAAAAATATAAGATAGTAAGTTTGCCTAAATTCGGTTATAAAGTAATAGATAAAGAAAGTTTTAATAAAAACGAATATATAAGAGAGAGTGTTTGCACTGCTCCGATTATAGAAAACTGTTTTTATAAAATTATATTTTCAAATAACGGTTCTATTAAATCTATATACGATAAAGAACTCAAAAAAGAGATTTTAGACGTAAATAACGAATATAAGTTTAACGAATTTATTTATACAAAAGACAACCACCAGAGGTTTACGACGCAAAACGGCGGTGCAAAATGTGAAATAATAAACGACTGTGACGGCGTTACCGTAATAATAAAAACTGCAATTGACGCACTGGGCGCAGAGATAGAACAGGCGATAACTCTTTCAAATTTAGAAAAGAAAATTTATATCAAAAACAACGTATACCACGCTCGTGATATGTATAATTTTATTACCAAAAAGGCTTATGATAGGTACGTTTATATCGCATTTCCTTTTGCGGTTAATAACGCTAAAAGATTATGCCATATAAATGGCGCGGTAATGGAGTACGCTAAAGACGTAACGGGGCACGGAACGGACGTTTATATGGCAATGCACGACTGGTGTATTGCGGAAAATAACGAGTACGGCGTTGCTCTAATTTCTAAAGAAACTCAACTCGTGGAATTTGACCATATCCATAAAGATAAATCGGATTTCGGCAATGCAGGGCTCGGCTCGCAAATGTTTTGCTACGTCATAAACGACTGGTTACAAATGCACGTTTCCGGTGGAGATGATCTAAACTTTAATTTCAGTTACGCCGTAACGTCGTATAGTGGAGATTATGAAAGTGCCGATATAAAATGGCAGGCGGAAAAATTCAATACGGAAATTGACGTCGCAAATATAAACGCACAAAAAGGTATTTTACCAGAAACAGAGTATTCTTTTTTCAACTTTGATAGTCTATCAAGATTTATTACTCTTAAACCCGCAGACGACGGCGACGGACTCATTGCAAGATTTTACGGGCAGGAAAAAAGAGATTTAGATTTGCCTGACGGCGTCGAGAGAGTTACCGTGGATGAAAACCATTATAGCGGTAATAGTAGAAAAGGATTTTATTCTTTTAGAATAAAGGGGTATAAAACCCGATTTGAAAAGATTAAAAAGATGGTTTAGATAAAAATAAACCCTTGCCGATAGGTAGCCATTATACATGTTTAATAGACGAGCCAAAAGCCACCAACGGCGAAAACGATGGACAAATTTATTTAATCTGGGGCGTAAATCGCGAAAAAAATTTATCTCACTACGAGTTGTATAGAAGTGAAAAAGAAAATTTTAAGGCAAATAAAAAGACTTTTGTTTGTAACGTTTATCCCGAACCGTTTGTAATTGCAAGGCACGTAGACGTAGGCTTAAAAATAAATACACGATACTATTATAAAGTTCGTGCGGTAAATAAGAACGGGGTAAAAGGGGATTTTTCAAAGGAATTTCTTGCAAAGACGAAAGAGCATATTGAATAAAAAAATCGACGTCAAAAAAACGACGTCGATTTTTGATTATAAAGGATTTTATCCTGCGCGTTTAAAAACTCTTACGGCAAGGGCGGTCATATCGTCTTTCTTTTCACCACCGTTCAGTTTAAGGGCATATTCTAAAATTCCATCGGCAAGCGTTTGTGGATTTTTTGCGGGAACGGTGCGTAAATAATCTATAATTTCACCCGAACTTCCAAAAGCGTCCGAAATTCCGTCAGTGAGCAAAAGTATCATATCACCGCCTTCAAGTTCAGTCGTTGCAACCGACGGTTTAAGTTCGTCTAAAATGCCTAAAGGGAGAGAGTTACCTTCTACGATTTTTATTCCGTTATCGTTTAGAATAAAGCCGTACGGAGAACCGTACTTTATAAAATCGGCAGAGCAAGAATTTAAGTCTATAACCGAAATATCAAGCGCGGTAAAACTGTCTTCGGTATTGATTGATAAAAGTTTATTGACGGTGTTTAATATAAGTTTATCGGGCATACCCGCTTTATAAAAACTCTCGATTAATGATAGCGACGCGGAAGAAATATTTTCCGCACTTTCACCGCTACCCATACCGTCGGATAGGGCAACTAAAAATTTATTGCCCGTAAGCCTTGTGACGGAGTGCGTGTCACCGCTTTTTTGCGATCCGTCTTTCGTTCTTTTTGCTATCCCGAATACAGCGTCGTATTCAGTTGCTTTTCTAAACGATAAATAACACTTCTCTTCGGTTATAAGCGTCTTTTCGTATACTTCCATATCCATGCCTAGAACCCCAGAAATAACGCTTGCGAGTTTTAATTCTGAAAACTCTTTCATTACCGTTATTAAACTCACTGAAAGATTATCTTCATCGCCGAATACAAGCAGTTCCGTTATAGAAAAACCGCTTTTAAATAAACCGTCGGAAAGAGCGCGTTCAAGTCGGCTATGATATTTTAAAGTCGTGCTGGATTCTAACGCAAGTGTGCGCAAAATCTCTGCGACACCTAGCGCTTCTTCTGCGATTAACGTTCTTCCGTTATCAAGGTTAGTTCGTTCTATAAGTCCAGTACGGTAGTCGGCAAGAAGTTTATTTAAGCCGTATAAGATATTGTTAGGGCGCACGCAATGTGACGTTAGTTCTTTCGGCATATCGATAAGCGTCAACTTGCCTTTGGCAAAACCTATATCAATCATCTTAATAATACCGTCGCTAACGTACTTTTCCGCACGTCTGCATTTTATGGCGTTTTCGCAATCTTTGCAAACCGTACAAACTATTTGCTTTTCCATTATCTCTTTTGCTTTGTCTTCAGTTATTTGGTTGTGCTTAAAAAGATTGAAAGCATTTGCCATTTCGGCAAAAACGCCGGAAAGGTCGTAAAGTTTTCCTGACAAGACCAGTCTGTTTCTATTTATAGTTTGTCTAACCAACTGTTTTTCTCTGAAAGAATATAACCTTTCTTTTAGCCTTTTTAAAAATTTTGTAGGTATTAAGCAATAAACGGCAACTGGGCAAAGCACTGATAAAAAGTCGCTCAATAAATATCCGTTATATACGTTAAAAATTAATTGCATAGCATAGTCGCATACCATAACGCTAATTGCAGCAACAAAGCGTGAAAGTTCGGTAAAACTTTGCGCAAAAACACTCCAAACTAAAAAAATTGCAACGTAGTTAACGTTCCTGTAATAAAGTGATAATCCTATACCAAGTATACAAGATATTACTGTTGCAATACCCGTTTTATAAACGTAACAGGCAATAAGGATAACGAGTACGGAAAGTCCTTTAAAAAGGAGTGGGCTAGTTAAATGAGAAATTCCTAGCCCAAAGCACGCAACCCCTACGGTAACTGCGGCAATTTCTTCAAACCCCAACTTAAACTTTAATCCTTTTTCTTTTACCGCACGAGCGGAAATCGTAGTAATTAGCGTCAATATAATCGTCAATATCGCAGTAAAAATTCGCTTTTCTAAAGAAATCTGAATGTAAGTGTTGCCTAAAAAGATAAAGGGAAGCATCGCGATAAGCGTGTAAAGCGGAGTTTCGTATTTAATTTTTACTTGGCATTTTGAATATATTGCGGTTATCAAAGAAAGAATAACGGAACTTGCCGCCGCTTGTCCTAAAAGACCTACTTCACCTAATATCAAGAAAGACGATATGTATAGAATCGGCGCGCTTATAACCGACGCCCCGAGCGAAAGAGCGCTGACTAATACGGCGCAAGAATAGGGATAGATATCGTTTTCAAGATTGTTAAAAGCAAGAAAGAAAATTAGCAGTAACGCGTATTTAGATACTACGCTTACGTCGGTAAAGTTTTTTAAATTTTTCAAAATAAATCTCCTTGTCCTTGACTGATTGCGCAAATCATTATATAATAAATATAGTTTCATAATTTGTGATATTTACGGGAATAACCGTGAAAAAAGACTTAAACAATTTTAATAACGTATATAAAAAATACTTTTGCTAAAAAGGTTGTAAATTAAAACTGTTTAATAGTAAAATATAAGTAAAATTAAAGGCGGTACGTTTATATGATTAAAGTAGGTATAGTAGGATACGGCAATCTCGGTAGGGGCGTAACCCTTGCGGTAGATAAAGCAAAAGATATGGAGTGCGTGGGAATTTTTACCCGTCGCGATCCGTCTTCATTAAAACCCGCGGCGGATTTTCCCGTTTATTCTATGAGCGAACTTAAAAATTTTAAAGGTAAGGTCGACGTTTTACTTCTTTGCGGTGGTAGCGCAACCGATTTGCCTAACACCACTGCTGATATCTTGAAAGATTTTAACACGGTAGACTCGTTTGATACTCACGCTAAAATCCCAGAATATTTTAATAAACTCGATATAGTTGCAAAAGAAAACAAAACTCTTTCCGCGATCAGTATCGGTTGGGATCCGGGTGTATTTTCTATTGCGAGAATGCTATTTGGCGCAATACTTCCTGACGGCAACGACTATACTTTTTGGGGCAAAGGCGTTTCGCAAGGACATAGTGACGCAATAAGACGCATTGACGGCGTAAAGAACGCTATTCAGTACACTATTCCCAAAGAAGACGCTCTAAACGCGGTAAGGAGTGGCTCTAATCCCGACCTAAAAACGCGTGATAAGCATTTGAGAGAGTGTTTCGTCGCAGTGGAAGACGGTGTGGATAAAGCAGTTATCGAAAAGCAAATTAAAGAGATGCCCAACTACTTTGCCGATTACGATACGATCGTTAATTTCGTCAGTGAAGAAGAAGTTAAAGATATGCAGAAAAAACTTTCGCACGGCGGATTCGTTTTCCGTTCTGGGAACACTACGGGTGAAAACGCACATCTACTTGAACTTTCGTTAAAACTCGATTCTAACCCTGAGTTTACGGGTAGCGTATTGACTGCTTACGGTAGAGCGGTCGCAAAAATGGCAAAGGCAGGCTTTACCGGTTGCGTAACTGCGTTTGATATCCCATTAAAATATTTATCGCCCGAATCAGAAGAAGATTTAAGAGCACATTTGCTCTAAAAGATTGATTTTTATTTATTCAATATGTTATAATAAACTTAGATGGCACGCCGCAAAACACGGCGCGCCATTTGACTAATAAAAGGAGAATAAATATATGGCAAGAAGACGCGGCGCAAAAAAGAAACTTTCAGTTAAATCAATAATACTTTCAATAATTTTTTTGTTAATAGTTTTGGCAGGCTATTACGTTTATATTAAATTTTTCAAAAAAGAAGAGCCGTATATTGAAGCCAAAGGTGCAATATCCTTTCACTTTATGATGCTCGGCAATAAATATACGGGCGACTGTATTTACATAAAGGCGGGTGATAACGATATACTTATCGACGGCGGTAGCAGAACTAATAGTTCGTCCGCTATAGACGGATATATCAAAAATTACGTTGGAGAAGACAAGACGCTTGAATACGTTATAGTAACGCACGGCGACCAAGACCATATAGCCGCATTTGCAGGCGACGGCTCTAACGACAGTTTGTTTACTCTTTACGACTGTAAAACTATAATAGACTTTCCTAAGACGAATAAAGATACCAACGTAATTAACAATTATTTTGCTTCGCGTGATGCGGAAATAAAGGCAGGCGCAACTCACTATACTGCTTTAGAGTGCTATAACGAGCAAAACGGCGCAAAAAAAATATATAATCTTACCGACGACGGCAACGTAAAGATGGAGATTTTATATAATTATTATTACGAAAATGAATCGGATGACGAAAACAATTATTCGGTTTGCGTAATGTTCCATCACGGTAGCCGAAAGTTCTTGTTTACGGGCGACCTTGAAAAAGATGGTGAATTAAAACTTGCGGAAAAATACGATTTTACGCAGGTAGAATTATTTAAGGCAGGTCATCACGGTTCGTATACGTCGTCAAACGACGAACTGCTTTCAGAGATAGAGCCGAAGATGTCGGTGGTGTGCTGCTGTGCAGGCTCTATTGAGAGAAACACTAGACCTGAAAGATTGTTCCCGTCGCAAGAATTTATCAACAGAATGTGTAAATATACTTCTGCTATATACGCGTCAACGGCAATGGATTATGCTGTGCCTGACGGTGCGACGACGGTCGGGACGAGCGACAATGTCGGGGATATAATAATACTCAACGGTAATATCGTTGTCATATCTGATGCGGAAGACGGGGTATACGTAGAGTGCTCAAACAATAACACTAAACTTAAAGATACAACTTGGTTTCAAAAGTATAGAACTTGGCCGTCTTATGGAAAGGCGTAAAATGGAGTGGTATGAAAGTTTTGAGCCCGTCATCAATAAAGACAGCAAGATATTAATACTCGGCAGTTTCCCAAGCGTTAAATCGAGAGAGCAAGGTTTTTATTACGGACATAAGCAAAATAGATTTTGGAAAATGCTCGAAAGAGTTTTTAATAAATCCGTACCAGAAGATACTGCTAGTAAAATACAATTTTTATTAGAACACAAAATTGCTCTTTGGGACGTAATAAAAAGTTCCTCAATTACGGGCAGTAGCGATTCGGATATAAACTTAAATAACAGTATCCCAGTGGATTTTAACGAGTTGTTTACAACTTACCCTAATATAAACCTTATAATATGTAACGGAAAAAAGGCGGCGGCAATATTTAACAAGTTTAACCCTAATTGTAAAATTAAAACTTTATGTTTGCCATCCACAAGTCCTGCAAACGTAAGTTACGACTATTGTTCGTGGGAAAAGGCGCTAAAAGAAAATTTATAAAAAATTATTTTTTCCGTGTATAAAATAAACCGATCGACTCATACTATCATCAGACGGAGGAAATCGGTTATGCAAGAAACGGGCATGGTAAGGCGAATAGACGAGTTAGGGAGAGTAGTTATCCCAAAAGAGATGCGCAAGACGTTGCGTATTAAAGAAGGCGATCCACTTGAAATATACACCGACAAAGACCACTTGGTGTTTAGAAAGTATTCACCCATATCTACTATTAACGATTACGTTCAGATAGTAGCCGACGGGGTGGAAGAACTTGTGGAAAAGGTATGTTTAATAACCGATAACGATACTGTGATATACGTGTCGAAAGGCAAATTAAAAGATACAGTCGGAAAGAACGTTTCAGAGCAATTGCTAAAAATTTTAGACGAAAGAAAGAGTGTCGTAGTATCAAGGATTGACGGTGGAACGGTTATACCGATTACCGTAGACGACGATTTAAATGCTGAAAATCAAATAATCGTCCCGATAATTTCGGGCGGAGATTGTTTCGGCTCAATAGTATTATTCGACAAAGATAAAGAGAACCGATTCAGTTCGGCAGACGTAAAATTTATACAACTCGGAGCAACATTTTTGTCCAAACAGTTTGATTGATTTTTTCCGTTCACAAATGACCGCGCGCTAGCCGCGGTCATTTTTTACATATGAATCATAAAAAAGACAATATCGTGCGCGGTGCGGCAATCGTTAGCGTAGGCACTTTTATATCCAAACTTCTAGGGGCAATATATCGCGTTCCACTAACTAATCTTATAGGCGCGTTTGGGCTTGGATTATATCAAACAGTATTTCCAGTATATGCATTGTTATTAGATTTTGCCGGCGCAGGAGTTCCTAGTGCACTATCAAAACTCATATCATCTAGCAGTGAAGAACAAAAATCTTTACGCGCGCGTGAATATTTAAATAGTAGTATAAGGCTTTTAACCGTTTTCGGGATTTTCTTTTCGGTATTTTTAATAGTTTCTGGTAAATTTATAGCGACGTTGCAAGGCAATTCCGACGCTTATTTTGCATATATTGCGCTTGCGCCGTCCGTATTTTTAGTTTCCGTAATATCATGCTTTCGCGGTTATTTTCAAGGTTTAATGAATATGATGCCGACTGCAATATCGCAAATAACAGAACAGACGGTGAAACTATTTTTCGGCTTATTGCTTTCATATATTTTCATGCCAAATATTCCGCTTGCAGTCGCAGGAACAACTTTTGCCATAACTCTATCCGAACTTTTTGCATTAGTTTATCTTGCGCTTAAATATAAAAAAAGTAAAAATATAGACGGGCTTAAATATAATTTTGAAAAAGTTCGTTTTAAAAGTCATGCAAAAACGATATTGAAAACCGTTATTCCTATAACGCTTATAGGCATAGCAATACCTTTTTCGCAAGTTATAGACAGTTTTTTGACCGTAAATATTTTGAGTACCTATCGAACGGACGCAACCGTATTATACGGATTACTTACGGGGGTAGCCGCAACGGTCGTAAACTTGCCCGTTTCTATTTGTTACGGGGTAGCAACGGTTGCAATCCCTGCGGTGGCGTCAGGGAAAAAAGAAAAAGATAAAAACGCACGGGCAAAAAAAACTGTCGCGTTAACTCTAATAATAGCGTTACCTTGCGCGTTAATATTTTTTATATTTGCGCCACTCGTTATAAGAATTCTATTTGGAAGTTTGTCGGGAATGGAAAAAAGCGTCGCTATAAATTTATTACACATCACCGCTCCAAACGTGATATTTTTATCGTTATTGCAGACGTGCAACGCCGTTCTTATAGGTAAGGGCAAACTCTACACACCGCTTATAAGTATGTCTATCGGTATAACCGTAAAGACAGTATTAAATATAATTTTATTAAAAATCCCTGAACTTAACGTTTACGGCGGAGCAATTGCGTTAATTGCTTGCTATTTTTTCACTTGTTTGATAAACTTAATATTAATATTTAAACCGAAGGTGAAAAATGAAAGTAAACGCGCTTGTCGTAGGCAATACGCAAGTTGACAACAATATATTTTTAGCGCCGATGGCAGGGTATACCGACTATGCGTTCAGAAGCCTTGCGATAAAACTAGGAGCAGGGCTTACGTTTACCGAACTCGTCAGTGCAAAAGGTCTTATGTACGGTGGAGAAGGATCAAGAGAACTTCTTTATTCTGGCGACGATTACAAAAAGACGGCTGTGCAAATTTTTGGTTCGGACGCATATTTTATGCGCGCTGCATGTGAGAGTGAATATCTTGCATCGTTTGATATAGTAGATATAAACATGGGTTGTCCCGTTCCGAAAGTATTTAAAAACGGAGAAGGTAGTGCCCTTCTTACCGATATAAAAAAAGCGGAAAATATAATAAAAGAGTGCGTAAAGAGCGGTAAAACCATAACCGTAAAAATTCGCACGGGGCAAAAGATTGGAGACGATATTGCCGCCGAATACGCCCTTATGGCAGAGAACGCAGGTGCAAGGCTAATAACCGTTCACGGTAGAGTTAGAGAATCGTATTATTCTGGCGAGCCTGATTATAAAGCGATAGAAAGAGCAAAAAAATCCGTTAAAATTCCCGTTATAGCAAACGGCGGTATGTTTACCGAAGAAGACGCTAACCTTATGATTGACCGTACGGGGGCAGACGGTATAATGCTCGCTCGCGGCGCAATAGCAAATCCCTTTTTGTTTGCTAAACTTTTAGGCGCTAAAAGCGATATGACATTGAAACAATTTATAATAGAGCATATCACCTTATCGGCAAAACGGTACGGGGATAGGCGTGCTACGCTTGAGTTTAGAAAATTTACCCCCTATTATTTTAAAGGTATGGTCGGAGTTAAAGAACTAAAAAATGCAATCAATAAAGCGGGCAGTACGGCGGAAATAATAGATTTAATAAATAACGGTCTTTAACAAAATTGCTCCTTTTATAATACAATAATATGTATATAGGGGGAAGATTATGGAGACGTGCTTTGTTACCGGTAGCAAAATGAGCGCAGTATTTGAAGAAAAACTTGCAGACGTGAGCAAATGCAACCTTTTGGTTTTCGGTTTTAACGGCTTGGGGCTTGTCAGTTACAAGAAAGAACTTGAAGGAAAAACAGAATATTTTCACGATCTGGCAAAACTTTCAAAGCAACTGTCAAACGTCGTAATTTGCGGTTGTGATACCGATACTTACGGGGTTTTCCGTCACTCGGCGGTAATAGCAGACCGCGGTAGAATTTTAGGCGTTACCGATATGGCGCACGTTATAGACGACGGGGAGTTCGTCGCAGGCGGGAATTTTCGCGTATACGATACGGGCGCAGGTAAAATAGGCGTTATAGTAGCAGAAGACCTTTTCTTTCCAGAAGTGCCTAGAGTCTTAGCGCTTTGCGACGCAGACGTTATCGTATGCATATTTAAAAAATTAGAAAGTTTTATGCCACAAATAATGTTGAGAGCAGGGGCGTTTGCCAACGGTGTGGCAATGGCACTGTGTGCAAAAAACTATGCGTGCGTATCCGATATTAGGGGGAAAATAACGTGCGCAGGCAGTGCTGATATAATAAGAACGAAAATAAAAACGGAAAAAGACTATCACTTGATAAGTTCAAGAAGACGCGGACTTTATCGTGAGTTTAATTCCGGATACTAAGGAGAATATAAAATGGCGTTAAACGTAGTTTTGGTTGAACCGGAAATTCCGCAAAATGCAGGCAATATCGCAAGAACTTGCGCGGTCACGGGGACTAATCTTCATCTCGTTCGTCCGCTCGGGTTTGAAGTTTCGGACAAGTACTTAAAAAGAGCAGGGCTCGATTACTGGCATTTAGTATACATCTATTATTATGATAGCTTAGAAGAAGTTCTGGACAAGTTCTATACGGGCGATAATTTTTATTTTTTCTCTACCAAGTCTAAAAAAGTACACTCGGACGCAAAATATAAAGACGGAGATTTTTTAGTGTTTGGTAAGGAAACTAAAGGACTCCCCGAATCGCTTTTAGAAGAACATTACGACGAGTGCGTGCGCCTTCCTATGCGTGATGAAACGCGATCGCTTAATCTTTCAAACTCCGTTTGCGTAGGGGTTTACGAAGCGCTTAGACAACTTGATTATTTAAATCTTTCAACGCAGGGCGAGATACCAAAAAAATAATATCATGTTAAAAACTTTGTAAAATTACGGTAAATTTGTTTGACTTAAAACCTTTCCTATTGTATTATAAAAAAGTAGGGATAAAAATTAAAGGAGAACAAAAGTAAATGGTTTGGAACATATTTTTTATGTTCGGTGGAGTAGCCGCAATGATGTTTGGTATGAAGATTATGGGTGCGGCACTCGAGCACGTCGCTGGTGGCGGCATGAAAAAGTTACTCGGTAAGATTACGACCAACAGATTCGCTGGGGTGGGCGTAGGTCTTGCAGTAACTAGTATTATACAGAGCTCAACGGCAACTACAGTAATGCTAGTAGGTTTCGTTAATATCGGACTGATGACTCTCGTTCAGGCAACCAACGTAATTATGGGCGCAAATATCGGTACTACCGTTACCGCGCACATAGTATCGTTATCGGGCATAGGTGCGATTGATATAGGTGCAATTGCCGCAATGATAGGATGCGTCGGCGTGCTTATGGCAATGCTGATAAAAAATGAAAAAGTTGTCAATGTAGGCAATATTTTAGGCGGTTTAGGGCTAATTTTCGTAGGTCTAGAGTTTATATCTACATATGCAAAACTCATAATGTTTGTGGATGGCAAGTCTATTCCACACGGGTGGGTACAGGCAATTTTCCAAGCAGATCACTTCCCGATACTGCTAATTTTAATCGGTGTGGTTATAACCGCACTCGTACACAGTTCGTCGACGATAACCAGTTTAATGGTCGTACTCGCATCAATCGGCGTTTTGCCATTTGAGAACGCGTTGTTTTTAGCACTCGGTTCGAATATCGGTACTTGTATAACGTCAATTATGTCTTCTGCTGGCACGCACGTCAACGCAAAGCGTACGGCAATAGTGCATTTACTTTTTAATACGTTTGGTTGTTTGATATTTATAGCACCACTTTGGATATGGAAAAGTGAAGTTGCGGGCGTATTTGCGTCAATGTCAAGTGACGTAGGCCAACAGATAGCAATTTTCCATACATTGTTTAACGTTTTGACGACTGCAATACTTTTACCTTTTTCTCATTTAGTAGTTAAACTCGTATGCGTACTCGTTAGAGAAAAACAAGTTGACGAAGAAGAAGAGAAGTTTAGATTTATGTATATAGACGACCGTCTTTTAAATACTCCCGCAGTTGCGGCAGGCAATATTAGGCGTGAAATCGTAAGAATGGGCGAATTTGCAAAATTTAACGTAAACGATTCGGTCGGCATGCTTTTAGACGAAAGTGCGGATAATGAAAAGTTTGTTCGCGAAAGAGAAGAAATTATCAACCGTCTTAATAAAAACATCACCGCTTATCTTACCAAACTTATGGGTAAAGACCTTACGGATGAAGACGACAAAAAGGTCGGTTCTTATTATCACGTCGTATCCGATATTGAAAGGATAGGCGACTATGCGGAAAACGTTTTAGAGTATGCGCTACGTTTAAGGGAAGAAGGACTTGCCCTATCTAGCGACGCAAAAGAAGAATTAAAATCTCTTTGCGATATGATAAATTCCCTTTACGATTATGCGTTTACCGCGTTTGACGATAGAAATCTTTCCTTACTTTCTAGTGTAGAAGCGGTTGAAGAAAACGTTGACGAATACAGCAAAACACTTGAAAATCGTCATATCGATAGGGTAAAAGCTGGTAACTGTACAGCTCAAGCCGGTTCGATATTCCTTCAAACGGTATCAAATCTTGAAAGGGTTGGCGATCATATAACGAACGTTGCATTTAGTATTAAACATTATAGAACTAATAAAAACGCAACTGCATAAAATCAAATATAAATATCCGCCGTTAAACGATTGACAAACGGCGGATTTATTTATATAATAAATCTAATCTGAATATTATGGGAATATTTGGGTAAATTTAAGTTAAAAACTCATTTAGGAGAATAGGTATGAATAAAAAATCTATCAAAGACGTACAGGTAAAAGGCAAAAAGTGTCTTGTCAGAGTGGACTTCAACGTTCCTATGAAAGACGGTAAAATTACCGATGAAACACGTATAAACGGCGCGCTTCCTACTATCAAGTATCTCGTTGAACAAGGTGCAAAGGTTATTCTTTGTTCACACATGGGCAAGCCCCACAACATTTTTACCGAAGGTTTTTCTTTAACTAAAAAAGAAAAGAAAGCGGTGGAGGCACTTCCCGTAGAAGAACAAGCTGCGGCAAAAGCAGAATATCTTAAGAAAGCCGCTAAAGATAAAGAAAAATTTACGCTCCGTCCGGTAGCCGAAAAACTTTCTGAAAAACTCGGTCAAAAAGTTGTATTTGCGGAAGACGTAGTAGGTCCGTCTGCGGATGCGGCAGTCGCTGCAATTAAAGACGGAGAAGTGGTTCTTCTTGAAAATACCCGTTTTGAACAAGGTGAAGAAAAGAGAGATGAAGCACTCTGCAAAAAACTTTCCACCTATTGCGATATTTATGTAAACGACGCTTTCGGGACTGCTCACCGTTCACATGCAACCACCGCTGCAATCGCAGAATACGGTTTTGCAAAAACGGCAGTATGCGGATTCCTTATTGAAAAAGAACTTTCCGTTATGGCAGACGCTCTTGAAAATCCCGTTCGCCCGTTCGTTGCAATTTTAGGCGGGGCAAAGGTTGCTGATAAGTTAAAAGTTATTTCCAACCTTCTTGAAAAGTGCGATACGCTCATTATCGGTGGCGGTATGGCGTATACCTTCTTAAAGGCAAAGGGATATGAAGTAGGTACTTCGCTCGTTGACGACGAGCAGATCGGCTACTGCAAAGACATGATGAAAAAAGCAGAAGATCTCGGCAAAAAACTTCTTCTTCCCGTAGACGCTAACATAACCAAAGATTTCCCCAACCCTATCGACGCTGCAGTTGATTGCAAGGTTTACGGCGTAGATCAAATCCCCGCAGACCAAATGGGGCTTGATATCGGCGATAAGACCGCTGCTCTTTACGCAAACGAAGTTAAGAGTGCAAAGACGGTTATTTGGAACGGTCCTATGGGAGTGTTTGAAAACCCGATTTTTGCAAAAGGTACTATTGCCGTAGCAAAAGCACTTGCTGAAACTGAAGCAACTACCATTATCGGCGGTGGCGACAGTGCGGCTGCAGTAACCCAACTCGGTTATGCAGATAAGATGAGCCATATTTCAACGGGTGGCGGTGCGTCTTTGGAACTTTTTGAAGGCAAAAAACTCCCCGGTATTGAATGTCTTAACAACAAATAATCACGACTAAAAATAATCAAAATAAAATAAAGGAAATACTTACAATGAGAAAACCGATTATTGCAGGAAACTGGAAAATGAACAAAACCGCAGCAGAAGCGGTAGCACTTATTAACGAACTTAAACCTATGGTTGCTAAATCTAAACCCGAAGTCGTAGTATGCGTACCTTACACCGATCTTTGGGCAGTAGCAGAAGCGATCAAGGGCTCTAAAATCAAACTTGGCGCTGAAAACGTAGCGTGGGCGGACAGCGGTGCTTTTACCGGTGAAATTTCTGCAGATATGCTTTTAGAAGCAGGTGTTGAATACGTTATTATCGGACACTCAGAACGTCGTCAATATTTCGGTGAAACTGATGAAACCGTTAATAAAATAATGAAACAAGCGCTTGCTAAAG
>JAFTIG010000004.1 GCA_017457015.1 Clostridia bacterium | reverse complement strand
CGGGCTTGTCTTTGCAGTTTGCGTTGTGATAGTCTGCAACGAAACGCTCTAACCTACCGATACCAACGGGTTCACCCTTAATTCCGCGAATACAATATTTTTCACATTGCGATTCTTGCGGACAAACTCTTCCGCACACTGCGGGGAGTGAACTTGATTCGGATATTACTTGATAAGCACCTTCAAAATCCTTTTCACGAATTTTTGCGATAAATTCAGGGATATGAACCATAACGGGGCAACCGTTTACGCAAGGCTTGTTCTTACAGTTTAAGCATCTTTCTGCTTCGTCAACTGCTTGCTCAGGAGTGTAACCTAGAGCAACTTCTTCAAAGTTTTTATTTCTAACGTCCGCGTCTTGATGCGGCATCGGATTTTTCTTTAAGGACATATTAGGCATAATTATTTAACCTCCTTGTTAAACAGGTTGCAAGTTTCTTCGTATTTATGTCTTTCCCATTCTTTGTAACTTGCACCGCGCTTCATTGCTTCATCAAAATCAACTTCATGGCCGTCGAATTCCGGACCGTCAACGCAAGCAAATTTAGTTTGTCCACCAACGGTAAGACGACAACCACCGCACATACCCGTTCCGTCAATCATTATCGGGTTCATAGATACGATAGTCTTAACTCCGTATTCTTTGGTAAGACGGCAAACGAACTTCATCATAATAACAGGACCTATTGCGATAACTTCATCATACTGCTCTCCGCTCTCGATAAGATTTTTAAGCGCGTCGGTTACGAGTCCCTTTGTACCTGCAGTACCGTCGTCGCTCATGAGAACGTACTTATCGCTGACAGACTTAAACTCGTCTTCTAAAATAACGAGATCTTTACATCTAAAGCCTACGATCGAGTGAACTTCACAACCTTCTTCATGAAGTTTTTTAGCAACGGGATAAGCGATTGCACATCCAACGCCACCGCCGACGACAGCAACTTTTTTAAGTCCTGCAGTATGCGTAGCGTTACCGAGCGGACCAACGAAGTCTGCAACCGAGTCACCGACGTTTAGTTGGTTTAAGGTATAAGTGGTTGCACCGACTATCTGGAAGATAACGGCAACCGTACCTTTCTCTCTGTCGTAGTCTGCAACGGTTAAAGGAATTCTCTCGCCGTCTTCTGTTGCACGGATAATAACGAACTGACCTGCCTGTGCCTTTTTAGCAACGTAAGGTGCGTAAACGTCAATTCTGGTCACCGTGGGGTTTAGAACTTTTTTGTCAACAATTTTGAACATAAAACTCTCCTTTTCGTGACAATCGGCGGTGATTTATTTTGTTAAACCAAACCGCCGTAACGTATATAATTTATTTACTTTATATATTCTATCATATTTACGTTTTCTTTTCAACCTTTTTCAGTAACGACTTTTAGTTTTTTTGACTGTAAATTATGGTAAATTTATATATAAATATAAAAAACCGCCGTAAACAGTAATTTACGAGCGGAATTTTGATTTCTTTTTTATTAAATTTAATCGTTATGTCCAAACTCTCTACCGACCAACTCGTCAAGACTTATCCCGTAAAAGTCCGCAAGGCGAACGCAAAAATCAATGTTAGGTAATCCGTTATTATTTTCCCAGTAACTAATCATTTGTTGACTTATCCCACACTGTTTGGCTAATTCATTTTGACTTATTCCTTTCTTCTCTCTATGTTCTTTTAAATAGTCTCCATATTTCATTTTAACTCTCCTTTATTTAATATTACAAAAATTTTTGTTAATATGCTTGACTTACAAATATTTTTGTAATACAATATACTTACTTTCTCGTATGCAAACTCCGTTGTCGCCACAAATCTATTAAACACTCATACTAGTCGTGTGGGTGTTTAATATTTTTGAGCACTCAAAACGTGCTTTTTTATCAAAATCGAGCATTTATATTTTAAACTTAAAATTTACTTGTAAGTTACAATCGTTTTTGATATAATAAAACGGTAAGGATAAGGAGAATTTACAATATGGACGTTTATCAAATATTAAACCGCGACATTGTTTGTGAGTGCGGTAGAACACATCGTTGTGACGTCGAAACGCTTAAAATAGGTAAAGGCGTTTTAGACCAACTTGACGAATTGATAGATTATAAAAACATACTTCTCGTTGCCGACTGCAACACCTACCCCCTATGCGGCGAAAAAGTGGAAAAAATACTCGGCAGCAAGATTAAAGCAAAACACGTTTTTCAAACTGAAGGGTTATTAGTTCCCAACGAAGAGAGTTGCGATATAGTTAGTGCACTTGCTACACCCGATACTGACCTTGTATTAGGTATCGGCTCGGGCGTTATCAACGATATATGCAAATACGTTGCTTGGAACTGCAATGCAAAGAGCGGTATTATTGCCACCGCCCCGTCTATGGACGGTTTTGCATCAAGCGGTGCGGCAATGATTCTCGGCGGTATGAAAGTTACCGTCACCACGCGTGCTCCTGAAGTTATCATAGGCGACGTGGACATATTAAAAGACGCACCGATGGAAATGATTGCTGCGGGATATGCTGACATTATAGGTAAATACAGTTCGCTTAACGACTGGAAACTTGCAAACCTAATTAACGGCGAACATCTTTGTCCTTTCCTATACAACGTTACCTTAACCGCCACCAACGAAGTGCGTTCGCTTGCAAAAAAAATTACCGAGCGTGACGAATACGCGATCGGTAAACTTATGGAAACGTTGGTTGCGTCGGGAATCAGTATGACCTTAAACACTAACACACGCCCTGGTTCTGGTAGCGAACATCACCTTTCGCACTTCTTTGAAATAACCGGACTCATTGAAGACAAACCGTATTTCTTGCACGGTACTGACGTTGGATATTCTACGATAGTGGTTGCGGATATTAGAGAAAAAATTGCCAAGATAGATAAGCCGATTTTCAATAAAATAAGCGACGAAGATAGGCTTAATTGCTACAAAAAGATATATCACGATTTTGCTGGTGAAGTTGACGCTATACAGAAAAAATTCGGATTTTATAACAAAGATTTAAGCGGTATATATACCGAAAAGTGGGACGAAATACGTGCAATACTTAAAGAGTGCCCCACCGCCAACGAAGTTCGTGAAATGCTCGTTGAAGTAGGCTTTGACCTTGACCGATTTGAAAGCTTTTACGGTGCGGAAAAAATACGCAACAGTACTTTCTTTGGTAAAGACTTAAAGGACCGTTATTCGGTATTGTGGATATATTTCCAACTTTTCATCGACGAAAAAGTAATACGAGAAATTTTAGAATAAAAATTATCCCCGTTGCTACATTACAACGGGGATTTTAATTGATTTTAACCTTTTAAGTCTTCAAACATTTTAACCATAGTAGGGTTGTTTTTCGTAAGTTTTTTAATACTTATCTCCTGTGCCTTATCGTTGGCAATGCGAAGTTGTCTTTCAGATCCCATTAGACTCTCTTTAACTTTTTCTAAATGCTTAATAGTAGTGTCAATTTCTTCTATCGCCTTCTCAAAATGTCTTTTTGCTATATCGTAATTTTTTCCAAATTTTTCTTGAAAATCGAGCAAATTATTTTCAAAATTTGTTATATCTATATTTTGTTCTCTGATTTTAACAAGTTCGTTACGCATGTCACTTGAACGCTCGGCAGCGTTTTTTAAGATAGTGATCAGAGTTATAAACATTTGCGGTCTTATAACGTACATTTTTTCATATTTATAAGATACGTCCACTATTCCCGTGTTATAATATTCACTGTCCATTTCTAGAAGCGATACTAAAACCGCATATTCGCACTTTTTTTCTTTTCTATCTTTGTCAAGTTCTTAGAAAAAATCTTCGTTTTTATGTTATGTAGCAGAAGTATCGTTTTCGTTTTTCATCTCGAACATTATAGAGATCATCTCGTTTCCGTTTTGGTCGTAATCTTTATAGATGTAGTCGCCCTTACTACCCGTTCTTGCATCGTTATCCTTTTCAAAATAGGCTTTTGGAAAGGTACTCATTCTAAGTTTGTTAAACTCTTCTTCACAGTGGCGCTCTAAACTTTCCCCAACCATTTTAGTTGATAGTCTTGCCTTATAATCCCTATAAAATGCAATATCTTCGTCTTTTTTTCTTTAATTGCTCTTGATATTGTTCTTTTAATTCTATTTCTTTTAACGCAAACTGGTCGTTTTTTCCTTCAAGTTCAGCTTTTAATTTTTCACATTTACTTTCATATTCCGACTTCACCCTTGTTAACGCCAATTCTTTCTCTGTTTCTTTATTATTTAATTGATTTTTTAAATTATTGATTTCTATTTCCTTATCTTTTTTAACATTTGCAACTGCACTTTCTTTTTCCGCAGATATATTTTTTATTCTTAATTCCGCACTTTCTAATTTTTTTTCAAGTTCTGCCGTTGCTTTTGCTATTGCAAGTTTTTGATTTGTTTCATCTATTTCTTTTTGACTACTTAATTTTTCTTTTAATTCTTTCTCAAATTCTTTATTTCTCACTTGTTTAACAATATCTGTATATAGACTTTCGTCAACTTGAAAAACTTCTCCACAACTAGGACATTTAATTTCTTGTAAATTTGCCATTTTATATTCTCCTTATTACTTTTTTATTTATATTAATTATATTTCCATTATACTGGAAAGTCAAGTATTTTTCCCATTTTTATGGGGAAATTAATAACATGAAAGAAACATTTGGTGAACGTTTAAAAAATTTACGCAAAGACAAGGATTTAGGTCAAGTTCAACTCGCCGCAATCCTAGACGTTAGTAAATCTGTAATTAGTCTCTGGGAACGGAACGAAAGCGATCCTACTATGAGTAACCTTGTAAAAATTGCTCAATTTTTTAACGTTTCAATTGATTTTTTAGCAGGTATAGAATAATTAATTAAATAAATACTAAAACTAGTGCTTTTAAGAATTTTATCTTATTTGATTTTTTAATATGCTAATTACAAGTCAAAAATTTATATAGAGTATACTTATTATCGTATAACCTAAATTTTACAATAGCAAATATAAAATTTTTAAACTCCAAACCCCACGACCGCGTTGCGGTTGTGGGGTTTGATTATATATATCTTGATTTATTTTGTTACCTAAAGTCTCTAACGCTACTAAATAAGCAAACGAATTCACGATATTACACATATATTTTTCATTTTTAACAAAATACTTCAACAAGCCATATAGAATATTTTACCTTTTTATCTACCCCACTCCCACCGCCGACCGCAATGCGGTCGGCGGTGGGAGTAGAAAGAAATTATCATAATTTTTTTAATATTTATTTATGCGTGACGCTTAAACCTAACTTAACTTCGCTCGTGTTGTATTTTAAGGGCGTATAAACAAGCAGTGCTAGGCTCGCGAAGTGTTTGGGGTGAGATTGACCTTGTCGGTCATCGAAGTCCAAACGCTTTGCAGTAACGACGCAATGCGAAGTTTAGACGACCTTAAAAATTAATATTTTACGCTATATAATATATCTTCATACGTCGGGAAAGTGATATATTCCTTTCCGATAAGAAGTTCCATTTCGTCGGCGTAACCGCGCAATGATTGCATATCGCGCAATAAAACGTCTTTACAGTATTGTGCTTTTTTAAGATTGACGTCACTTGCGTTATATTTATTCAAACTAACGCTAAGTTTTTCTATTGCGTGATGGAAAGACTCGGATAGTTCGGATATACGTTTTAGTAAATTTTCTTCTAAAGAGTGCTTTGCTTTGCCGTACTCTTTTTTCAGTTTTACGCACTTGAGTAAGAACGTTTCATACCCTATAACGGACGGCGCTATCTGACGCCTTGCTATATCTAAAGCAGTAAGCGCTTCTATATGCACTATATTCGAGTAATTTTCCAAGAGAATTTCCGTACGGGAACGTATTTCGTTTTCCGAAAGAACGTTGTGGCGTTCAAAAGTTTCTATATTCTTTTTCTGCGCGTAAAGCGGTAATGCGTCCACGGTCGTCTTTAAGTTTAACAAACCGCGTTTAGCCGCTTCTTTTTCCCACTCTTTGGAATAATTGTTGCCGTTAAAGATTATACGCTTATGCTGTTTTATAGTCTTTCTTATAAGTGCGTCAAGCGCTACGTTAAAGTCGCTCGCACCTTCAAGTTCATCTGCGAACTGACGTAGTTCTTCTGCCACGATAGTGTTTAAGATAAAGTTCGGGCAAGCGATATTTGTAGACGAGCCAACCATACGGAACTCGAACTTGTTACCAGTAAACGCAAACGGAGAAGTTCTGTTTCTGTCCGTAGTATCCTTTGGAATAGGCGGAAGAACGGAAACTCCGATTTTTAGGTCGGTTTTTTTCTTTGCATTATATTTGTCACCGCTCTCGATAGCCCAAAGAATTTCTTCAAGTTCTTCACCGAGATAAATAGAAATTATTGCAGGCGGTGCTTCGTCCGCGCCAAGTCGGTGATCGTTACCAGCCGACGAAACGCTTATTCTTAAAAGGTCTTGATATTCGTCGACCGCTTTTATAACCGCAAGCAAGAAAATTAAGAACTGCGCGTTCTCGTTAGGCGTTGCGCCGGGATCTAAAAGATTTTCACCCGTATCCGTACTTATTGCCCAGTTATCGTGCTTACCGCTACCGCTCACCGACGCAAACGGTTTTTCGTGCAATAGACACACTAACCCGTGCTTATTTGCAACGCTCTTCATTATTTGCATAGTAAGTTGGTTTTGGTCGGTTGCTATGTTTATAGACGTAAACACGGGCGCTAACTCGTGTTGAGCAGGCGCAACTTCGTTATGCTTGGTTTTAGCGTACACGCCGAGTTTCCAAAGTTCTTCGTCAAGTTCTCTCATATAGTCGGAAACTCTTGCTTTTATCGCACCGTAATAGTGGTCTTCTAATTCCTGCCCCTTTGACGGACGCGCGCCAAAAAGCGTTCTGCCACAATGTATTAAGTCAAGGCGCTTTTCGTAAACGCTTTTATCTATCAAAAAGTATTCCTGTTCCGCACCGCAAGTAGGAGTTACTTTGGTCGTTTTATCGTTGCCGAACAGTCTTAATATTCTAAGCGCCTGTTTGTTAAACGCTTCCATAGAACGAAGTAACGGAGTTTTCTTATCTAGCGCTTCCCCGCCGTACGAGCAAAACGCGGTCGGAATATATAAACTGCCGTCCTTTACGAACGCGTAAGACGTGGGATCCCACGCCGTATAACCACGCGCTTCAAAGGTCGCTCTTAATCCGCCCGACGGAAAACTTGAGCCGTCCGCTTCACCCTTAACTAGAGATTTTTCCGAAAACTTCATTATAACGTCACCGTTCCCGAAAGGCTCTACGAAACTGTCGTGTTTTTCGGCAGTGATACCCGTCATAGGCTGAAACCAGTGCGTAAAGTGAGTTGCGCCCTTTTCAATCGCCCAGTCTTTAAGAACGGACGCCACGCACTTTGCAATATCGTGAGTAAGCGGAGTACCGTCGTCTATCGCACGGCGCACAGCGTCGTACGCTTCCTTGGGTAAGCGTTCTCTCATAACCTTGTCGTTAAACACCATTGACCCGAAAATTTCCGGAATATTTTTTGCGTTCATTATTTGCTCCTTGCAAGGCTTATCTTGCATAAAAATCATACTAAAAATTTTATCATTATATAAGGCGTTTGTCAATCGATTTAAATATCTTTTAACCTTTTCATAACCCCGTCGCATTCCACAAAGTGTTTTGTTAAATTTATTATACTACATACTTATAATTTTTTCAATAAAAAAACGAACCTTGTAGAAACATTGTTCGTTTTATATATATTATACTTCGTAATTACCAAGTGATTGTGTTTTTTCTTCTTTTTTAAGTTTTTTGAAAAAAGAAATTGTTAACACCGTCGATATAATCATTGCTATAAAATCTGCTATAGGTGCAGCAAAAAGCACGCCTATAACCCCTGTTCCCACCGTGTCGTTTTCAAATATTGTAGGTAATACTATAACCAACGGAATGAAACATATTATATCTCTTATAAGCGACGCTACCGTTGCCCGTACGGGTTGACCGAGTGCTTGGAAAAATATTGAAGTCATCTTTGCAAAGCAAGTAAACGTCACCAACATTAAAAATATTCTAAACGTTTTAACGGCAAACTCCATATAGAGTGCGTCGCCCGTACTGCCAAATATTCCGACTATTAAATGCGGAAAAACTTCTATAAGTAACGTTGATATTAACCCTACCGCAAACGTCGCGATAAAAATGAGTTTATAAGTCTCTCTTACCCTATCGTAATTGCGCGCGCCGTAATTATACCCAAGTATCGGCTGACCGCCCAAAATTATCCCTACTACGATATTAATTATTACCGTAAACACCTTGGTTTCTATACTTATAACCGATATGGGAATATTTGCACCGTACTTGCTCATTGCACCGTATTTAGCAAGCATAACGTTGCATACTAGCGATATAATCACTATAGACATTTGGGTTATAAAGGTTGACGCACCTATTTTCATAACGCTAATAAACGCTACTTTAGATGGCTTAAAACTAGATAAACGGAGTTTAAACGTTTTAGTTTTAAATAGATATATCAGCGTTAATACAAACGATACCGCTTGTCCTATAACGGTTGCCCATGCTGCACCTTTTATACCCCAGTCACAACCAAAAATGAATATTGGATCTAATATAATGTTGACTATTGCGCCTGCTGCAGCCGTAAACATTGAATATGCAGGGCTGCCGTCCGCACGAATTACACCGTTAAGACAGTTTGCAAACATATAGATAGGTAGTGCCGCTATAACTATATCAAAATATTCAATGGCAAGATTTAACGTCCCTATTTCAGTTGCGGTGGTCTCCGTCGCGCCAAAAAGCATTAAAAGTGGTTTTTTACAACTAAAAAATACGACCATTATAACTGCACAACATAACATCGTAAACGATACGCCGTTACCCACACCTTTGTGAGAGTTTTCCGTATCGCCCTTACCTTGACAAATACTTAAATACGCAGCCGCACCGTCCCCACAACACCACGCAAAAGCGTGCGTTATGATAATTAACGGGAAAACTATTCCCGTTGCTGCGTTGCCTATATATCCAAGTTCACTGTTACCTATAAAAATTTGGTCTACGATATTATATAATGCGGTAATTAAAAGTGACAGTATACAAGGAATAGAGAACTTTATTAAAAGTTTTGCGATTTTTTCTTTACCTAAAAATTCGTTTTCGTGTGTGTTTTGCATGAGAGTCTCCTTTTATAATGAATTTTACACATAAAAAGAGCGCAGAATTGCGACTTCTACGCTCAGATAAGCTGTCGACAACGTCAAGAATTTTACCATACAATCAAAAAAAATTCAAGCATAAAACGCCACCGATAAATCAATTTTTTTATTTAATTTTTATCAAACGCAATATATTATCGAACGAAAACGCAAGATTTTCTTTGCTAAAATTTCTACTTATAGAAAAGTCTTGCGGAAGTTTATTAATCGTAAATATAGCAGTCACCCCTTGACCGTAAGCGCCTGATACGTCGCCGTCCGCACCCCCGACTACCGCTATTACTGGTACGCCCTGTACTTTGGCTTTCCTACTGACGCCTATAACGACTTTACCGCGCAAACTCTGTCCATCGATTTTGCCTTCTCCCGTAAAGATATAATCGGCGTCAGAAATTATATTTTCAAATCCTACGGTATCTAAAACGGTATCTATACCCATTTTGAGCGTTGAGCAAAAAAACGCCACCATGCCTGCGCCCATTGCACCTGCCGCGCCACCGCCCGAAAGCGTTGATAAGTCAACACCGTGTTCTTTTTTAATAACGTCACAAAGATGCTTTACGCCGTCGTCAAGTGCGTTTACCATATCAATATCCGCACCCTTTTGCGGTGCAAAAACGTGTGCCGCGCCACTTTTACCGTAAGGCGGATTATCTATATCGCACATCGTGATTATATTTACGCCGTCAAGCGCTTTGTTACGCGCTGTCAAATCCACTTTAGCCACGTCTTTAAGCGTACCGCCCGTAGGAATAAATTCTTTTCCGTTTCCGTCCAAAAATTTCACACCGCACGCACACGCAGCGCCTGCCCCGAAATCGTTAGTACAAGAACCGCCAAGCCCGACGATAATCTCTTTCACTCCCCGCTTTGCCGCGTCAAGTATAAGTTCACCCACGCCGTAAGTAGTCGTAAGTGCAGGGTTTTTATTATCTTCAACCATAGGCAATCCCGCAGCGGCAGCCATCTCGATAACAGCAGTCTTGCCACCGTTTATAAGTCCGTAAAAGGCGGTTATATCTTCAAAATACGGACCTTTGCAAGACACCGTAATCTTCTCTCCGCCAAGAGCGGAAAGAAAACAATCAACGCTACCTTCTCCTCCGTCAGCAACGGGGATTGACACTATTTTTGCGTCGTCAAAATGCTTTTTTATACCTTTTGCCATAATAGAGCAAATCTCTTTTGACGAGAGCGTGCCTTTAAACGAATCGGGAATTAAAACGAATTTTTTCATAAATTATCCTTTAATAAACGGTGAGTTTATAATAAGGTCTGCAGTAGAAACGTTAGTAGCGATCGGAACGTCGTATACGTTGGTAATTCTAAGCAGTGCTTTAACGTCTGGATCGTGCGGTTGTGCAGTCAAAGGATCGCAAAAGAACACTACGAAATCTATCTTGCCTTCGGCAACGAGCGCGCCTATCTGTTGATCTCCGCCGAGCGGACCTGAAAAGTATCCTACAACGTTTAAGCCTGTCGCTTCTGAAATACGCTTTGCAGTAGTGCCCGTACCGCACAGTTCAAAATCTTTTAATATATCCTTATTCTTTTTTGCCCACTCTATAATTTCTGGTTTTTTGTTATCGTGCGCTATAAGTGCAATTTTCTTTACAGGTCTTAACATATTTTCTCCTTTAGTAATCATTTTTCTTTTATATTTTAACATATATCTTCTTTATTTCAAAGCGCGTCGCGCTCGTTGGTTAAATTTTTTAACTAAAATCCCCTTGTTGCCGTCAACAAGGGGATATACTTATTTCTTTATCGTATTAACAATATACTCTGCGTACGCTCTTGCTACGTTGACGCCCGTAGTGTTTTCAATACCGCTTATAAATGCGTTTGAATTAACTTCACAAACGACGGGCTCGCCGTCTTTGCCGTACAAAAGGTCAACGCCACAGTAGTCAAGCCTTAAAACGCGCGCGCACTTTTCCGCAACCGCTTTAAACTTTTCAGGCAACTCGATATTCACACCCGTTCCGCCTTGCGCTACGTTGGATCTAAAATCGCTTTCGTTTCGTCTTTCCATCGCCGCAATCGCCTTACCGCCGATAACGATAACGCGCACGTCCCTGCCCTTTGACGATTCGAGATATTCTTGGAATAAATGCGGTTTTAATTTTATACGCTTCATTATTGCAATAAGTTCTGCAGGCGTATCCGCCTTATGCACGCCCTTACCCATAGAACCGAAACTCTCTTTCACTATAACGGGATAACCTAGTTTATCGCCTATTTCGTCCGCCCACTCTTTATTAACCGCTAAATCGTTGCGGTAACATAGCGCACCGAAAAGCGTTTTGGGAATATTTAAACTACTGCCCGAAAGAGCGATATAGGTAACTGCCTTATCGTCGCATAATCTAATTGCTTCGTGACTGTTAAACACTCTTACACCCGTGCGTGACAAAATTTCCGACTGATATTTATCCTTATCCAAATATACTGCAAAATCCGCGTCTTTTAATTTAGCGCTAATCTTGCCGTCTATAAGTTCCGACTGTAAAAAGGCGTCGGAAACTATTTCCGTACAAACGCCGAGCAAACCAAACTCTTCTTTAAGTCTTTCCGCCTGATATACGCTCTCTTTTGGTACGAGATACGGGTTAATAATTATATATCCTTTCATTATTAAGTTCTATTGTATCACGAATTGCGCCATCCGTCAAGGGGGTTTTAAAAAATTTTTTCAATAATATTTTTTAAAAAAGTATTGACAAAACGCCTTTTCCGTGTTATGATAAAGGCGAAAATACAGATAAGGAGTGGAAATTAAGAAAATAATCCAAGGAGGTGCGGACCGATGAATAGTTTAGAAGAGATAATAGCGTCCGCGTCCTTAATAGCATAATAGGATACCCGTTAAGATTTAAAGAATAGACCGCCGTAAAGGAGGCGGTGGGTAAAAATGCAAATGGCTTAAAAGGTTGAGTCGTATCCTAGTAGTTATTAAAGGCGCGATAAAACTTAATATGATAGATAAATACCCCGCGGTGGTTTACCGCGGGGTTACTTTTTTTATTTTTCTATCGTCTTAATTTGGTTTTCCCTACCTACCAAGCCGTAGAGAATATCTTCAATCTCTTTCTTATCACTATAATTTGCTTTTAATATTACCGTATCGCCGACAAAAAGAACTTTTTCACCGACGTTGCCTATATCGTTATTGTCTTCGTTAACGCGCTTTACGCTTAGCACTACCGACGACTGTGGCCACATAACGTCTCTTACCGTTTTCCCTATTACGAACGCACCGCTAGACACTTTCATCTCAAACAAATTTTCAAAATAAACTTTACCTTGGTTTTCGTGCTCTTCCATATTAGCAAGCACTCTGTCATAAAAGGGCGTGCGGTTAAGTAATTCGGTTATAACGTATACGGTAAACACCACCAACGCGACGTAGAACAAGTTTGTAAACTGCCCCGTAAGTTCAATAAAGAGTACCGTCGCAGTGAGCGGAGCACGCAACGTTCCCCCTATAAACGCACACATACTGAGCAAAATTACCGTAGAATAAAGTGCTTTATCCATACCCATAACTATAAGCAGTTCTGCCGAAAGAGTGCCTATAAGTGCACCTATCGCAAGTGTAGGTATAAAAATTCCGCCAGTCGCACCGCTATCAGCAACTATAACCATCATAGCGAATCTAACGATAAATAGCACTATAACTGTGGAAATTATTTTATTACCCGCTACGAGTTCTGCTATGGTATGATGTCCACTATATACGCCGTCCGTAAGTGTAAACGCTAAAATACCCGTTATTACGAACACAATACAAAGTTTTAACCAGCCTTTAACGTATTTTTTGGTTTTCTTGGATAATTTACTTATCAATGAAATAGACGTGTCAAACGCACCTACTGCAAGCGCCAAGATTAACCCTAATAGTAACAAATATCCGACGTGTGAAAGTTCAAAACCTTTTAACTCCCCAAGGTCTAAAAAAGACGTAGACACCCCTAACACTGGAGATAAAAGCATGTTTACGCAAGTCGCAGTTATTACTGATACCGAAACGGTTAAAACTAGCATAGGCGTAAAGCGCTTGTGCACTTCTTCAAGCACGAAAAGTACCCCCGATAACGGTGCACCCGTTGCAACTGCAAAACCTGCACCTGCCCCGCCTGAAGTGACGTACCTATTCCATGCCGCTTTATTTTTTGAAACGTTAACTATAAGTCCGCCTATACACGTTCCGATAAGCACTGCAGGTCCTTCACAACCGAGTGGCAAACCTGCAAAAAACGCTATCATACTGCCTACGAACGTTCCCGCCAAAGTGCGCACACATTTAAAAGATAGAACGCCACGCAAAACGCCTTCACTTCTAGGAATACCACCGCCCTTTACTTCAGGGATCTTTTTATGCAATATTGACATTGCTAGCCCCAGAGCGACTAGTACTAAAAACGCGAGTGCAATATATAAAGGCGAAATCCTTGCCGCGCCGTATAAATATCTTGACGCGTATTCTGCCTTTCCTGCAAGCCACTTAAATATGCATATAAACGCACACGTAAACGCACCACAGAGCAATCCGTACCCGACGCAAGGTAAAATATTCAATACGTATTCTTGATATTTGTAGTTTTTCAAAGTAAGTCCTTCCTTATATACACGTATTAACTTTTAATATTGTAAACCAACTTAATATTTATGTCAACCATTTAGAGTTAAAGAACGCGTTATCTCTATTATTAAAATAATATTGTGT
>JAFTIG010000031.1 GCA_017457015.1 Clostridia bacterium | reverse complement strand
GTTTGGAATAGAAGCGGATAATAGCGATATATACGGTGGAAAACTTGATAGGGACGGCTATATATCAGTAGCAAAGAAACTTACAGAAAGATTTAACTTTAAGGGAGTAGCGATAACTTGAAGGGAACGTAAGAGCGCAAACGATAACGACTGGTCGGGTATGTTATATACAGACGGACAAGCGCATTTTTCTAACAAATATTCGATGCACATAGTAGATAGAGTAGGCGGTGGGGATAGTTTCGGTGGCGGACTTATCTATTCGTTACTAACAAAAAAGGACAGCCAAAGTGCGATAGAGTATGCGGTAGCAGCAAGTTGTTTAAAGCACAGTATAGAAGGCGACTTTAACCAAGTGACGGTAAAAGAGATAGAAGCGTTAGCAGGCGGTAACGCTTCTGGTAGAGTGCAGAGATAAATTAGTAAAAATAAGTATATAAAAATTTTTTAAGGGAAAAACCTTCGTATTAAACACGGAGGTTTTTTTATGGACAAAAGTATGCTTACCACTAAAGAAGCGACGATTATATCGGATTTATTAACGATGGAAGAAAGCGCGTGTAAAAAGGCAAGACTTTATTCGCGTATTATGACTGACCCTGAACTTGCAAAGAGTATGCAAAAAATCGCAGACAACCACGAAAAGCGTTTTAACGCGCTTTTAGAACTTTTATAAGGAGATTAAAATGAGAGATTATAAAGCAGACATTACTCTAAACGAAAAAGACAGTTTACAAGATATGCTCGGCGTGGAAAAATCGCTCGTCAAGATTTATTCCACTGCCATTACCGAAGGCTGTAGCGAAGGCTTTAGAACGCTTATTAAACGGCACTGGAGTCAGGCTACTGAAGACCAGATGGACGTGTTTTTGCAAATGACCGAACACGGATACTATAAAGTGGAGTCCGCGCCCGAAGAGATTTTATGCGAACACAAGAAGAAGTTCGAGCCTATTAAAAATCAATTAGCCTAAAAAAACGCGCAAGCAAATTTGCTTGCGCGTAATATTTTTAAATTTATCTTGCTAAATTATTCATTGTCGTCAGTCGTGTCTGCGGTTGCAACTTCGGCCACTTCTTTTTTAGCGTAAATTTTGTTGGTAACGTGTCTAGTTACGAACAAAGAGCCGATAAGAATAGCTATTGCAATCGGAAGTGCGATAAGTGCGTTGGGAATAAACCCTGCGATAATGAAGGATATGAAAGAAACTATCGCAACGTAAACTGCGTAGGGGATTTGCGTGGTGACGTGGTTTAAGTGTTCGCACTCCGCACCCGCACTACTCATAATGGTAGTATCGGAAATCGGCGAACAGTGGTCGCCGCAAACCGCACCTGCAAGACAAGCGGAAATTCCTACTATGTAAAGTGGTTCTGCCGTTTGCGTGGGATACATTGCCATAACGATAGGAATAAGTATACCGAACGTACCCCAAGAAGTACCAGTAGCAAACGCTAAGATACATGCAACTACGAATATTATTGCAGGTAATAAACTCTTTAGAACTTCCGGAACTTGCGCCATTAAACTACCGATATAGAAGTCTGCACCAAGTAACCCCGTAACGTTTTTAAGTGCAGTAGCAAAGGTAAGAATCAATATTGCAGGAACCATTGCGATAAAGCCTTTGGGCAGCATATCCATAGATTCTTTAAAGGTAACCATTTTTCTTATCGAAAGGTAGATTATAGTAACGATTAATGCAACCAAACCGCCCCAAGGCAGAGCGACAGTCGCGTCCGTTGCGGAAAGTGCGTCCGCAAAACTTAAACCGTCTAACATGCCACCGACGTAAACGAGTGCAAATATGCTTGCAACGAGTAAGAATACGATAGGAAGAATAAGGTCGATAACTTTACCGTTTGAGTTCGGTGCGTCTTCGTCGCCTTTAACTCTTGCGCCACTGAAAAGGTCGCCGTTAATTGCGTTTTCTTCGTGTTTTCTCATAGGACCGAAGTCAAACTTCATAAGGATTAACGCTATAACGAAAATTATAGTGAGTAAAGAATAGAAGTTAAACGGTATAGCCATTATGAAAAGGTTAATACCTTGTCCGTTCGCTGCGTATTTAGAAACCGCAGCCGCCCAAGAAGATATAGGCGCTATCATACAGATAGGTGCGGCGGTAGCGTCTATTAAATAAGCGAGTTTTGAACGGCTAATCTTATGCTTATCGGTTACTGGACGCATAACTGAACCTACGGTTAGGCAGTTAAAGTAGTCGTCGATAAAGATAAGCACGCCTAAGACGAAAGTGCATATCGCAGCGCCGACTCTCGTTTTAACGTGTTTTTGCGCCCATTCGCCAAACGCGCGTGAACCGCCTGCCTTATTGACCAAACAAACTAAAACGCCGAGTTCAATAAGGAAGATAAATATACCCGCCGTTCCAGCGACTGCATCTATAAGCCCAGCGCTAACGACGGTGTCAACCGATTTAACGGGATTAAAGTCGTTTGCAAGTATCGCGCCCGATAAAATACCGATAAATAGCGAACTGAAAACTTCTTTAGTAATAAGTGCTAATCCGATAGCGATAATCGGGGGAAGTAACGCCCAAATAGTACCGACGCCTACCGTTGCGCCTCCACACATCTCGCAAATCTTGGGAACAATGCCTGTGCCTGAACATTCAGTACAAGCCGACTTGTCTGCCAATTCTGCACATGCTTCACAAGCTTCTGTTAAGAAAAACCCCGTACCGCTACAAGTAGAGCAAGTTACTAATTTATGAACTGCGTCCGTTGCGGTTAATACGATAAGCAGAGTAAGTATAATTACGCCTGCAATCAGTACCGAAAGGGTTTTCTTGTTAAAAAACTTCTTTTGATTTAACATAAACCTTTCTCCTTTGTGGAAATTTTTTATATAAAACGCGTTTAGCGTTCTATCAAAATTAAAAGCGCGGTATTATTAAAATACCACGCCTACAATAAGCAAAATATTTTAATAGCACTCCGCAAAAAGCGACAGTCGCAAAAGTATTCCCTTTGCGCCCAGAAAATCGGTTTTGGGCAAATCGAAATTCTTCGGCAACTTTTCCTTTACCGCACCAAATTTTAACCCTTTTGGTGTTTGTCATAAAAGTCGCGCCTCTATCAACTTAATTATTTATTAATATATCGTATTTTAT
Source organism: Clostridia bacterium (assembly GCA_017457015.1). The sequence continues at coordinate 15,952 of JAFTIG010000031.1, read as the reverse complement.
GCTCGTTGTCAATACTTTTTTTAAAATTCCTATCTAATTTGCCATTTTTTATAAGTTTTCACTGCGTTTTTTGCGTGTTTTGCGCTTTTTAACGAGTTGAAAAATAATTATTCCTAAAGATATTGTAACTATTCCGACTCCGATTAAGATTGCGCAGTTCATAAAGAATTCCTGCGGTAGTATTTTTATAATTTGATCTGCGTCGGTAAACTGCCAGTTATCTTTCCCTGGAAAGAATAAGTGGTGGAACACTACGAACGCGTTTTCAAAATCTATAGCAACAATCCCTATCAAGATGAAAGCAACGATAAAGATGGATATTGCGGAAATAAACGTCACGCTCATGCCGAACGGACGGCAGAAAGAAAAAATTTTAAATCTTGAAAGGGCAAGAAGGGTTACAATAATTGTCGTGCTCACGATAAGCACCGTTAAATTAAGGTTAAATAGTGCTTTACAGTCGACAAAGTGTGCCTTGCCTGCCGGAGTGTAAGAGAGCGAGCCCGTTCCAAAAGGATAGTTCGGCAAGGTCAAAAAGTTCATGACGTCGTCAAAAGCAAAGCGTATCTCTTCTATCGATAGCCCCGTTTTTTGCGGTAGGGAGAGCGATTCTATTTGTAAATAGTAAAAAAAGCGCAAATAGATAGGCAAGCCTATTGATATCGTTATTATAAAAAAGAAAACCGCAATGCCGAATACGGCGGTTAAAATTTTGTTTTTCATTAAAGACCGCTCCCCAAATTAATAAAATAATTGTATCACACGCGCGCGCGTTTGTCAAATCGTAATTATAATACTTAAATTTACTTGCTTTTTATTCGCATATAGGCTATAATACAACACGACAACTTAAAGAAGGTTTTCGGACAACACTTCTATAAAACAACCGATAGACGCGTATTGATAGGTGGTTTTTCGGTTATGAAAAATCACTTTTGTTTTATACCGTTTTTTCGTCCGAAAGGAGAAATAATATGAATACTAAAAAATTAGCAAGAGCAGGTATTATTGCGTCGCTATACGTTATATTATCGCTAATAACCTTTCCCGTAGCAAGCGGTGCGATTCAGTTTCGATTATCTGAAGCGCTATGCGTTCTTCCGCTTATCTTTATTGAAGCTGTTCCCGCGCTATTTATCGGCTGTGCCCTTTCTAACCTAATCACCGGTTGCGCGATTTTCGATATAATATTTGGTAGCATAATAACGCTCGTCGCGTCGGTCGCAACTTATGCGGTCGGTAGAATAATTAAGAATACGCCGTTAAAGATTATTGCGGGCGGAATTTTTCCAGTAACGTTAAACGCTTTTTTACTCCCACTTATATGGATATGGTGTTACGGCGCGCTTGAATATATGTATATTTTACAAGCGACCTTTTTAGTCGTAAGCCAGTCTGTTTCAATTTACGCGCTCGGTACTCCGCTCTATTTATCCACCGTAAAACTAAAAGATAAAGGTCTGCGTTTTTTTGCATAAAACGGGCAAAATAAGGGCGTTTTATGTAAAGTTGTGCCAAAATTGCCGTCGTCTTGTTGACAGTGTTTAATTAATATGATATAATATTAAAAAAACTACTTGGATATTTTTTTCATAAAAAAGGAGCGGTATGTCAAACATAGGGCACGGAAAAAAGTACGAAAGGGCAAAATCCAAACTCTTACACAGTGCGGCTAAAATGTTTTTAAAGCAGGGTTTTAGCGTAACTAAAATCACTGATATAACAAAAGATGCAGGCGTTGACAATAACGCCGTTGCGCGCGTTTTCGGGGAAAAGGAAAATCTTCTTGCAGAGCTCGTCGGGTTAGTTTTAAATTATCAGTATGAATCTGCCGAAAGGGTAGTTAGCGGTAAAATCGCCGATAAAATTTATCTTTACGCAGTGGAATCGGTACTGCAACTTTACATAACGGAAAGTAGCGAGCACATGAGAGAACTCTATACTCTTTCATATTCGTTCAAAGGTCCGACTGCGGTAATTTACAATACGATAACCGCTAAGTTTGAAGAGTTATTTAAAGAGCATTTACCAAATTGTGATTCAAAGGATTTTTACGAACTGGAACTTGCGGTCGGCGGTATTATGAGAAGTTTTCTGTCCGTACCGTGCGATAGATATTTTACTATTGAGAGAAAGGTCAAAAGGTTTTTAGAATCGTCGCTGTTGGTGTTTGAAGTTCCGAAAGATAAGATTAAAGAAATCGTCGCGTTCGTAAACAAGTTTGATTTTGAAAAAATTGCAAAAGAGACGATAGCAAATATGTTTGATTATTTAGAAAGCAATACTTAAAAAGTTAAAAAGCCGTGCAAACGCACGGCTTTTTATTAGTCTATGGCTCTGAAAGGATGGTAAACTGCCCAGTAGAATAAAAGCCACAAAGCAGAAATACCTACCAGAGAATAGATGATGCGCGACACTACTGCATGCGCGCCTGCGCCGAAGATAAGCGCAACCAAGTTAAAGTCGAAAAGTCCGACGAGTAACCAAACGAGTGCGCCTATTATCACCAGCGAAAATGCTATAATAGTGGTAATTTTCATTTCGTTTCCCCCGAAAGTATTATGTGCGTCAATTACTAAATTATACAAACCAAATAAAAAATCCCCTTTGTTAATGAAAAGGGGAAAAAGTTAACCAAAATAAAAATTTAAGCCAAGCAATTTTCTAAAACGAGTTTGTCAAAAGGTATTTGTTCGATGAAATCGCTCTGGGTAAACCTAACCACGTTATATTTAGCGTAGTTAAATAGATGCGTTTTAATCAAAACGGGCGTTGCAATATCAAGATTTTCACAAATTTCTCTTAAATAGTCAAAAAATTCCGAATAATCGATTGAACCGTCTTTTTCAAACATATATTGATTAATGATTTTATCTTTTTTCATTACTTTTGCCCAAATGCGTATCATAAGTACCTGCCTTTAAAATTATTGTATCACATAAAAATTATAAAATCAACTTTATGTATTGACAAACGGTTGTAAAATATGTAAAATAAATATGTATACACTGCCGATTATGGCAGTTCCCAAAAAAAACTAACTATATTTGAGGGACGTATGGATAGAATTAAAACCGATTTAGTAAAACTTCTCGGCGAAAACGCCAGATACACATATTCTCAACTTGCCGCCATGACGGGCTCGACAGAAGAGCAAGTTAAACTTGCCGTAAAGGAATTAGAAACCGACGGCGTTATAGTAAAATATTCGGCAATCATAAATACCGAAGCAATGACGGACGCGCACAAAAAAGTGCAAGCGCTTATTGAAGTTAAGGTTGCGCCCCAAAAATTAAAAGGGTTTGATTCTTACGCTGAAGAGATTTATAATTTTAAAGAAGTTCAGTCGCTATATTTGATGAGCGGAGTATTCGACCTTGCCGTTTTCGTAGAAGGCGACGGTATAACCGATATTGCAAAATTTGTTGCTGAAAAACTTAGCGTAATCGACGGCATAACTAGCGTTCAAACGCACTTTATTTTAAGAAGATATAAGATTGAAGGGCACGTTACCAAACAGAGTGAAGAGTGCCAAAGACAGATAATTCAAGCATGAGAGATTTTTTAAGCCAAAGGGCAAAAGATATAAAACCGTCGGGGATAAGAAAGTTTTTCGACATTGCCGCAGAACTCGGCGACGTGATTTCGCTCGGTGTGGGCGAGCCTGACTTTATTACCCCGTGGGAAATCCGTGAAGCGGGAATTCAAGCGATCAAGCGCGGTTATACGCAGTATACCGCAAACAAAGGATTGATTGCGTTAAGGCAAGAAGTTTCGCGGTACTTAAAAGAGAATTTTTCCGTAGATTTTTCTGCGGACGACACGGTCATAACGGTCGGGGCTAGTGAAGCAATCGACGCCGTTTTGCGCGCTACGGTAAACGAAGGGGATGAAGTTTTAATACCAGATCCCAGTTACGTTTCTTATAAACCTTGCGTAGAACTAAACGGGGGTGTTGCAGTGCCCGTGCCTTGCGACGGTGCGGACGGATTTAAACTTTCCCCCGAACTTTTAGAGAGTGTTATAACTGAGAAAACTAAAATTTTAATATTTCCTTACCCGAATAACCCTACTGGCGGTATTATGGAAAAGGAATATATTGAGAAGATTATACCTATAATTTTAAAGTACGACCTTTTGGTCGTTTCCGACGAGATTTACGCAGAACTTACTTTTGGACAAAAGCATTGTTCTATCGCAAGTTTTGAAAAAATGCAGGGTAGAGTGGTTTTAATCGGCGGATTTTCCAAAGCGTTTGCTATGACGGGTTGGCGCGTGGGCTACGTTTGCGCTCCTAAACCTATACTCGACACGCTGTTAAAAATCCACCAGTATTCCATTATCTGCGCGCCTATTTTTTCACAGTATGCAGCGCTTGCAGGTCTTAAAAAGGGTAGGGAAACTGATTTTGCTATCATTAAAGAAATGCGCGACGAGTACGATAGGCGTAGGAAATTTATGTGTAAATCTTTCGCGGATATGGGATTAAGTTGTTTTGAGCCGAAAGGATGTTTTTATATATTCCCGTCGGTAAAAGAAACGGGACTTACCGGCGACGAGTTCGCGGTAAGACTGCTCGACAGTAAAAAAGTAGCGGTAGTTCCCGGCTCGGCGTTTGGGGAGTTTGGCAAGTATTACGTCAGGTGCTCTTACGCCTACTCAATGAAAACTCTTGCAGAAGCAATGGAAAAAATTGCCGAGTTTGTAAGAGAATTAAAAAACGGAAATAAATAAAGGTGTATATATGGAAAAAATTATAGTAGTCGGCGCAGGGCTTTCCGGGGCGACGATCGCGCGTCTTTTTGCTGAAAGCGGTAAAGACGTTATAGTAATGGATAAGCGCGACACGATCGGTGGCAACGCTTACGATTTCGTGGATAGAAACGGCATAACCGTTCAGCCTTACGGCCCACACATTTTCCACACGAACGAAAAAAAGGTATTCGACTTTTTATCGCAGTTTACAGAATGGGAAAAATACGAGCACAGAGTTCTTGCAAAAGTAAGAAAAGATAAATTAGTGCCCGTGCCTTTCAATTTAACTTCACTTTTCGATCTTTATTCAAAGGAAAAGGCGGAAAGGATTAAACAAACGCTTATAGACGAGATTGGGATTGACCAAAAAGTGCCTATTTTGCAACTCAAAAACCATAAGAGTTGGGAAATAAGGCGTTTTGCCGACTTCGTGTATAAAAATATTTTTTATATTTATACGATGAAACAATGGGGATTTAAGCCCGAACACTTGGGTGAAGAAGTAATGAACCGTGTTCCCGTATATCTTTCTTATGAAGATAGGTATTTTACCGACGAGTATCAGTATATGCCCAAAAACGGTTTTACGGCAATGATAAGCAACATCTTACGTCATCCTAAAATTCAACTAAAACTTGGTACGGACGCGCATAGAGAACTTATTTTATCGGGCGGGCAAATTTATTTCGGCGGGCAACCGCTTGACGGAACGTTGATTTACACCGGTTGTGTCGACGAACTATTTGATTACAAGTTCGGCGTTTTGCCGTATAGGAGTCTTAAATTCAAGTTTGAAACGGTTAAAGCATCGTCCTATCAACCGTCGGCAGTAGTAAATTATACTACGTCGAATAAGTTTACAAGAATTACCGAGTTTACCAAGTTTACTTGTGAGCCCAAAGACACTACGGTTATAGTTAAGGAATACGCTAAATCGTTTAAGCCTGGAAAAAATATTCCTTATTATCCTATCCCGATAGAAAAAAATTACAAGCATTACGCAAAATATCAAGAAGAAGCGAAAAAGTATAAAAATCTTTATCTGCTCGGTAGGCTTGCAAATTACAAATATATAAATATGGATATAGCCGTTAAAAACGCTATGGATCTTTTTGATAAGATGAATGAAATATAAGTATAAAAAAATTGCCCTTGTTTTAACTAAAACAAGGGCAATTTTTTATAAGGAACTATTTAAAGTAGTTATCGTAGATTGTCAGTTTTGCTGGTCAGAGTCGTTAGTAGACTCAGGAATTTGAGTATCGGCTACGTTAGCAAGTTCGGCGTTAAGCATCGCTTTTTTGGTGTCGGATTTTTTCTTGTATCTAGCAAAGACGAATCCTATAAGTATGGTGCTATAAAAACTTATTCCGCGCCATACTAAAATTGCGGGGAAGGCGAGCCCTGCTAAAAGTCCCGCTTCAAATAACAGATAGAAAGAAAGGTCTGCCGCGCCAGAGTTACCGGGCGTTGGTATAAAGGTTATGGATGCAAAGAGTATAAAACAAATTTCCACAACCAAAAGCCACTCGGTAAACCAGTGCATACCCAAATCAAAGCCAAAGGCTTTTAGGGTAAAGTATGCGATTGAAGCGTTTGCAAGGTTTTCTAAAAAACTTATTATAAAGGTCAATATAAACACCGTGGGACTAGCCGCAATTTTTTTAAGGCAGTGGGCGTTGTGTACGACCGTTTTAATGGTTTTTTGAGTAGTTTCTTTGGGGTTTCTAATAATGCGTAGTTTAGTGCCTATGGTCATTACTAAATGCACGAGTTTTGCACCGACTCTCGGCAAAAACGAGAACAGTATAACCAAAATAGGTACGAATATACAACAAATAAGACCGATAATGGCAAGTACGTTATAGATTGCAGGGAAAGCGTTCATTATATTGCTTGGCGCGCCGAGCATGTTTCTATTGAACATAAACAGCGATATGATTCCAAGTATTACGAACGCAAGTTGGTTTAAAAAGAACGCCGCAATTGGGATAGACGACGCAACCCCGCCGTGAACGCCGTGTTTTGAAAGGTGATAGATTTCAAACGGCTGACCACCTAGCGCAAACGGGGTAACGTTGTTATAATAAGTGCCGATAATACCCGTTTCCATACTCGTCTTAAAGTGGAATTTGCCTGTCATAGACTTGCACATTATGGATATTTTAAGCCCCTTAAACAGGAACGCGAGTACCAAACACACTACTGCGCAAAGGAAGAAAAGCCAACCGGAAATTAAAATTTGTTTTAATTGCCAAAGTTTTGGAAATTCTTTACCCGGCGCAAGAAAATCCTTGTAAGCGGTAAATAATAGCGAGCCGATAACGAACAATCCAAAAAGAATAGTGACGATATTTTTGAATAGTTTTTGACGCTTGTTTACGTTTTCTTCTTTTTTATAACCGAGAACCTTTTCCATCGTCATTTGTTTACTCGTACTTTTGTTAGCCTTCATTTCAACGAAGTCTGCCTTTTCAATAGGAGTATTCAAATAATCTTTTTCGGGAACTTCAACGATTTTAGGCTCGTTAGTACGTTCGTCTACTTCGATTTTAGTAACTAGGATTTCGCCTTGTTTTTTCTTTCTCATAATGGTTTATTATATACTATAAAAAGTTAAAAGTCAACGGAAAAAGTTATTTTCCTTTAATAGGCTTGACTTATTATGCTTAATGCTTTACAATTATTATATACGCAAGGAGAAAGAAAAGTGAAAATAGCACTATTTACCGACAGTTTTCTACCTGGTATCGGGGGGACGGAAAACGTCGTATTAAAACTCGCAACCGAACTATCTAAAGAGCATAGCGTTATGGTTTTAGCGCCCTCTTATCATCGTCCGTACGAAGAAAATTTAGACCTTCCTTTTAAAGTCGTCAGAGCAAAAAGTTTGGGCGCAAGTAAAAACGAATACTGGGCAATGCCGGGAATAACGCGAAAGGTTAAACGCGCTTTAGATGAGTTTAAACCCGATATACTCCACTCCCATACCATAGGTATGATGGCGGGATATGCAAACAAGTATGCAAAAAAACACGGTATCCCCGTCATATGTACGGTACATACTAAGTTTAAATATTGTTATGATGAAGCGCTTAAACTTCCCGTTTTAGTGAAAATCTTGTTAAAGTTCGTTATGCGCCGTCCTAATCGTGCTGATAGGGTTACTTCGGTTTCCTATTCAATGATAGAAGAACTTAAACGCTATGGGCTTAAAAAGCCACTTACTATTATTAGAAACGGCAATTATCCCAAAGAGCATATACCTACGGAAAAGACACCTAACGACAAATTTACCTTGCTTTACGTCGGTATGATTATAAAGTATAAAAATCTTGATTTTTCTTTAAGGGCGCTTAAAGAACTCAAAAAAACGCACCCTGATTTCGTGTTTTATATGATAGGCCGGGGCGCGCACGAAAAGAAGTTTAAAAAATACGTCAAAAAGTTGGGGTTAGAAAATAACGTCGTTATGACGGGCGCTATAACCGACAAGCAAAAACTTAACGAATATTATAAAAAAGCCGACCTTTTCTTGTTTACCAGCGTGTTCGATAACGACGGCCTAGTATTAATAGAGGCGGCGGAAAACGATACCCCCGCACTTGTGCTTGAAGGTACGGGCTCTGCAGAGCGCTTCGTGGATGGTAAGACGGGTTTTTTTGCTAAACCTAACGAAAGGGCGGTGGCGGAAAAAATTGCTTACCTTATGGAAAACCCAAAAGAACTTAAAGACGTCGGCGGAAGGGCTTACGCAATATGTATATCGTGGGACGATATCGTAAACGAATACGTCGAACTTTATAAAGAAGAAATAGACAAAAAGGCACATGGCGTAGACAATAAAAGCAAACTCAAAGAATTTAAACCCACAGAAAATGGGGTAAAAGAAAAAACTGCCTAGTGCAAAATAAATACTTTAAAATAATAGCACGCTATACTTCAATTATGAAATATAGCGTGGTTTTTTGTTTGTAAAGATTGTATAAATAAAACCAAAATATGTAATGTGGTTAGTTAATGATATTGACGGTGATTTTAGCCGTTTCTTCAGGGGAAATTTTAACGGTAGCAGGGTATTTGCCTGCCGTTTTTATGTTGGGTTGGAGTACGATTTTCTTCTTGTCGATTTCAAAACCGAGTTCTAAAAGTCTATCCGCAACTTCTTTATTCGTAACGCTTCCAAAAAACTTGCCCGCAGCACCGCTCTTTACTTGAATGGTGATTTCCGTGCCGTCTAATTTTTCACGAAGCGCCTTGTTTGCCTTTAAGGCTTCTTGACGGTGAAATTCTTGTGCGGCTTTTTGTTGTTTGTTTTCGTTTATCGCTTGAGAGTCTGCAATTTTTGCAAGTCCCTTTTTAATCAAAAAGTTTTGCGCAAAACCGTCCTTTGCTTCAATAATATCACCGGCTTTGCCACTGCCCTTAACGTCTTTTAAGAGAACAACTTTCATAATCAAATCTCCTTAACTTATTCTTTTTTAATATTTTACTCGTAAAAGCGATAAAAGTCAACGGGTTATGGTATGATTTTTATTAATAACGCGCATAATATTTTTTACAAGGAGAAAAAATATGAACGATTCTATTAGATGTGACGTAAGAAAGTGTAAACACAATCAAGACGGTTTGGCTTGTAAACTTAGCAGTATTAAAGTAACTTGCGGTTGTGGTAAAAATTGCACTTGTTGTGAAGAATATTCGGAAAAGTAATTTTAAGCGTGAAAATAGGCAAACCTAAAAATCTATTACGCGAAAAATGATAAAAACTAAAGAAAAGAAGGTTGCAATTTTTTGCAACCTTCTTTTTTCATATATTATTCGGAATAAATTAAAACTTTTCCCACGGACCAAATGCCCGTATAACCCTAAAACAAACGGTTTTTGCCCGTTTACATACTTATTTTATCACATTTTTTATATTAATGCAACGGTTTTGAAAAAATTTTTCAAAAAATTTGATTTTTTTTCATTTTAAACATTAAAACGATTTTTACGCACCCAAAAAAGCAGTTGACAAAATCTTTTATATACATTATAATAAGTAAGTCAATATTAATATATAGTGGGAGTATGCCCGCTGTTGATAAATAAAACATTTTTGCGGAGGTCATTTTTATGGCAGAAGAAGTAATACTTACAAAAGAAGGTAAAGAAGAACTTGAGAAACGTTTAGAATACTTAAAAGTTACCAAACGTGCGGAAATTACCGAAAGAATTAAGACGGCAAGAGAATTCGGGGATTTGAGTGAAAACGCCGAATACGACGCAGCCAAGAACGAACAGGCTATGATCGAAGGCGAAATTTTAGAAATCGAAAATAAATTAAAATATGCCGTTATTATTAAAGACGGCGCTAAAAAAGGCACGGTTTCTCTCGGCAGTAAAGTAGATTTTGTAGACGAGCAGACGGGAGAAGAATTTACTTATGAAATCGTCGGCACGACCGAAGCGGACGTAGAGGCTGGTAGAATCAGTAACGAAAGCCCGATAGGTAACGCCCTTCTCGGCAGAAAAGCAGGGGATAGTATTAAAGTCGTAGTTCCCGCAGGCATTACGGAAATAACCGTTAAAAAAGTATATTAATTTTTAAGGAATACGTCATGGAAGAAATAAAGACTAACGCTATTACTGAAGAACAGGACTTAAACGAGATTTTAAGGGTAAGGCGTGAAAAATTAAGCGCGCTTATCGCCGCAGGTAAAAATCCTTTTGAAAAGGTAAGATACGACAGGACTGCTTACAGTCAGGACGTTAAAGATAATTACGCTGATTACGAAGGCAAGACCGTCGGTATCGCAGGCAGACTTATATCAAAGAGAATTATGGGTAAGGCGTCTTTTGCCGTTATTTTAGACGGCAAGGGTACTATTCAATCATACCTTTCCATCAACGATTTAGGCGACGACTACCTTGCGTTTAAAGAATACGATATAGGTGACATTATAGGTATCACGGGTACGGTATTTACTACGCGTACGGGTGAAATTTCTATTCACGCAACGGCAGTTGAACTTCTTTCAAAATCGCTCTTGCCCTTGCCGGAAAAATTTCACGGCTTAAAGGATGAAGATACTAGATACCGTCAAAGAGAAGTTGACCTTATCGCTAATCCGGACGTTAAAAAGACGTTCGTTGCACGATCGAAGATTTTGACGGCGATTAGACGTTATCTTGACGGCGTAGGCTATTTAGAAGTTGATACGCCCGTATTGCAACCGCTTGAAATCGGCGCGGCTGCAAGACCTTTCAAAACCCACCACAACGCTCTCGATATTGATATGTATTTGAGAATAGAAACCGAACTTTATTTAAAGCGTCTTATAGTCGGCGGTTTCGATAAGGTTTACGAAGTGGGTAGAATTTTCCGTAACGAAGGTATGGACAGGTCGCATAACCCAGAGTTTACTACCGTTGAAATGTATCAAGCGTATAGCGATTATTTCGATATGATGAACTTGATTGAAGATATGTACCGCACCATTATTATGGAAGTTTGCGGAACTTATAACATAACTTATCAAGGTATTGAAATAGATATGGGTAAACCGTGGGAAAGACTTACCATGGTAGAAGCCGTTAAAAAATATGCAGGCGTTGATTATAACGATTGGATAACCGACGAACAGGCTCGCGCCGTTGCAAAAGAAAAGGGAGTAGAAGTAGAAGAAGGCGATGAAGCGACCAAAGGTCACGTTCTCATTGCGTTCTTTGACGCGTTCGTTGAAGAAAAACTTATTCAGCCGACCATAATTTACGATTACCCCGTGGAAAATTCTCCGCTTGCAAAACGTAAACCCACTAACCCCGCGTTTACCGAAAGGTTTGAATACTTTATCTACGCGCGTGAAATGGGTAACGCGTTTAGCGAACTTAACGATCCTATCGACCAGAAAGAACGTTTCGTTAAACAGGTCGAGGCAAAGCGTGCTCGCGGTGGTAACGACGCTAAAATCGACGAAGATTTTATTACGGCTTTAGAATACGGCTTGCCCCCAACGGGCGGTTTAGGTTTCGGTGTAGATAGACTCGTTATGCTTCTTACCGACAGTGCGTCGATTAGGGACGTTATATTATTCCCGACGATGAAACCTATCAAAAAATTTTAATTTTTAAGGCTGTCTAAACTTCGCATCGCTGCGTTTGCTGATTCGCCCAAACAATCTCGATGACCAGACGGTCAATCTCGTCTGTTTGTGCTCTCGAGCCTTGCGCTGCTCGTTTATACAACCTTAAAATAGTACCCAAGCGTAGTTAAGTTAGGGTTAAGCGTCACGCTTATCAATGACTAACAAGGTTAATCTCATCCTTTTGCTCGGGCGAGCCTTGTATCGCTCGTTTATACGCTCTTAAATGCAACTCTAACGTAGTTGGAGAGTTCTGGGTTATAAAATAATAACAACACAGGTTGTCAACTTGTTACAGGCGTCACGCCTGATAATAAAATTCTTATAGGAACAATAAATGGATAATAGAATTACGAAAAGAAGGCTTTCGGACTTTTTATCATACGAATGGATATTGATGATCGTAATAGCCGTAGTTGCAATTGTCGTATGGGAGTTTGCCTATACGGTAGGTGCGGTAAGGCTTACTACAGGTCAACACTTTAAGTTTTATTACGACCAAACGATAAGCAGTAGCGATTCGGATAAGATGTACGACCTTTTTATAAAATACGATACGTTCAGTTACGACGTATTAAAGATCGATTCGGAGTCGTTGACGTCAGAGTACAACGTTTTATCGGTACGCTTATCCGTACAAGAAGGCGATATTTTAATCACTGATAAAAAGCAGACTATGAAAGACGACGGCAACGGCGGACAAGAAGTTGACCAGACCAAGAGCGTAAGGGCAAAGTCGCACGTCGATAATTTTTCCATTTACGCGCTTGATAAAATGCTTGCAGACGCGCAAAAGTATCTTGCGAAATTCCTAAACGACGGCTTAAATATTAAAACGGATAATAAAGTGGACGTCGATAAAGTTGTAAACTATATTTACGACTATTCAAATTATAACGAAGGAAAGATAAAATCTTACTTCTTAAACCGTATGGAAGACGATAACCGCTATCGCTCCGACGAACAGAAAACGGCGGGTATCAAGCAAGAAATAGAAAGAATAAAAGACCTTATGGAAGAAGTCGAGTTCTTTGATAAGTTTATGTCTTACGCAAACGCGCACCCCGAAGCAGGACTCTTATTCAACTACAAAAAATATCAACAAGCACACGATCTTTCTCAAAAACAAGAAGATAAGGCGGCTTACGAAACACTTTTAAATAAGCAAGAAATTCGTCCTTACGGTATAAACGTAGAAGCGTTTACGGGTGACCTTGCAGGCAAAGAACAGGCGTCTACCTATTTTAGGATGAAGAGCGCAGACAATGCAAACGACGTCGTCATAATGGCGTTTAACTTCTATTCGTATCAACCGCATTTGAAGTTTGAAACGATTTCGTTTATGAACACGATAATCAGGGAGTGCTTTAATATAACACTTTTAGGGTATTAAAAATGAAAGGAACGTTCGTTACGTTTGAAGGCTGTGAAGGCGTTGGCAAATCTCGCCAAATTCACATGCTTGAAGAGTATTTACAAAAACATAATATCAAATATTTTCTTACGCGCGAGCCGGGTGGAACGACCGTTTCCGAGCAGATTAGAAAGGTTATTTTGGACGGCAAGAACGTATCCATGACCGACGAGTGTGAAGCGATGCTTTACGCGGCGGCAAGGATACAACTTTTAAAAGAAGAAATTGCCCCAAGACTTGCTGCGGGCGAGTTGGTTTTATGCGATAGATATATCGATTCGTCGCTCGCTTATCAAGGCTATGCAAGGGGGCTGGGCGTAGAGTTTATTGAAAAGATAAACGATTACGCGATAAAAAACTTTACCCCCGACTATACCGTGTTTTTAAAATTAGAACCCGAACTTGCTTTTAAGAGAAAGGGCGGAGTCGATAAGACGGATAGATTAGAACTTTCGGGTATGGAATTTCATAAAAAAGTTTTCGCAGGCTACAACGCGCTTGCGGAAAAATATAGCGACCGCTATCTAGTGATAGACGCAAGCGGTGAAAGAGATCAAACGCACGCAAAGGTGATTGCGGCGTTAACTGATAAAGGCGTTATATGATAGACCTTTTCGGATTAATAAAAGGTACGGGCGCATACCGTACGGTAAAAGGGGATAAAGATGCTAATAGGCTTTCGCACGCATACCTTATTTTGAGTGCGGACGGCGATAACCTTTTATCCTATCTTAAAATCTTTGCATCCCTTATGTCTTGTAAAGAGAGTGAGCCTTGCGGTTATTGTAGGGCGTGCTCGTTAATAGAGAGCAACGCTTATCCCGACGTCATGGTTTTCCCTAAAAAAGACGGTGCGGTGCTCGCGGACGATATAAATACTCTCATAGAAGAAAGTTATCTAAAACCTATCGAGAGCGATAAAAAGATATTTATAATCAACCATGCCGAAAGCATGAACGCGTCCGCACAAAACAAACTTTTAAAGACGCTTGAAGAACCACCCAAGGGAGTACATATAATTTTAGGGGCAACGGGAGAATACTCGTTATTACCCACCGTAAAGTCAAGGGTTAAAAAGTTAGAGATTCCCGCCTTTACCGACGAAAAACTTTTCGACGCGTTAAAGGGCGAGTGTACGGAGTTAGACAAGTTAAGGTCTGCAATAGCGTGCGGTGACGGCACGGTAGGAAAGGCAATGAGCCTTTACGGCGACGAAAGTCTTAAAGACGTAACCGATCTTGCGCTTGACGTTCTTATAAATATGTCGTCAAGCAAAGACGTACTATTATACTCAACCAAATTAGCGAAGGTGGAATTTTCTGAATTTTTATCGGTTTTAGAATTATTGCTTCGCGATATTTTGGTTATACTTCAAGGTAAAGAAGAGTTGGTGTCTAACAAGGCGCATTTAAGCGCATTAAAGAGCGCATCAAAATTTAATACCGGCTCGGTATTGCATGCGTTAGAGAGCATTACCGAAACGGCAAAGAGAAAAAAATTCAACGTCAACGCCACAATGCTTACCGAGTGGTTGTTGTTCCAAATACTGGAGGGTAAATATAAATGGCAAAAGTTATAGGCGTCAAGTTTAAAAACACCGCTAAAGTATACTATTTTGCACCTGCCGAAGGGGAAACCGATTATAAAGAAAAATCGGGCGTCGTAGTGGAGACTGCAAAAGGACTAGAATACGGCACGGTCGTGTTCGGACTTAAAGACGTTCCAGACAAAGAAATCGTTCACCCTTTAAAGCCGATACTCAGAAAAGCGACCGAAAAGGACGAAAAAACGGTAAAGGATAATGAGAAAAAGATTCCCGAAGCAATGGAGTTCGCAAACCAAAAGATCGACGAAATGAAACTTAACATGAAGTTGATCGGTTGCGAATACGCTTTTGACGGCAAGAAAATGGTATTTTTCTTTACGTCGGACAATAGGGTTGACTTTAGAGAACTCGTAAAAGTGCTTGCAGGCAGATTCCATCAGAGAATTGAACTCCGTCAAGTTGGTATTCGTGACGAAACCAAGATTTTAGGCGGTATTGCGCCTTGCGGTAGAACGTGTTGTTGCGCTAGTTGTATGAGCGACTTTGGCAAGGTTACTATAAAAATGGCAAAAAATCAGGGTTTACACCTTAATCCTGGCAAGATAAGCGGATTGTGTGGTAGACTTATGTGCTGTTTGGAATATGAAAACGAATATTATGCTGAAGCTTGCAAAAAAATGCCCAAAATCGGCGGAACGGTCGGCACGCCTGAAGGCGAAGGCGTGGTTATCGGCAACGATATGCTTAAACTTACGTCAAAAGTAAAGATAACCAAGGGCGACGGCAGTGAAGTTTATAAAGATTTCCCAGTGGATAGACTTAATTTTAAACGCTGTAAACAAAACGCTAAAGACGATAAGGACGACGACGTCCCGGAAGCAATGAAAAAAATTTTGGATTAACGTCTGCAAAAGTTTACAAATGAAAAAGTTTGTGATACAATATATATAATAAATTAGGAGGTAACTCTAATGGCATATAAAATAAGCGATCAGTGTATTTCGTGCGGTGCTTGCGCAGATACTTGCCCCTGTGGCGCTATCAGCGAAGGCGATACTCAATACGTTATTGATGCCGAAGCTTGTATGAGTTGCGGTGCTTGCGCAGCAG
>JAFTIG010000003.1 GCA_017457015.1 Clostridia bacterium | reverse complement strand
TATGTGCGAGTACGCTTTAACTGCCGTAAGCGTGTAAGAAGTAACGTTTGTGGTAACCTTTAAGGTTGCGTTTTCAACGTCGCTATAATCGGGTTTTATCTTGACGGTAACGCCCTTAATAGTGCCGTCGCTTTCAACCGTCAAGGGCACGCTTCCGCTTGCAAGGATTTGCTCTGCCGATATTACCTTTTCACCCTTTTCAAAGTAGTTTTCAAGTTCTATCTTTCCGCTATAAGCAGACATAACCACTTGGTCGGTTATAATAACGTTACTCGGTACTGCCCTAACCGTTATTTCAATACTGTTGCTCTTGCCGTCTAATTCGTAACTCAACGTAATATTAAACGTGTGCTCTTCTAATACTTCGTCTTTAAGTTTGATAAAGCCGTCTTCTATGATAAGTTTTTGCGCGTCAGCACCGCTTACTTGATAGTTAATTCCACCACCGGTTGCCATATCAACTAATCTCAACTGCTTTCCGTCAGTCGTAGAGTTGACGATTATTACCGCGTCGTAAACGTAATTTCCGTCGTATTCGGGCAATACGCTAAACGCCGTCTTAAATACGGGATATGCCGATACGTTCCAAGAATCACTGAACGCTGAATAGTCGTTTCCATCCGCGATTAAATCGCTAAGCGCCTTATAACCCTTAATGCCGGAAGAATAAGCCGCGCCGCCTATAACGGTGTTTAACGTCTGTCCGTCCGCTTTATTTTCACCGTACACCGTAACCGTTGAACTTTTACTTATAGGATATTCGTCGGCTATAACGTAAATATTTTTTCTGGTAACGTAAGTGGACGCCTTATAAATAAGTTCCGCGTTACCCGTAAGTATTCCGCCCGATACGCTATCGTTTGCCGTAACGCCACTGCCGTCTACGATAATATTGCTAAACTCGTAAAGTCCCATCCAGTGGTCGCGCGCTTTATACATTATCGCGCCTTGCGGATTTACAGTGTCTTTAGATAAACTTATATAAATGTTTTTATAAGTCGTGTATTCTCTCTTAAGTCCTAAAGAGTCCTTTCCGCCTATCGGTGCGGGAACGTTGTTTCCGTAAGTTAACGCCGACGAATTAGTGATGTTTACGTTCGTCATTGCTAAATCGTGCACCAACGCGCCACCGAGCATATACCCGAACAAGCCGCCGCCTATATAACCGCTCTCTACCGACGCGTCAAAGTTTGATATGGTATAGCCGTTTCCGTTAAACGTTCCACAGAACCCGTACTTTCTAATACCGCCTTCTTTATTATATCTTTCCGCGTTTACGGTCGTTTTTACCGTTGCACCACTTGCGTCAACAAAATCATATTCAGTGTTGAGTGCGGAGTGGGTAAGTTTAATTCCCGTCGCGTCGATATTGTTTATAAGTTCACAATATCCGTCTATAAAGGTTACTTCCGTTTCGTCGTAACCAAGCGTTTCGGGGTTATCGCCGTTTAATATCTTTAAGTCAAAATGCTTTAAGTCTTCCGCGCTTTGAACTACCAAAGTGTACACGGTAAGGTCTACGGTATAGATAACTTCGTCCGTTTCAAAACGTAAAGTATCGTTATACGCCGAAACTTCCGCTAAGTTAAGGTCTAACACTTTGCCGTCTTTTACCGTGAGTTCTTTTTTGCCTTGATAAACTTTTAAGTTCTCAACTTCCGTACTTCCAAAAAGTTCTTTTACTATAGATTTATCTTGATAACCGTCTTCGTCGTCTTTAAATGTTCCCGTAAACGACGAGAAATATTTTAGATGCTTATTATACTTTTCTTGCGGTCTTGTTACCGTTACGTCTATAGAATAACTATACGTTTGACCTTCTTTTTTATAGGTCATAATTATCTTGCCTTCACCGTATCCGCTCGTAACGATTTTTCCGTCTTTAAACGTCAATAGGTTTTCCGGCAAGGTAACTTCAACTTCACTGCTTTCTTGTCCGTTAAATTCTACCGACGGAACGAAGTCCATTTCGTTAGTATAAGTTTTGCCTTCAAAACTGTTTACCGTATAAAGGTCTATGTTTGAATACTGTCTACCGTTTATGTAAAAATACAGTTCGTCTACTACCGACACCTTAACCGATTTTAACAAGGACGGTGCGTCTTCAAAATTAAGTCCGCGCCACGTTGCGTCGAGAACAATTTCCGCTTGACCGCTACCTACTACTTGAATAGACGCGTCGTCACCGATTTTTACGACCTGTTCATCAGACGAATAATATTTCACCTGCGCGTCGTTAAAAGTTTTGCCGTTAAACGAAACGTAAACGCTAAACGGGAAGGACGTGCTATCTCTACCGATACGGTATTCTTCACGCTCGTTTTCTATCATTATCCTTGGTAACGTACTGCCAAGCCCTACGGTTATGGTGCATTCCGCACTCTTGTTTAACGCGGTTGCTTTTATCTTTGCCGTGCCAAGTCCGTACGCTTCCACTAAACCGTTTTGATCAACTTTTGCGACCTTTTCGTCACTAGAAGACCACTCGATTTTGTCAAACCTATAAGCGTTAGTAACTTTTACCATAGTCTTGTCACCGATGGTGGCGCTTATTGCCGTTTGGTTTAGCACGACGTCCGCCATTGCCGTGGGTGCGTTAGAAGTGGAATTGTTGTCCG
>JAFTIG010000030.1 GCA_017457015.1 Clostridia bacterium | reverse complement strand
TATACTTCACAGCTCTCCAAGAAGAACATAGAATACAAGAACAACATTATTAAGGTTGATGAAGCGTGGGCTGAATTGACCAACCAAAAGGAAATCCACGATCATTGGAATAAGAATACGAAAGATAATGGGATCTTTGAGGAATGGGCTAACGCATACGATGTAGAAATCAAGGCGTTAGTGCGTAGCAGACTTTTGCCGTTGACAAAAGACGATAGCGGTAGAATTTTTAACCAGTTCGCAGAAATACTCCGTCATAATGTTGTATCTGACAAACCCAACGCATTTAACAAAATCCTTAATCTCTTTATCTGCAAGATAATTGATGAAGATAAGAACGACAACGAGCAAGTTGAGTTCCAATGGTTAGAAGGTGATACTGATGAGAGTTTGCAGATCAGATTGAACGACCTTTACAAGCAAGGTATGAGCAGATTTTTGGATATAGATGTAACCGACTTCTCCGAAAATGATATTGCTAACATCTTGATCAACATTAGCGATAGCAATGCTCAAAAAGTTATCCGTGATATGTTTGTAAAGTTGCGTTTGCAGAAAAACCCAGAGTTCGCATTTATTGAAGTATATGACGACACATCGTTTAAGCTCAATGCTCGAGTCGTGCGTGAAGTCGTAGAATTGCTCCAGCCGTACCAGTTCAGATACGGACATAAGCAGCAATTCTTAGGCGATTTCTTTGAATTGCTTTTGAATACGAGTATCAAACAAGAAGCAGGACAGTATTTTACGCCTGTTCCGATTACTCGTTATATTGTATCTTCCTTGCCGATTAAAGAGATGATTAAAAAGAAGCTCAAGGCAAACGAGGCTGAAATGTTACCGTCAGTAATCGATTTTGCTTGCGGAACAGGACATTTCTTGACAGAGTATATGGATAAGGTACAATCGATCATTGAAAACGAAATAGATATTAGCAAAGCCAAGCCTATTTCTCGCAAAAAATTACAGGGCTGGATAGACTATGACAAATTTGGGTGGGCTGGAGATTATGTATATGGCATTGATGCCGATTATCGTCTTGTAAAGTCCTCTAAGGTTAGTTCGTTCCTCAATGGTGATGGCGAGGCAAATATCATTAGAGCCAACGGCTTGGATCATTTTGAGAAGTCCAAGGAATACAAGGGCAAACTTAAAATGACCAGCAACGAGGATCGCAAAGATAACGCTCAATTTGACATTTTGATTGCTAACCCACCTTATGCTGTAAACGCTTTTAAGGCAACTGTTAAAAATGGTGACGAGTCATTTGAACTGTTTAATAGATTTTCTGATAAAAGCGCCGAGATCGAGTGTCTATTTATTGAGCGTATGAAACAGTTGGTTAAAGTTGGGGGATACGCCGCCATCATTCTGCCAATTACTGTTCTTAGCAATTCCGGAATATATATTGCAACAAGAGAACTGTTGCTTAAATATTTTAGAATAATAGCAATAACTGAATTTGGTACAAAAACATTTATGGCTACAAACTCCAATACTGTAACATTGTTTTTGGAGAGAAGATCGAATTCGGATCATAAGCATATTATCAATGCTGTAAATAACTTCTTTGATAAACCGAAAGACGTTACTGTTTTAGGAATTGAAAAGGCATTTTCAAAATATGTTGCTAATGTTTTCGAAGATATATCTATAGACGATTATATTTCTTTCATCAACAGAAAACCCACTGAAACTATGCAAGAGCAAGAACTGTTTAAGGACTATAAGAAATGGTTTAAGTCTCAAAGTTTTTTGAAGAAACTTAAAGATGGCAAAGCGTTCAAACAAGCAACCACAACCGAGCAAGAAAAAATTGTCCAAAACTTGTTCTACGAGAAAGTTTTTGAGTTTGAAAAGGACAGGATTTTATATTTTCTTCTTGCATATGATCAAAATGTTGTAATTACCAAAGCAAACAACAAAAAATTAGAAAAGAAAATACTTGGTTATGAGTTTTCCAACAGAAGAGGGCACGAAGGTATAAAAATGTTAAAAACGGGAACAAAACTGTTTGATTCGAACAATCAGTACAATCCCGACAAACTTAACTACTATGTATATAATGCGTTTTTGAAAAATAATGGTGCTGTGTCGCAGAGCTTAAACGGAATAGTCAATGTTTCAGCTTTAAATGATTTAATTAACTATAAGGCAGTATCGTTAGAGAAAACGATAAATATCAATGCAACCAAGAAAATAATATTTTTAAGCAAATATAAATCTTTCCCATTGGATACCATAGCAAAATTCCAAGATGGTTTGTGGAAAGGCGAAAAGGGGGAAATGCTTTTAACCAAAGTGCTCCGAAATACCAACTTTAAGCTGAATACTGGTAAGGTTGATTTTGAGAATATTGAAGAAATAGATGTAGAAATCAGTAAGCTTTCAAGCAGATTATTAGCTTGTGGCGATATTTTGTTGGAAAAATCGGGTGGTAGCCCTACACAACCAGTAGGAAGAGTAAGGTTGTTTGATTATGTTGGAGACGAACAGTATTCTTTTTCAAATTTCTGTTCACGCATTCGGGTATTCAATAAAGAATATGATCCTGCGTACTTGTGGGTAATGCTAAATGAATTTTATATGTTGGGCGGAACAATATCTTTACAACACGGAGTGCGTTTGTTGAATTTGAAAATGCCCGAGTATAAAAAAGTGAGAATACCCAAACCGCCTATTGAAGTACAGCAAGAAATTGCAAAAGAAGTGTTGCGGATTTATGAAACAGCAAGTGCAAATTCTTCTGACCTTGCAAGAGATATTATTAACAAATATTTGCTTTGATTTGTTATAGCAAGTGCAGAAGAACGTAAGCAAGCTATTTTGGAAAAATATCTTAAGTAATTATAACAATCAAACATTATGGGTGCGATTATCACTGATAGTCGCACCCTATTTTTCGCCAAACAAAGCAAACTATACAGGATACCTTTTCTGCGGTGAATGCGGACAAAAGCTATATTTTCATAGAAGTAAAAGTTTTCCAACGGAAAGGAATTTCTTTCAATGCGGTGTCTATCAAACCAAAGGCGGTCAATATTGTACTGCTCACTATATTCGAGAACAAGTCATTGATAAGATTATTTTGAAGAAGTTACGGGATATAACGGCATTTGCAAGAATTAAACCGCAAGAGTTTTACGATATGGCTACGGAAAACGGTGAAATTGAAGCGAAACGCTTTTACGAAACGGCAGAAAAAGAAAAGAAATGGATAGAAAGCCGAATTAAAGAACTCGACAATAGCAGAGAAATTTGCACTTGTATTTTTTATTATAAAAATATGACTAATGGCGTTTTTGTAATTTTATTTGTTTTCGTTTATATGCCTTCTCAATATCAAGTTAATACATTGAGAAAGAGAGCGTTCGTCTTTTTCCTCTTTTTTATATTATTATCAGTTTATTCGTTGACATAATAAAGTTATTGTGCTATAATACCACTTGTTGAAAATTCAACAAGTGGGTGGATTATGTACGAAAGATTTAAAAGTTTTACCGTTTTAGTGCTAAATATTAACCGTGCAATACATAGGATAAAGACGGAAGAAGTTGCGGAGTTTAACTTAAAAGGGCAACACGTTTCCTGTCTTTACTATTTATATAAGGAAAAGGCGTTGACGGCAAAAGAACTTTGTGATATTTGCTATGAAGATAAGTCTTATATATCGCACTCTATCAAATATCTTGAAACTAACGGTTTTATCGAGTGTCTACAAGACGCTAAAAAGAGATATAAAGCGACGCTCACGTTGACCGAAAAAGGCAAGATGACGGCAGAAAAAATCGCTAAAAAGGTAGACGAAGTTTTTATTCCTGCAAGCGACGGGCTTGCCGAGCAAGATCGGGCGGTACTTTATAAAAGTCTTTCGATTATAAACGATAATCTGCAAAAAATTTGTAATAAATACGGAGATTAAATTATGGCAATTAAAATTTTGATTGATTCTGCATCTGATATGTCTTTAAAAGAAGCGCAAGATTTGGGCGTGTACTTTTTACCTATGGAAATACGATTTGGCAACGAAGAGTATCTTGACGGCGTTAACTTGCTTCCCGAAGAGTTTTACGACAAATTAATAGAGAGCGACGTTATGCCACAAACGAGCCAGATAAACCCTTTCCGTTGGGAAGAAGAGTTTAATAAACTTACCGCCGACGGTAGTCAAGTAATAGCGATAACGATATCAAGCAAACTTTCGGGTACGTACACGAGCGCGTGTGTTGCGGCGGAAAAGTTTAAAGATAAAGTTTTCGTTTTGGACAGTATGAGTGCCGCGGTGGGCGAACGTCATCTTTGTTATTACGCTATTGAACTCGTAAAAAAGGGCTTATCAATAGCCGATATAATGGCAGAACTTGAAGAAAAGAAAGGCAAACTCCGCATTATGGCAATGCTCGGCACGTTAGAGTATTTGAGAAGGGGTGGTAGGATTTCTGCGGCAGTTGCGCTTGCAGGCTCGCTTTTATCTATTAAACCGGTCGTTGCGGTAATTGACGGAGAAGTTAAACTTATAGGTAAGGCAATGGGCTCTAAAAAGGCAAACAATTTACTCACGTCTTTTATTGAAAAGTCTGGCGGAATAGACTTTGATATGCCGGTCAGCGTTATTTGGTCTGGTAAAGATAAATCGCTACTTGATAAATACGTTGAAGATAACGCCAAGATATGGCAAGATTATAGGGGAGAACTCCCGTACTATCAAATCGGCAGTACGATAGGAACGCACGTGGGGCCCGGTGCTATAGGCGTATGCTTTTTTGAAAAATAAGTTTTTAAGCCGACGGTAAAGTTTGCCGTCGGTTTTTCATATTATGTAAGTATGTTAAATAAAGCGGTTATTGATTTACAAACGTTGAGAGAAAACGCAAGTGCAGTTAAATTAAGATTAGATAAAAAAACGCTCTTTAACGCAGTAGTTAAAGCGGACGCTTACGGGCACGGCGCGCCCGTCGTCGCAAACGCACTGTATAATATAGTGGATAACTTTTCGGTCGCTACCGTAGAAGAAGGCGTTGCACTACGACTTTCGGGGATAAGGAAAGATATATTCGTACTTACACCGTTATTGCCTTGCGACCTACCTTTATCCGTGCGTTACGGGCTTATACCAACTGTTTGTTCGGTGGACGACGTGGCTAAAATTCAAATGGAAAGTACGTCGCAAAATAGAGATACTTTCGTTCAAATAAAGTTTAACGCGGGTATGAATAGGCTCGGCGTTGATAGTTTAGGGCAATTAGAAAGTATAATAAGGGCGATAAGCGACAGTAAAAGGGTAAAACTTTGGGGTATGTTTTCGCATTTTTCCGCTCCGCAAAATAAAAAATCGAGAATTAGTGCGGAAAATAAATTTTTGCTTGCAAATAATCTTGTTAAAGGTTATAATAATAAGGCAGTATGTCATATATCGTCAAGCGGTGGATTTTTAGTCGGCGCGCACTACGATATGGTCAGGATAGGCATACTCCTTTACGGGTACACCCCGTTTAAGGTGAATTTTCCCGTTCAGCCCGTTATGAAAGTGTACGCACCCGTGATAGCACGGCGTACGCTTAAAGAAAATGAAACGGCGTTATACGGAGATAAAAGATCGGGCGGCGGGGCTCTTACGCTTATTCGTTACGGTTACGCGGACGGCTTGGAAAGAAAGGAAAGGATCGGGCAGTTTAATAACCGTTGTATGGACGTAACGGCAATGGTTGGAGATTATTCGGGGGAACTTTATCCCGTTATGGAAAACGCACAAGCGTTGGCGTGTAAGTACGATACTATCAGTTACGAGATTTTGACTAAATGTGCGCTACGTGCGCAAAAAATATACTTAAATTAGGTGAAAAAATGTGGTATTACGTTAAACAGGGATTATTGCCGTTTGTATATCTTTTCTTTACGGCAATCACGGCGTTCGGTATATTGTGTATCGAAGGATTAGTATGGCTTAAGGTTATATTACTCTTGTTAAATATCGGGCTATACGTATTTATCGTTGCGGCGTCGTCTTTTAAGGACGGTCAAGAAGCGCTTAAAGTGCGTATTGCAAACGACCTTGAGAGATTGCAAATAATAAGGACGGGCGAATCGTTGCCCTTAAAGTTAAAAGAAGAGTACAAGCCGTGGAAGGGCTTTTTCAACGGTTTCGTTGCGTGTATACCCCTTTTAATTTTACTTATCATCCACACGATAGTATATCTTTCGGGCGGCGGTAACGGTGCAGGCGCGATTGCAGGATTTATATATATGATGGTATTTGCGTTTTCAAGGCTCAATATAGGAGCGGTTACTACGCCTATTAATCCCGCAATTTATTACTGGTCGCTCTTGGCTATTCCGTTAATCGTGCTCGCTGCAGGCATACCGTATATTCTCGGCGCTAAAAAGATTGAATTGCAACAACAGAGAATTAAAGAAAAACAACGTAGCATTTACGGAGACTGATTTTGAGAATAGTTGGCGGTAAATATAAGGGTAGAACGTTAAATTTTTTCGACGGTAATAAAATCCGTCCGACGTCAGATATGGCGCGAGAGAGCCTATTTAACATATTGCAAACGCGAATTTACGGCGCTAAATTTTTAGACCTTTTTTCAGGCACGGGAGCAATGGGAATAGAGGCGCTTTCTCGCGGTGCGGATAGCGTTACTTTTAACGACTTTTCAAGGGACAGTATTGCGCTTATAAAGAAAAACCTTTCTAAACTTTCGGTTACTGAAAAATACCAAATAAAAAATCTAGACGCACTGACGCTTTTAGACGGTATAGGTGAAAAGTTTGATATCGTGTATATTGATCCGCCGTATAAAACCGATTTGGGAGTGCGTGCTTTATCAAAGGTCACTAGCGTTTGTCATTCGGATACGCTTATAATCTTTGAAGACGAAAAACCGCTTGATACCGCGGTGGACGGGCTTATAGTTACCGACCGCAGAAAATACGGCAGGGTACATCTCACCATATTAAAAAAGGAAGATTAAAATGAAAGTATGTGTTTTTGCAGGGACGTTCGACCCCTTGACCAAAGGGCACGCGTTCGTGATAGAAAAGTGTTTGGAAACCTTTGACAAGGTAGTCGTGGCGGTAGGTGTAAACGTCGATAAAACGCCGATGTTCACTCTTTCAGAGCGCGTGGAAATGATAAAGCGCGCGTACGAGAACGAGTCGCGCGTTGTGGTTGAAACGTTTAGCGGAATGCTCGTCGATTTTATGAAAGCAAAGGGAATAACGGTAAACGTACGCGGTATTCGTAACGTAAAAGATTACGAGTATGAAACCACTATGGAACGCTTTAATCGCGATATGTACCCCGAACTCACTACGGTATTTATCCCTACGCCAAAGGAACTCGTACACGTCAGTTCGTCGGCAATGCGCAATATCTTCAACCTTAAAGGCGACGCGTCTAATTATATACCGAGTGCAGTTGCAGAGTATATTAAAGAACTTAAAAAATAAATAGAGAAAAAATCGTACCGATTAAAAAATTTAAAACCGCTGAAAGTAGTTTGGAAAGAACGAACGGGGCGGTTTTTATTTTTGCTTTTTTCAAGTATGCTAAAGATTGCATCATTACCGAAAGTCCCCCAAAACCGCATATAGCGGCGCATACGGGTAGGGTAAGAAAGGTTATTTTGCCCTTTGACAAAACTTTGAGTCCACGAGTGCATTCAAACGCACCGAGTACTATTCCGCTACTTAAATTTATATCTCCCGTCAAAGCGTATAGCGCGTTGATTATCGGTGTTAAAAGATTAAGCGAGAGCAAAATTTCAGTTAGAAGATAGAATACGGTGATAAGCGAGCCGACTATAAGCACGGATATCACGGCGGAATACGCACTTTCGTATAGAACGTTGTCGGTGGATTTTAACGGCAGTGCCGTATTGGTGTTTTGCGGTTTATCACTGCGTTTATAAAACGAGAAAATGAACCCTACGCTAGTCGCCGATAAAATATGTACTAAAAAAAGTAATACCCCGAACGACGGCGAACCAAACATAATGTTCCCTACGCTACCTAATATAAACATAGGCGACGATGTCGAGCAAAAGGCAGCCGCCCTTACGCTTTCCGATTTTGTGATAAGGTTTGAGTTTTTTAGGTCGGATACGATTTTTGCGCCCATAGGATAACCGGATATAACGCTCATCATAAACGCGTAACCGGTCGCACCACCCGTGTTAAAGAGCGCGCGTGTAAACGGTGTGAGCATACTCGATACTTTGCCCGTAACTTTTAACCCAGAAAGAATTGCAGTTATAAAAAAGTAAGGGAAAAGAGATGGCAGAACGCATGCAATCCACAGATTTATTCCGCTTAAAACCGCAGAAGAATAGTTACCGCCTACCGCAAGAAGTACGGATATGAGTATTAAAAGGGAAAATAACAATAATTCAAAAAAAGAGTTTAAATATTTAATCATAATATAATATATTATGACTTGAAAAAAAATATCGGATATGGTAAAATATTTATATGGATTTATTTGACATAGCAACAAAAAATAGCGGTAGTAGCAATGCACCGCTTGCAGAGCGCATGCGCGCCAAAACGCTTTCGGAGTTTTTGGGGCAAGAACATATAGTTTCGGAAACGGGACTTTTACGCCGAGCGATAAAACTCGACAGGCTTGGCAGTTGCATTTTTTGGGGACCGCCCGGTTGTGGTAAGACCACGCTTGCCAACGTTATAGCAAACGGGACGGACGGTAATTTCGTTAAACTAAACGCCGTTAACAGTGGCGTTGCGGACGTTAAGAGAGTGGTAGAAGACGCACAGTCGGCAATGAAACTTTACGGCAAAAAGACCTACCTTTTACTTGACGAGTGCCATAGGTTTAATAAAACCCAAAGCGACAGTTTGCTCCCTGCTATAGAAAAAGGCGATATAATTTTTATCGGCTCTACTACCGAAAATCCGTACGCGTCAATGACGCCTGCAATCGTGTCAAGGTGTAGGGTGTTTGAACTAAAACGCCTTTCGGAAGAAAATATTAAGACCGCGCTTAAAAAAGCGGTTTCGGACAAAGAAAGGGGACTCGGTAACTACGACCTTACGGTCGAAGAAGACGCCTTTGACCATATCGCTCGTACGGCGGCAGGCGACCTTAGAACGGCTTATAACGCGTTAGAACTCGCTGCGCTTACGACAACGCCCGACGCGAGTGGAAAAATAGTGGTAACCCTTAAAGATGCGGAAGAGAGTATTCAACAAAAGGCAATGTCTTTTGACGAAAACTTGTATTACGATATACTTTCGGCGTTCTGTAAAAGTTTACGCGGTAGCGACGCAAACGCCGCGCTCTACTATATGCAAAGACTGATTAAAGGCGGTTGTGATCCGTTACTACTTGCAAGAAGACTGGTGGTGCACTCGGCAGAAGACGTGGGACTAGCAGATCCACACGCGCTAGTGGTTGCGACTAACGCGCTCCTGGCGTATCAAAACTTGGGACTTCCCGAAGGGCTTATTCCTTTATCCGAAGCGATAATTTACGTTTGCGAAGCGGAAAAATCAAATACGGTAGTTAAAGCAATGTACGCGGCAGAAGACGACGCGGTGAATATTAAAGACGACAACGTTCCTGCGCATTTAAAAAATTACGAGTTCGCAAGTAAAGAAGATAAGGAAAAAAAGGCGGGATATAAATATCCGCACGACTACGGTGGGTACGTAGAACAGCAGTATCTACCCGACAAACTTAAAGACAGGGTTTATTATAATCCTAAAAACAACGGCTATGAAAACGTTATAAAAGAAATCAGAAAAAGAAAAGGCAAAAAGGTATAAATATGGACTATTCATTAAAACTTTCAAAAGAATTTTCAATCCGTGCCGACCACTCGGCAAACATAATCGCACTTATCGACGACGGCAATACTATCCCGTTTATAGCGCGTTACCGTAAGGAAATGACGGGCGCGTGCGACGACCAAGTGCTCCGTGAGTTTTCGGACAGACTTAAATATTTAAGAAATCTCGACAAGAGAAAAGAAGAAATCGCAGCGTCTATAACCGAACAGGGTAAGATGACCGACGAAATCGCTATTGCGCTTGCGGCGGCGGAAACGCTTACCGAAGCCGAAGATATTTATAGACCGTTTAAGCAAAAGAGAAAAACGCGCGCGTCCGTTGCTGCGGAAAAAGGACTTACTCCGCTCGCAGAACTCATTTTAGAGCAGACGGATATGGACGTTAAAGAAAAGGCAAAAGAGTTTATAAGTGAAGAAAAGGGCGTCGATAGTGCGGAAAAGGCGATTGCAGGCGCGTCCGATATCATAGCGGAACGCGTTTCAGACGACGCGGAACTCAGAAAAACGCTTAGAAAGAAAATTTTTGAAGTGGGCGAACTTGCTTGTAAACTTTTAGAAAACGAGAACGCAAAAACTTACGATATGTACGCAGAGTATAGCGAAAAGATAGATAAAATCCCGTCGCATAGAATTCTTGCCGTTAACCGTGGCGAAAAGGAAGAGTGCTTAAAGGTTTCAGTCGTAGTCGATACCGAAGCGTTTGTAAATGCAATAAAGTCCGTTTACGTTAAGAACGATACCGAGAGTGCAAAAATCGTCGGTGACGCGGCGGCGGACGCGTATTCAAGGCTTATTTTCCCGTCGATTGAAAGGGAAGTTAGAAACGAACTTACCGAAAAGGCGAGCGAACAAGCGATAAAGATGTTTGAAGTCAACCTTCGCCCGTTGCTCCTTCAACCACCGCTTAAAGGCAAGACCATTTTAGGTCTTGACCCTGCGTATAGAACGGGTTGTAAGATTGCGGTAATCGACGCGGAAGGCAACGTTTTAGATACCGCGGTAGTTTATCCCACGCCACCCCAAAGCAAGATTGAAGAAGCGAAAACGGTGCTCCTTAAACTTATCGATAAGTATAAAGTAAACGTTATATCAATAGGCAACGGCACGGCTAGTAAAGAGAGCGAAATTTTCGTTGCAAATATGATTAAAGAAAGCGGTAGAGAACTCTCTTACGCAGTAGTAAACGAAGCGGGCGCGTCCGTTTATAGTGCAAGCAAACTCGGCGCTGAAGAATTCCCAGACTTCGACGTTACCCAAAGAAGTGCGGTTTCTATTGCAAGGCGTCTACTTGATCCGCTTGCGGAACTTATAAAAATCGACGTTAAGTCGATAGGCGTAGGTCAATATCAACACGATATGCCCGAGGCTAGACTTGAAGAAGTTTTAGGCGGTGTAGTTGAAGACTGCGTTAACAGCGTTGGCGTAGATCTTAACACCGCGTCGCCAAGTTTACTTTCTTACGTTGCAGGACTTAATAAAGGTATCGCAAAAGAGATAGTAAACTATAGAGCAACCAAGCCGTTTAAGAAGAGAGAAGACCTTTTATCCGTTAAAAAACTCGGTGCTAAAGCGTTCGAGCAGTGCGCAGGGTTCTTGCGTATAGTCGGCGGTAACGTTTTAGATAACACGGGCGTTCACCCCGAAAGTTATCCCGCAGTGGAAAAACTTTTATCGTTCACGGGCTATACTTTAGACGACGTTGCGGCTGGCAAGATAGGCGACATTAAAGCAAAGATAGAAGTTAAGGGTTGGGATAACGCCGCTAAAGAATGTGGTGTAGGCGTTCCCACCGTTCAAGATATTGTAAACGAACTCTTAAAACCCGGTCGCGATATTCGTGACAGTTTGCCAAAGCCCGTTTTAAGAAGCGACCTTATGGATCTAAACGACCTTAAAGAAGGTATGGAAATTAACGGTACTGTTAGAAACGTTATAGACTTCGGCGTGTTCGTCGATATCGGCGTGCATCAAGACGGTTTAGTTCATATATCACAAATTTCCGACAACTATATCAAGCACCCGTCGGACGTATTAAAGGTTGGCGATTTGGTTAAGGTTAAAGTCTTGGGCGTTGATACGGTCAAGAAAAAGATTTCTCTCACGATGAAGACGACTGAACTTCCGCACGGTATAGCCGTCGGCAACCAAAAGACCGATAGAGAAAGAAAACAAGGCAGACGCGACGCAGAGAAGAAGCGTGCCGAAAAGAAAGAACTCTCTAACGACCAACTCCGCGAACTTTTAATGAAAAAATTCGGTAGATAAATTCTAGGTTGATAAAAAATCACTCGATATTATTCGAGTGATTTTTGCTTTACTGTTAAATTTGTTCCACAAATTATTAATTCCCAAAAATTAGTCTCTAGATATACGGGACTTTCATTGCATAGCAATAAGTGCAATTCGTAATTATTTTCTAAAGTGCGATATAGTTCTATGGCGTATACAAGCGTGGCAGGCGTAATAAAGTCAATGTTAGATTTGATAATGGAAAAATTGCCCTTTTTAGTAAATTTACAATCTTCTATGCAAAGCCGTTTATATAAAAAGTCAATATAAAAATTGTTATCCATAATAAATGAATTTTCTATAAATTCCATATTAAGTTCATTAAGTTCTATCGGGCAGGAAAGGAAACTTTCTGTTTTTTCTATTATTTGATGTACGGTTTGAGATATTTTTTCTATCTTTTTCAATAACTCAAAAGCACGTTCTTGTAATATATAGTATTCTCTTTCGGTTGCATAACCTAAAGCAACGTTGTCAAAACAAATTTTTCCTGCAAATTCCTTAAAAACAATATTCAATAACTTTGTAACTTTTTTCAAATTTCTCTTGTAAACTTTCTCTGCAAAGAGTTCGTCGTAAGGTACGTTAAATTGCTTGCACGATCTTTTTACATAGCTGAAAAATCCACGCTTACTTTTTAATAGCAAAGAATCGTAGTTTTCTGTTTTAGGGTTAAATCTTTTTAAACATAAAATAAATTTAAGTAAATCTTGTGTTTCTGCTGTTCTTTTCGTAAAATGTTTCATATAATCTCCTTTATTGATGTATGGCAATTAAATTAACTTAAACCATTTTGCGTGAACAAATTAATTATTTCTTTTTTCTTTTGTTTTGCATATTCGTAAGCGAGTTTCGTTCCGCTTTTAGGGTGATATGTAGATAGGGAATTATGGCTTTGTTTTCTTAAAGGTGGTTTATATTCTTCATTATAATAAAACACACAAAAATCGCTATCATTTATCATTGCTTGATTTCTTTCAACATATTGCGCTTTCCCTGAAGTCCATTTTGTTTTATGTTCAACTTCTTCTTCAACGCCGAGCAAAGTTACGGGGCGTTTTTCAAAATGCGAATAAATCTCTTCCCAATAAGCACGCTCTTTCTCTAACGTACACGTTTCATTTCTACAGGTATAAGCACGTCTTTGTATGTGCGGATAATTTTTTTTTAGTTTTGTAATTATGGCGTGGCAAAGGGAATTGAAATCACTCCTACTGCCAAATAAAAAGATTTTAACTCCTTCATTTTCAATAAGATTGACAACAACGTTTTGTAAACGAATTTTAAGTTCTTCCGTTTCTTCAATTTTCCTATGTCCAAAAAAACTACAAGTTTTCATTATTATCTCCAAATAAACAAAAAAGCCGATGAAAACAAATATTTATTTTCATACGGTTCTTTGCCTTTAATTGAATTTACATAAAATAAGATGCCGTATACCTTACGGTACACGGCAAATTTAGAATATACCTTTCTCGTAAGTTTGCTACAACTTAAAATTTAACACTAATTGTTTGACCAATGGATATTGTTAATACGATAATAGATATAATTCTACCGCAATTATACCCATTGATACATAATTATAAAATTAGTGTAAATTTTTAAAATATTAAATTTTAATTTGTAGCATAATTATTATAAGCAATTATTTTAAAAAAGTCAACATCTAAAATGATTTATGATAATAGATTGTTATTAAAAGTTGCTTTCATATCTACATTTATATAAAACAATCAAATTCCATAACGAAATCTGATTGTTTTTTCATATGAAAGTGAAATCTTATTTAATAACTTTTAATGTTAAAAAATTCTATGTTACTTTTTCGGGATAAAGTTTTCAAAAATTACGTTGTCCGCGTGAGATAGCGCCCTGTCGGCGGAGAGTTGGTCGGTTAAAGTCCAAGCGAAAATAAATTTATTTTTAGTCTTGCGCTTTTTTAAGGGTAGGGCAGTATGATTATAACTTATAAAGTCGGGTTTAATCAAAAAGTTCAAAGGCAGTTTTCTTATAATAAAGCGAGTAAAGGGCGTCGTGCCGTCGACCTTTTCGTGCGTGCCTAGAATACCGCGAATAAATTCGGGCGCAAGTTTTTTTACTTTGTTTATATAAAGTGGGTTAAAGGCTTGAACGGCAAATTCACCCTTATATTTTTTCATACGCACTACAAATTTTTCTATATAACTATCGTCTGGTTGGTCTTTGAGTTCTATAAGCAGTGGAACTTTGCCGTCAACGCACTCTAAAACTTGGTCTAACGTTGGGATTTTTTGGCCGCTGTTAAGAAGCGATAGTTTATTCAGTTCCGCAAAAGATTTTTCGTAAATAAATCCGTCCGCACCCGTCATGCGTTTTAAAGACTTATCGTGAAAACTCATCAAAACTCCGTCGGTGGTGCAATAAACGTCAATCTCTATCGGGTAGCCGTGAGAAACGGCGTTTTCATAGGCAGGTATGGAATTTTCAATAATATTTCCACCCCAAAGACCGCGGTGTGCGACGGGGCGGGAAAACAAAACGCTATCTTTATTTATGCGCATATTAACTCCTTATTTTAATTTGCTTGCAAAAATTTCGGGTTTAGTATATAATTTAACAGTATTATTTTATCGTAAATAGGTAGTATATGTCAATCAATAAAAACAACATTAGAAATTTCTGCATAGTTGCACATATCGATCACGGCAAGAGTACGCTCGCGGATCGTCTTATGGAAAAGACGGGACAGGTCAGCGAGCGCGATATGGAAGAGCAACTTCTTGACTCAATGGATTTAGAGCGTGAAAGGGGTATTACCATAAAACTCACGCCCGTTAGAATGTTCTATAAAGCCAAGGACGGGCAGGAATATATATTTAACCTTATCGACACCCCCGGTCACGTTGACTTTACTTACGAAGTTTCTCGCTCCTTAAAAGCGTGCGAAGGCGCGATTTTAATAGTTGACGCAACGCAAGGAGTACAGGCGCAAACGCTTGCAAACGCATACCTTGCAATCGACAACGATTTAGAGATTATGC
>JAFTIG010000029.1 GCA_017457015.1 Clostridia bacterium | reverse complement strand
TACATATACGTCTACGAGTAAGAGTACTACGAAAACGGAAATACGAAGAAACAATCCAAGACCTATTCGTATGGTTACAGCTACGTCTACGAGTACGACGAAAACGGAAGCACTCCACAATAACAACGATTGCTTATTTCCAAATTGAGAAACAAATACAAAAAAAGCCTGCGACGCACAATGTACGCACAGACCCTTACAAAAATTCGCGGCAGGCTACGAATAAAACGTAGCTTGCCGCCCTTCACATCAAAAGAAAACATTCATCAAATGATGGGTGTTTTTCTTTTGCCGTCGGCTACCCGACGGAGATGAACTTCCGAGTGATTTTTGTTTGCTTATAAGTTATCCCGAAGGTAAAACGGGCGAGTGTAAATAGAACGGCAATAAAGAAACTGAAAAAACTCATAAAAAAGTGTTAATGATCAAAAAATAAAGCATATTTATCTAAATGATAAACGTGCTTTATTTTTGCTTTTCCTTATGCGGTTTTGTCTTTTTGTTGTGCTTTTTTGCATATAAGAACTTTTTTAATTAAAATAAATTAAAGGTCTTTACAAATAAACTAATAAGTTGTATAATTAAAGTATAAATATAAAGTATAAAACTTTTAAGGAGTAAAATATATGAAGTTAATTATCAAAGACAACTATCAAGACATGAGCGTTTGGGCGGCGGAACATATTGCTAACGCTATAAATAACCATAAGGAAAACCGTCCGTTCATTTTAGGATTGCCTACGGGATCATCTCCGCTCGGCGTTTATAAAAAACTTATTGAAATGAATAAGGCGGGTAAAGTAACGTTTAAGAACGTAGTTACGTTCAATATGGATGAATACGTTGGGTTGCCTAGAGAACATGACCAAAGTTACTGGTATTTCATGCACGATAATTTTTTCAATCACATAGATATTCCTGCGGAAAATGTAAACATTTTAGACGGCATGGCAAAAGATTTAGAAGCAGAGTGTGCTCGTTATGAAGAAAAGATTGCGTCATACGGCGGAATTGATTTATTTATGGGTGGTAGCGGTGTTGACGGACACATTGCGTTTAACGAGCCGTTTACGTCGTTGACGTCAAGGACTGGTATTCGTGCGCTTACTGAAGATACTTTGATCGTAAATTCCCGTTTCTTTGATAACGACGTTAATAAAGTTCCTAAAACCGCCCTTTCAGTTGGCGTTGGCACGGTTTGCGACTCTAAACAAGTATTGCTTTTAATTAGCGGGCACAACAAAGCGCGCGCTCTCCGTCACTGCGTTGAAGGTGGGGTTGACCACGCTTGGACGATAAGCGCACTTCAATTACATAAAGACGGAATTATCGCTTGTGACGAAGCCGCATGTGGCGAATTAAAAGTTGACACTTATAAATACTTTAAGGAAATTTATAAGAACGAAAAATAAGTATTTGTAAAAATTGATTTTTAAATAATTAACGAAAACGCTCGGTCAAGGAAATTGACCGAGCGTAAATTTTATTACTAATATTAATAATTAATAACTCTTAACTGGAAATAAGCCTTGGGGTGGTCGCAAACGGGGCATTTTTCAGGTGCTTCGATTGCGTCTACGATATGACCGCAGTTTCTGCAAATCCAAACGGTTTTTTGGTTTTTCTTAAACACCGTGCCGTCTTCAATATTTTTAAGAAGTGCAAGGTATCTTTCTTCGTGTTCCTTTTCGATAGCGGCAACGCCACGGAACAATCTTGCAATATCGGTAAAGCCTTCTTCGTCGGCTTCTTTAGCCATTCTTGCATACATTTCCGTCCATTCGTCGTTTTCACCTGCAGCGGCGGCTTTAAGGTTATCCATAGTAGAGCCGATACCGTTTAACAACTTAAACCAAATTTTAGCGTGTTCTTTTTCGTTATCAGCCGTTTCTAAAAAGAGTGCGGCGATCTGTTCGTAGCCTTCTTTTTTAGCCTTTGATGCAAAATAAGTATATTTATTGCGTGCTTGACTTTCGCCAGCAAACGCTTCCCACAAGTTTTTTTCTGTTTTAGAACCTTTGAAATCCATAATTATAACTCCTTTTTATATATTAAAAATATTATAAAACACTAAAACGAATTTGTCAATAGGCAAACGCAAATTATTTTAAACAAGCGTAAAAAAATGCGCCCTGAAATATCAGGGCGCAAAAATATGACAAAATCAATTAGAATTTAATTTTTTCTGCAATATAGTTTTTAAGTTCACTAATAGGAATACGAACTTGTTCCATAGTGTCGCGGTTACGCACCGTTACAGCACCGTCTTCTAACGTGTCAAAGTCGACCGTTACACAGTAAGGCGTTCCGATTTCGTCTTGACGGCGATAACGCTTACCGATAGAGCCCGATTCGTCGTAATCGACGGGGAAGGACTTGATAAGTTCAGAATAAATCTCGTCCGCCTTTTCAGAAAGTTTCTTTGAAAGGGGAAGGATTGCCGCCTTAAACGGAGCGAGAGTGGGGTGTAAGTGAAGTACCGTTCTCACGTCGTTCTTTTCCGCGTCGATAACTTCTTCTTCAAACGCGTTACAAAGCACCGCTAAAACCGTTCTTTCTACGCCAAGGCTAGGCTCAACGACGTACGGAATATATCTTTCGTTAGTTTCTTGATCAAAGTAAGAAAGGTCTTTGCCCGAAACGTTTTGGTGTTGTGTAAGGTCGTAATCAGTTCTGTCTGCAACGCCCCAAAGTTCGCCCCAACCGAACGGGAATAAGAATTCAAAGTCGGTGGTTGCTTTTGAGTAGAAACAAAGTTCTTCAGGATCGTGGTCGCGAAGTCTTAACTTTTCTTCCTTAATGCCGATTGATAATAACCAGTCGTGGCAGAATTGACGCCAGTAACTAAACCACTCTAAATCCGTGCCGGGTTTGCAGAAGAATTCTAATTCCATCTGCTCAAATTCACGAACGCGGAAAATAAAGTTTCCAGGTGTAATTTCGTTTCTGAACGATTTACCTATTTGCGCGATACCGAAAGGCATTTTCTTTCTAGTAGTACGCTGAACGTTAACGAAGTTAGTAAATATACCTTGTGCGGTTTCCGGACGGAGATAGACGGTGTTTTTAGCGTCTTCAGTTACCCCTTGGAAAGTCTTGAACATAAGGTTAAATTGACGAATATCGGTAAAGTTATGTTTTTTACAGGTGGGGCAAGGTATGTTGTGTTCTTCAACGAAAGATTTCATTTCGTCGTGAGAGAAAGCGTCGATAGGCTTTTCTAAAGTATAGCCGTTTTCGTTTGCCCAGTCTTCAATAAGTTTGTCTGCCCTAAAACGTTCGTGACACTCGCGACAGTCCATAAGGGGGTCTGAAAATCCTGCAAGGTGACCTGATGCAACCCACGTTTGCGGGTTCATAAGGATTGCAGCGTCAAGACCGACGTTAAGTTTATTTTCGGTAACGAACTTTTGCCACCAAGCGCGTTTAACGTTATTTTTAAGTTCTACGCCCAAAGGACCGTAATCCCAAGTGTTTGCAAGTCCGCCGTAGATTTCACTACCGGGGAATATAAAACCCCTACCTTTACATAAGTTTACAATTTTTTCCATAGTGTTAGATACGATTTTTTCTTCCATAGCAGTTTCCTTCATAAAAATTATAAATATCAACAGTTATTTTACAATATATAAAAAATTTAGTCAAGTAAAAACACTTTCTATTTATTATTGAAGATTGATAATAACCACTGCGGCAACGGTTACCGCTATGCCGATAATTTGTTTTATAGAAGGGAATTCCTTAAAAGTAATAGAACTAACTATAACCGCGGTCAAAATTTGCAGTCCTGAGGTGGTTGGGAAATAAATGGTTGCAGGTATAAAGGTCAGTGCCGACACGACTAATAAATTATAAACCCCGAGAACTAAACCTATCAAAATTAATCCCACGTTGGTTTTTATATCGCCTTTATAAAGTGGTGCTTTTATTTTACTCTTAAATATAGGCAAAAGAATAAAACATATAATTGAAGCAAACGCATAGATAAGTGCAGTAAAAACTTCTTTTTCATTAGCAACGTTGCTACTTGCAAAGACGTTTTGGCAAATATTAATTGCACCCGTGCAGAGCATTGCAACTATAACGAACAAAAACCACCGTTTGGTAGTCTTTATACCTTTAGAGTTGGGGTTTTTATCGCCCGACGGCAATAATATAAGGGCGAGCGCAATAAGTATAAATCCTATAATCTTAAAAGTGGTTACCTTTTCACCCAAAAAGACGATAGAATATATAATAGGCAAAGCCACGCCGAAATTTACAATGGTAGTGCTTAAAGATACCGCGCCCGATTTAAACGCGAGAACGTAAAAACATTGAAAAGCAATTGTTAAGATTGAAACGAAAAGCGCGAATAAGACCGTTTGAACGGACGGCAGTTGCCTAACGGTTAGCGCGGTTAAAGAGATCGCGGAATATAAAAATATAAATCCGTTTAGTTTTATAGTATCTAGCACGCTGTTTACTTTACCCTTGGAAAAATAACCTTGAGCCGTTACCTTAAACGCCGAGAGCAGCGGTAAAATTGTAAAAAATAACCATTGCATAACGCTGTACCTTAAAATGAGAGTCGTTTGAAATATGGTGAAGTTGTAAATCCTTGCAAGCAAGTTTTGGGCTTCTTATATTATATACACATATATTATACACTTTTTCCATCCGTCAAGTAGTGACATAAATTAATTGCAGAGTGTCAAAAATTATTGTGTTAATATATTTTGGTTTAATCTGTAACCGAAAAAGTGAGCGACGTGACTAATATTAAAGTAAAAAACAATTATACAATATCAGTTTTTTTATCCGTTTTGCTTTTTTATTTTTATTTTTTATGATATACTATTTGCATATATTAAAGTATTAAGGTATTTTTACTATGGTTGAAGCAACTAACTTTATTGAACAAATCATCAACGACGAATTATCTAGCGGAAAAGTTAATTCCGTTCACACGCGTTTTCCCCCAGAGCCCAACGGCTATTTGCATATAGGGCACGCAAAGTCACTTTGCATAAATTTCGGCATGAAGGAAAAGTATCAAGGCGAGTGTAATTTATTTTTTGACGATACTAACCCGTCGAAAGAAAAGACAGAGTTCGTCGACGCTATAAAAGCCGACATCAAGTGGCTTGGCTTTACTTGGGACAGAGAGTGTTATGCGTCTGACTTTTTTGAAAAGATTTACGATTTTGCAGTTGAACTTATCAAAAAGGGGAAGGCGTTTGTGTGCGATATGAGCCCTGAAGAAATAAGCAAAAACCGCGGAACTTTAACCGAGCCTGGGAAAGAAAGTCCGTTTAGGAATAGAAGCGTAGAAGAAAACCTTGCGCTCTTTACCGCAATGAGAAACGGAGAGTTTAAGGACGGCGAAAAGTGTTTGCGCGCTAAAATCGATATGGCGTCGCCAAACATCAACATGCGCGATCCCGTTATTTATAGAATTTTAAGAGAAACACACCATAGGACGGGTGATAAATGGTGTATTTATCCTATGTACGATTACGCGCACCCGATATGTGACTATTTACAAGGCGTAACGCACTCGCTCTGCACGTTAGAGTTTGAAGACCACCGTCCGCTTTACGACTGGGTGGGCATAGAGTTAGGGTTTGTACCAAAGCCACGTCAGATAGAGTTTGCGCGTCTTAACGTAACTAATCTCGTTATGAGTAAGAGATATCTTAAAAAACTCGTTGAAGACGGCTCTGTCGACGGTTGGGACGATCCGAGAATGCCCACGCTTACGGGTTTAAGAAACCGCGGTATCCCTGCCGACGCATTAAAAGATTTTTGCGCAAGAATAGGCGTAAGTAAAGCAAATTCCGAAGTTCAAATAAGTTATCTTGAAGCGTGCATAAGAGAGTATCTTAACACTCACGCAGAGCGCGCAATGGGCGTTCTTAAACCCTTGAAACTGACGATAACCAACTATCCGGATAATTTTACCGAGCAGGTGGATTTCGATATTAACCCCAACGAAGAAGTTAAGAGAACGAGAAAGATTGCGTTTTCCAAGAATTTGTATATCGACGCGGACGACTTTTCCTTAAATCCGCCACCTAAATATTTCCGCCTTAAAAAGGACGGATACGTTAGACTAAAGAGCGCGTATATAATCAAGTGCGACGATATAGTTTTAGACGAAAACGGCGAAGTTAAAGAAGTGCTCTGCACTTATATCCCCGAAAGCAAGAGCGGAAACGATACTTCTGGTATAAAGACCAAAGGCGTTATTCAGTGGGTAAACGCTGATACTTGTCGTGACGTGGAACTCCGTCAATACGGTTACCTTTTGAACGACGAAGAGTATGCAGGTCAAGATTTTTCTGAACGTATGAATAAAGAGAGCGTTAAAATTTATCAAGGCAAGGTAGAACCTTATATTTTTGAAAACGGTAAAGACGTGTCGTATCAACTTATTCGTACGGGCTACTTTAAGCGCCTTGACGTAAAGGGCAAAGAAATAATCAGTGAAATAGTGTCCTTAAAAGACAATTTCAATTCTAAAAAGTAGGAAATATTATTATGACAAAAGTATGTATAGAATTTGAAAACGGAAAGAAAATCAATTTAGAACTTTACCCCGAACACGCGCCCAAGACCGTTGAGAACTTTATAGATTTAGTTAAAAGCGGTTTTTACGACGGGCTATGCTTTCACCGCGTAATCCCCGGATTTATGATTCAGGGCGGTGGGTTTACTTGGAATAACGGACTTAACGAAAAGAAAGCACCGCGCACTATAAAGGGCGAGTTCGCAATGAACGGAGTTAAGAACGATTTGCACCACGCGCCCGGCGTAATTTCTATGGCAAGAACGATGGTGCCCGACTCGGCGTCGTCGCAGTTCTTTATTTGCGTGGACGATCAGGCGTATCTCGACGCACAGTACGCAGCGTTCGGCAGTGTGTGTGATGAAGAGAGTTTACAGGTAGCCATTGATATTTCTACGGTAAAAACCACAAACTGGAGTTATTACGGGGACGTACCCGTAGAGCCTGTGGTTATGAAAAAGGTTTATTTACTTGAAGAATAAAAATTTTTCAAAGTGAGTTTATAAATAATATAACGTGCAGTCCGAAATAATTTATTAGTGCAGTTTTTAATATGTGAATTACTTTTAAAACGAGAATTTGGAAATTAAATTTAGATTATTAAAAAAAGTAAATTATTGTATAAAAATTGCGTTGAAAAAAAGTAAAAACAATATTATAATATTTATTATGATAAAGTAAAGAGTATAGGATGGCGTAATAAATTTAAGTGGACTACAATATATGTATAATTATACCGTATCTACTGTAATAGGCTTTATTGCAATGTGTTTTGCGATAGTCAGTTACTTTCTTAAAAACAAATCGTTGTTTTTGGCGGCTCAAGCGGGGGCGATAGTTTTTCTCGGCGTGTCGTGTTTGTTTATCGAAGAGTATTACGCAATGATTTCTTACGGGATAAATTTTGCAAGGGTGCTTACCTTTTATTTACTCGAACGCAAAAATCGCGCGCCCGGTATATGGCTGATTTTGTTCTTTATGTTCTTACTCGTTGCGTGCTTTATTATACTCAACGTCGTAATACTAAACAAGTTCAAAATTACCGATATTATACTTATGGTTGCAAACCTTTTGTATTCTTATGCGTTTGCGATAAGAAATTTAAGATTGCTCCGATATGTGTTTTTATTGCCACTATCTTTATCGGTGATCTATTATGTTTTAATTCATGGTACGGTATTCGTTATAATATCATATTCGTTTGAATTATGTGCAAATATCACTGCAATACTATTTAATACTAAATATTGTCAAAGGTTTATTCAAAAACGTAAAGAAATAAAGCGCAATAAAGAATAAGAAAAAAACCGACTGAATTTTCAGTCGGTTTTATTATTTATTTAACTAGAACACTTCTCTTATTGCTAAAACTTCACCTGACTTGCCGTCTAAAAGAAAGGCTTTTAATTCCCCGTTTTTAGCGGTTAAACCTATATACCAGTACGCCTTTTCGTCTTTAACTACAATGCGTGCGCATATTTTGGCAGTAAAGTTTCCGTTTTTATCGCGGTAAGAATCGACGAGTTCTTTTTGATTTTTTTCAAGACATTTAAGTGTTTGTGAAACGGATAGAGTACCGCTTGGTACGGTGGACTTTAACGTAACGCTCTCTGATGACGACGCCGATGATATTTGTACGTTAAATTCGTTTAGATTAAACCCTTCTAAATTAATTTTTACGGTAAGAGAGTGCGTCACGGGGTTTAATTTAAAGTTGGCGGAATATTGTTTATCCTTAAAAGAAAAACTTAAAACGAAAGTGGCGGCTTCCGTTTCCTTGCCGACAAGCTTAAACGTTATAGCGTATTCTTTAGTAGATGCTGCGCCGTCGCTATCTTGGGAAACTATATTAAATCCGTAGCCTGCTTTAACGGTGTAGTTTTCACTTTGCCCAAAGTACGAGTTTGAGCGCAGTTCAGAAAGGTATGGTTCTAGCGTCTGTTCTTGTTTTTTGCAGGCGGAAAAGGGTAGGACTATACACAAAATTAATAAAAGCGACAATAAAAATTTTTTCATAAATTTACTCCTATATAAGTAAAATTATGAAACAAATTTAAAAGTAATTCTAATAATTAAAATTTTTTATGCTTAAAGGATTGATTTTTTAAATAATCTTTGTTAAAATAGAAAAAATACTTTATATCGTGGTGAGTTAATTGAAAAACCTTGTTATAAAAACAATAGTAATAACGCTTGCCGCTATCGTCAGTTTGTTGGCGATAACTTTCGGCACGCTTACAGTTTTTACGCCCAAGACTTTGGGTGGGGTTTTTGACGGCGCGGGCAATTATTCTGCCGCCGTTTTCTTTTACGATTTGCAGTATGAAAAGACGGGGGATATTGAAGACCTTGCGGTACTGGTTGACGAAACTTACGGCTTTGGCGATAAAGAAAACGCAAAAAAATATATTGCCGTTATGTTAAAGCATAAAGACTTTGAAACTTACGG
Organism: Clostridia bacterium; assembly: GCA_017457015.1. The sequence continues at coordinate 23,457 of JAFTIG010000029.1, read as the reverse complement.
CAGTCGTAAAACGCAAACGGGTATCACGCTTAAAGATTATTATTTAGGACTTAACGAGATATTAAACGGCACTGCCGATTAAACTTATAAAATTCACAGGGAAACAGACAAAGGAGTACAACATGGGTAAAATTATTAAAGAAGGCTTAACTTTTGACGACGTATTGCTCGTTCCACAGGCGAGTGAAGTCGTTCCTGCTCACGTAGATTTATCTACTAACTTAACCACTGACTTAAAGCTGAATATTCCGCTTATGTCGGCGGCAATGGACACGGTAACCGAATCTCGTCTTGCAATTGCTATGGCAAGAGAAGGCGGTATCGGTATTATTCACAAAAATATGTCCATTGACGAACAGGCTCAACACGTTGACAGGGTTAAAAGAAGTGAGCACGGCGTAATAACCGACCCCTTCTTTTTAGAACCTGAAAATGCGGTAACCGAAGCGCTTGCGCTTATGGAAAAATATCGTATTAGCGGTGTTCCTATTACCAAAAAAGGCAAACTCGTAGGTATACTTACCAACCGTGACTTGCGTTTTGAAAGCAATTTTGAACAGCCTATTAAAAATATTATGACCAGAAAAAATCTCGTAACCGCACCCGTCGGCACGTCGCTTGCGGAAGCACAGAAAATTCTTGGCAAACATAGGATAGAAAAACTTCCGATCGTTGACGACGAAGGGTATCTTAAAGGGCTTATCACTATCAAAGATATTGAAAAGGCTATTCAGTATCCGAATTCTGCAAAGGATAAGAACGGCAGACTTTTAGTCGGTGCGGCAGTTGGCGTATCGGTAAACACTATCGAAAGGGTTGACGCGCTCGTTAAATCAAAGGTAGATATTATCGTAGTTGACAGTGCGCACGGTCACTCGCAAAATATATTGAAAATGGTTTCTAAAATTAAGGAACTCTATCCAAACCTTCCGATTATTGCAGGTAACGTTGCTACGGCAGACGCTACTGAAGCGCTTATCGACGCAGGTGCGGACGTAGTAAAGGTTGGTATAGGCCCCGGTTCTATTTGTACTACCCGTATCGTTGCAGGTATCGGCGTACCCCAACTTACGGCGGTTATGGATTGTGCGGAAAGAGCGGAAAAATTCGGTAAGAAAGTTATTGCAGACGGCGGTATCAAATACAGTGGCGATATTACCAAGGCAATCGGCGGCGGTGCTGCTGCAGTTATGATAGGTAGTATGTTTGCAGGAACGTTAGAAAGCCCCGGTGAAATTGAAATTTATCAAGGCAGAAACTTTAAAGTTTATAGGGGTATGGGTTCACTCCCTGCAATGGCTTGTGGTAGTAAGGACAGATATTTCCAAGAGAACGCTAAAAAACTCGTTCCTGAAGGTGTTGAAGGTCGCGTTCCTTACCGTGGCGCACTCTCCGATATCGTATTCCAGATGTGCGGTGGTATTCGCGCAGGTATGGGATATTGCGGTACTAAAACGATTGACGAACTCAGAAAGAACGCTCAATTCGTTAAGATCACAAGCGCTGCTCTCGTTGAGTCGCATCCGCACGATATTTCAATCACTAAAGAAGCTCCTAACTATTCAACGAAGGGCTAATCGTGTATTAATATAATAAAAAATAAAGCGACAGGTTGGTTATAACTTGTCGCTTATTTAATTTAATCCGTGTGAAAGATGGTTAAAAGTAAAATAATCAAATTTTTCTTGTTTTGATACTTTTATTTTGTTTATTGATATTGTTATACTAAATTTAATATGCTAAAATATGTATATGAGTAAATTTTTACAATCAAAACCGATATGGATACCTATTGAAAACGAAATAGATAAAATGAACGTTAATTTAACGTTTGAAGAAAGGCTTGATAGTCTTTTAGGCGTAACGTTTTTGATTACTGCAGCCGATTTTTATCGACTAAAAGTTAACGGCAAAATCATAGGGCACGGCCCTGCCCGTACGGCGTTAGGATATGCGCGTATAGATGAATACGACCTTACGCCTTATAACATCGACGGAGTATCTAAAATCGTGATAGAAGTTGCTGGCTATCATTGTAAATCCTTATCTACCGTCCTGCAAGATTCTTTTCTTATTGCAGAAGCGCTTAAAGACGGCAAAGTAATACTTAGCACGGGTAGGGATTTTAAATGTAGGCTTAACAGCAATAGAAAAAGGATAGTCGATAAACTTTCTTCACAACGTCATTTTGGTGAAATATACGATTTTTCAAAAAAAACAACGGACGAAATATCTACCGTTATAGTGCGTGAAGATTTAAGGTTTTTACATAGGAGCGCGCCTATGCCCGTTTTAAATGCAATAGACTTATTCTCTTTTCGTTCAGGCGGTGCATTTAAGCCGTCTGAAAAAAAAGTTAAAAGCATACATTCATTTCCTTATGACGGCGATACGGGTTGGGCTTTTCCCGACGATAAAATAGATGATTTTCCGTTCAATTACATAAAAAATCTTCAGTCAACGCTTACACGAAAAGACGGCAATTTCCCCGTCGAATTAAAGGATAGCGAGTGGATTATGGTGGACTTTGAAAAGATTTACGCCGGATTTATACGCTTGGGTGGCGTTGCTAAAACTGACGTTGAACTTATTTTAGCGACCACTGAATATTTAACGGGAGAAACGTTTAAGTTTATTGACGATTTTGGCGACCAAGTAGACCAGTCGCAACCCGCTATAAAACTAATTTATAAAAAAGGCGATAAAATTGACTTTGAAAGTTTTGAACCTTTAAGTTTTAAAAACCTTGCATTATTCGTCGTTAGTGGCAGTATTTCCGTTTCTTATTTGGGTGTGCGTACGTTTATGAGAAACCCTTTGGATATGGTTGCACGCAAGATAAATAATAGTGAACTTAAAACCGTTTATGATGCGGCGGTCAGATCGTTTACGCATAACGCCGTAGACATTTATACAGATTGTCCGCTAAGAGAGCGTGCAGGGTGGTTATGTGATTCGTTTTTTTCCGCGAGAGCCGAATTCTTTTTTTATGAAAATTGTTTGGTGGAAGACGACTTTTTGCAAAATTACTTATTGTATGAAAATAAAGGCGAATATCCTAAAGGCGTCGTTCCTATGTGTTATCCGTCTTCTCCTACGCCTGACAAAAAATTTATTCCACAATGGAATATGTGGCTGGTTTTACAAATATGCGAATATTTGACTGAAAGAAGACGGGATATTGACCGTATGCAATTTAGACCGTTAGTATACGGAATAATTGAGTTTTTAGAAAAATACCGCATGGAAAACGGCTTAATCGCAAAACTCCCGTCGTGGAACTTCGTTGAGTGGTCAATAGCAAACAGTTGGACGGAAGACGTAAATTACCCCACGAATATGTTATACGTCGGAGTGCTTAACGCCACGGGTAAAGCGTTCAACGATAACAAATTGATCGAGCAAGCCGAACGGCTAAACAAAGAAATAATAAATGCGTCTTTTTGTGGCGAATATTTCGTTGATAACGCTATTATAAATAACGGTTTGATAAAAAACACTAACAACGTGTCGGAAGCTTGTCAATATTACGCTGCAATGTTTTTAGATATAGACCTTGACGACGAAAAGTATATAAAACTAAAAGAGCATATTTTATCGGATTTTAATACGTTTGACAAAAGTGATATTAATTTTTGTGAAAAGAACGCTTTTTTGGGATTGTATCTACGCCTAGCGGTTTTACATAAACTAAAAGACGGTAAGGCAATTAAAAAATGCATAAAAGATTATTTTCTTGATATGAGTAAAAATACTTCAACGCTATGGGAATATAGGCAAGATATTTCTAGCCATAACCACGGTTTTGCTTCTTACGTCGCGTGCATATTGCCGTTTGCGGACGATTAAATTTAATAGACGTATAATAGAAAAAACCACCTTCACGCAAGTTAGCGTAAAGGTGGTTTAATTTTATTTTTTTTTACAGTTTTTCTAAAGTTCCGCCGGCAAGAATTCCGCCTTCTTCAAGATATGTTTCCATAGAGTTTGCCATAGAGTTATATACCTTAAATTCAAAATCGTGTTTGCCTGCGTTTAGAGTGAACTCATACGAATATGGCGGTTTAACGATTTTTTGATTAAATTCACCGTCGATATAAAGATATCCTGCGTCGCGAACTGCAGGGAATTTCAATCTGTATTCTCCGCCGTCTTTTACGTCTACACTAAATTTATAAGTAGTTGCGCCTGAATAGAAAGGTTGACCTTGCAACGCAATCGATTTATCGGTGTCGAGTGCAATTGAACGTTTGGTAAGAGAAGTAGTTGCTTTTTCAGGTATAAACATTCTAATATTATAAGTATAGTGGGCGTCTTTATAGAATTTGCCGTCCGTATTGATATAAGCGTCAAAATCGCCTTCTAACAAAATTCTTGCAAAATCGTCAAACGGTGCGTTCTTAAATATATTTATCGTGTTTTTGCCTATCGCGGTTTTTGGTAGGTCGTAAACTAGATATTCTTCGTCGAAAACCTTTCCGTCCTTAGAAGATAACGCTTTTCCGTTAAACTCAATTTTTTCAACCGCGTTTTTATGTCCGTCAATAATATGAATTTTATTTTCGTTCAAGATTGTAAATCCGTTGGTTTTGCGAACGTAGGGGACGTAGAGTTTAAGATTGTCAAGTTCACGATCAGAATCAAAATTAAACTCAATCAAATCGTTTTCGCAAGCTTTGGTCACCGTTTGTCCGTTTGCCTTAAAATACTCTAACTGTATAAGGTTGGGGCGGTCAAATTCAACGGGAACGGTTTTTTCAAGAGTGTACACGGTTTGACCTTTTTTCTCTATTTCGGGAATATCGTCGTACGTCTTGGATATATATCTAACGTCGCCGGGATATAAAATAATATCTTTTTCTCTGCCGTAAGCGCAAATTTTGCCCTTTATAGGCTCGGTGCTTTCTATGTTGGCAATAAAGGTAAATTCCTCGCCGTCTAAAATTTTTCTTACAAAGTGCGGAGTGCCTTCGCCTTGGTAACTAACGGGGCAATCGGTAATAAGTTCGGGTAATTTAGCAAGTTCATTATAAGTTATAACGGTAATATTCTTTTGCTCGATTGCATTTTTAAGTTCTTTCGGTAGGTCAAAACCCGCTACGATAGCAACCTTAAACCCGTAATCTTTTTTAAGTATTTTATCCGTGTCGCAAATAGTAAAGCCGTAAGGCATACGGTTTAATCTCGCAAAGGTATCAAGGTAGGGCCTATGGTCAAACTTACCACGCCATACGTATTCGGTCGGGTCTACCATTACTACTGGGCAAACGCTCTTACCTTTTTCCATCATGTAAGCAAGTTCTGCAATTTCGGTATTTACTACGTCCATAGAATGTTGTAACATTGACCACTTTGAGTAATCGGGCGGTGCAAAGTACTTTATTTGGTCTAAATACCTATGTTGATATTCACTCATTACTACACGCGTAACACCTTGCATAATTTGGAACGCCGCTATGTGTTTAAGCACGCTCGGTTCTACGCCATAGTTAGACGCTGCGTTCATTTCGCACATAACGCCTTCTTTATCGTACATAAACGCAGTTGCTCCTGCCTGTTTTGCACGCATATCTTCTGAAACGTCACTAAATTTTGTCATTTTGGGCACGCGCATAACGTCACCCCAAGATACTGACGGCGTGTAGTAATTTTCTTTAACCATGTGTTTTCCGCCGTCTATTGCGTAAAGTTCTTGGTCTGTACCGGGGTAGTCCCAGCAAGATTGAATATCTGAAAATCTACCTTCGGTAAAGGCGGAACTTCTACAAGCGTAAGTTTGAAGATATGGTGATGAGTCGCTTGAGTGTCCCGTATATTTAAGACCGTTTTTATTCATCCATTCGTGATTGCCTTTAAACCAACGTTGGAAAAGTCTACCCGCGTGTTCCCAATAATCTGCCGATTGCGGAATATCTTTTCTATTTAACACGTCTACCATATACGGCATAATATCGTATCCGTACGCGTCCTTAAACGAACTTTCAAAATCGGTCGACCACGGAAAATAATCACGCATAGGACTCTTTTCGTTGAACATTGCGGACGGTTGTACGCGACGGTTATCGGTGTCCGAAAAGAAAGTCGTTATCGGATCGTTAAAATATTTGCCGACGTGCTTTTTATACTGTTCGTAAACGAGTTCTGTAAACAATTCTCCAGAGCGTTTTTCTTCAAAAGCGGGGAAACCCCAAGGAACTTCTTCAACGGTGGGTTTGCCGTCTATAAGTTTTATACGTTTTTGTTTTAGTTCGGGCGCAATTTGACTAACCTTCCCGGCAACGTCCCCTGGTGGATAGTCAAAACCGTCGTTAATCCACATGTCAAGTCCTAAATTTTTGCAGGCGATAGCGGCGTTTTCTACCATGGAAAACCACGCGTCTGACAAGTATTTTTGTGCGTTAAAGCCTTCTATCGGCTTATTGAAAAGAACAATACCGCCAAATCCCGTCTGCTTTAAGTGGGTGAGCGTTTTTGTAAACTCTTCAACCGTTAACTCTTCGGGATTAGAAGTCGTTATAAAGAAAAAAGGTTTTGGGCGGAAAGGAAAAATTTGTTTTTCCGTCAAGGGGTATTTCATAATTTTTCTCCTTAATTTAAAGTAAATTATAATTATAGTATATTATATTAAGAAAAAGTTGTCAATATCAAAAAAGACTTATATATTATCATTTTAAGACATTTTTACCGCTAGAACGAAAATGTTTTTAGAATATTCTGCCTTTCGGTTTACTATTTTTCTTTTTTATTGTACAATATATTTATGGAAAAAAATAACGTTCAAAATTTACCGCTTTCTGCTAAAGACGGTGGGTTAGCATTTTCGCTAATGATAATCGTATATATGGTTTTTTCCTTTTTTGGGCAAGCGATAATATCGCTGTTTTGCGAAAAAGGCAGTGCCGTTTATATTGCGATAAGTTCGGTTATCACGGCACTTTCAGTTTTTTCGGTGACTGTGTATTTTTCAAAGTCTAAAAAAATCGGTTATTTTGATATTTGTAAGGTTAAGAAGTTTAAGCCAACGGCAATCTTTGCCGTACTATTTTTATCGATAGGTATGTTTTTCGGGCTAGGGTTTATTAACGGTGCGTTTTCCACTTTGCTTAAAAATGCTGGACTATCGGTCGGTGAATTGATTCTTCCCCTTGAAAACGTAGGACATCTTATTCTCTTTTCGGTCGTGCTTGCACTCCTTCCCGCAGTGGTTGAAGAGTTGTTTTTCCGCGGACTAATGCTGACCGCTCTAAAAAACGTCAAAGTCGTTTACGCGGCAATATATATCGCAATATCGTTTGCTCTTTATCACTGTTCTATAGCACAACTATTTTATCAACTTATTTACGGTGCTGCACTTACCTTTTTGGCAGTGTACGCAGGCAGTATAATCCCGTGCGTAATCGTACACTTTATAAACAATTTTACCGTTATAATTTTGGAATATTTTAACGTGGGGATAAATTTATATCACCCCTTGGTTATTTCGCTTGGATTAGTTGCGCTTGCAATCTATAGCGTAATTATTGCGGTATCTTTAATAAGACGTGATAAAAAGACGGAAATTGAAAAACGTTCGGCAGTTGGTTTTTATTTGCCGTTCGGGGCGTTTGGCACTGTAATTTGTCTTGCGCTTTTAATAATGAATCTATTCGCGGTGTAGTATGATAAAAATTAATCTTGTGGCGGTCGGAAAGGTTAAAGAAAAATACTTTGCCGACGGTATAAAAGAATACGCTAAAAGACTTTCTAAATATTGCGATTTTAATATAATCGAAATTGCCGAAGAAAATTATAACAAGGTCGACGGCGCACTTATTGAAACGATAAAAAAAGTTGAAGGTGAAAAGATACTCAGTCACCTCAAAGGCAAGGTGTTTGCTATGGCGATAGAAGGAAAGAAAATGTCGAGTGAAACGCTTGCACATACGTTAAAGAGTTTAGCGGATAGCGGACAGGGTGTAGTTACGTTCGTTATCGGTGGCTCTTACGGTTTATCGGACGATGTAAAATCAAAATGTACGCTCTTATCTTTTTCGGATATGACCTTTCCACACACGCTTTTTAGACTGATGCTTACCGAACAACTTTACCGTGCATTTTCTATAAACGCAGGGAGTGCGTATCATAAATAAAAATATTTTCATACAATTATCGTATGAAAGTATTAGATGAAACGAGAAAATTTTATAAGGACTTTAACGGGCAAAAGGGAGTAATCGGCTTTTCGTATCAAGGCAGACCTATATATTGTTTTGCCGTTGAAAAATCAATTCGTCCCGTAATTATAGTGCAGTGCGCAATACACGCAAGAGAGCATATAACTACGAGATTAGGATTAAAGTTAATAAAAGACTTTGCCGATTTCGGTCGGTGCGGAACGGTATATTTGTTGCCTATGGTAAACCCCGACGGCGTAAATATTGCAGAGCGAATAGATCCTTTATATAAAGCGAACGGCAGGGGCGTAGATTTAAACGTAAATTTCGACGCGCGCTGGGGGACTGGCAAAAGTAACGTGCGCGTTGCAGGGGCGGAAAATTATATAGGTGAATATCCCTTTTCCGAGTTGGAGAGCAGGGCGTTAAGAGATTTTACGCACGGTATTTTACCCGATATAACTATAAGTTATCACGCCAAAGGTGAAGAGATATATTTTGAGTTTTTTCAAAAGGAAAATTTTATCCGCGATAAAATGATAGCAAATGCGGTCGCAAGCGTTACGGGATATAAGATTAAAAAAACGCCGTTATCGGCGGGTGGGTATAAAGACTGGTGTATAGCGCGCTTAAAAATACCGTCGCTCACTATAGAAGTCGGGAAAGATAAACTTAAGCATCCGCTTAAAAAATGCGCGCTTAAAGATATTTATAAAAAGAACAAATGCGTACTTAAAGTATTGACGGAGAAGGTATGGACGTAAAATTTATGAGAGCGGCGATAAAGCAGGCGTTAAAGGCGGAACAAAAGGATGAAGTTCCTATCGGCGCAGTTATCGTTATGGACGGTAAAATAATTGCGCGCGCGCATAATTTAATGGAAAAAACCCAACTTGCAACTGCACACGCGGAAATTTTAGCGATAGAAAAAGCGTGCAAAAAACTTAAAAGTTGGCGTCTTGACGGTGCGGAAATGTATATAACGGTCGAGCCTTGTGCAATGTGCGCAGGCGCAATAGCCAACGCAAGGATAAAAGCCGTTTTCTTTGGCGCGTACGAGAGTAAAAGCGGTTGCGCGGTTAGCAAATACCCCGTTCTAACCGACAACGGACTCAATCATAGCACGGAATTTACGGGTGGAATAGAGCAAGACGTTTGTGCAAATATAATAAAAAATTATTTTAAAGCCAAAAGAGCAAAAAAGCCTTGACTAAAAAAGTAAATTGTCTTAAAATAGATATAAGGTACTATATGTACACAAAGTTACATTAGGAGAAATAAATAAAATGATCACACACGGCAACTCAATTGAGATTTTGGCGGGTAATTCCAACAGACCTTTGGCTGAAGCAGTAGCGGCAGAATTAGGTCTTACCTTGTCAAACGCGGAAGTAGGCAAGTTTTCAGACGGTGAAATAAGTATCACTCTTCCCCAAACGGTTAGAGGTAGAGACGTATTTATTATACAGTCTACGTCAATCCCCGTAAACGACAACCTTATGGAATTACTCATTATGATTGACGCTTGTAAGAGAGCGTCTGCAGGTAGAATTACGGCAGTTATGCCTTATTTCGGCTATGCTAGACAGGATAGAAAGGCACGTCCGAGAGATCCGATTACCGCTAAACTTGTTGCTGATATCTTAACCAGCGCGGGTGCAGACAGAGTTCTTACTATGGATCTGCACGCAGCGCAAATTCAAGGATTTTTCGATATTCCAGTAGACCACCTTTACGGCGCACCGCTTCTTGCAAAATACTTTAAGAAAAAGATGGATGAAAACTGGGTTGTAGTTTCTCCCGACGTAGGTTCTGTCGGCAGAGCAAGAAATTTTGCTTCGAGAGTTGACGCGTCGCTCGCTATCGTGGACAAGCGTCGTCCCAGAGCAAACGCAGTAGAAGTTATGAACGTTATCGGCGATGTCAAAGGTAAATCCTGTATTCTTCTTGACGATATGATAGACACCGCAGGTACTATTTGTCAAGGCGCACAAGCACTTGTAAATAACGGCGCAAAAGAAGTTTACGCTTGTTGTACTCACGGCGTATTGAGCGGTCCTGCGATGGAAAGACTCACCGCGTCACCCATTAAAGAAATAATAGTGCTTGATACCATTGACCTTCCTGAAAGTGTTAAAAGTAACCCCAAGATTAAAGTTCTTTCGGTTGCAAAACTCATTGCAAAAGCGATAACGTCAATATATTCAGACGCATCACTTTCGGCAATTTACGAATAATAAAAAAAGAGCCGTTATCATAACGGCTTTTTTAATGGAGTTAAACATGAAACTTATCGTAGGGCTCGGTAATCCCGACGACAAATATAAAAACACCTTTCATAATTTAGGGTTTATGTGCGTAGACGCCGCGGCTGAAAAGTTAGGGCTTTCTTTTAACAAACAAAAATGCCGTGCGATTATTGCAGAAGGTAAAATAGGAAAGGAAAAAGTTATCCTTGCAAAACCGCAGACTTATATGAATTTAAGCGGTGAGAGCGTTAGGGAACTTATATCTTTTTTCAAAATAGATTTGTCTGACGTTATCGTTATCTACGACGATTTTGATTTAAATTGTGGGTTTATAAGAATTAGGGAAAACGGCTCTGCAGGCACTCATAACGGTATGAGAAGTATTATTCAGGAAATAGCGAGCAGTGCGTTTCCGAGAATACGCGTTGGATTTAAGCCGGAAGGCGGTACGGATATTCCGCTATTAAATATCGTGCTTTCGGGAATTTCGGAAAAGGATAAGCCTATATTTAATAAGTCTATTGCAGCTGCGGCTAACGCGGCTACCGAGTTTGCAAACGGCAAAAGTCTGCAACAGATTATGCAAAAATATAACGGAAAGGCAGAATAACTGCAAAAGGACGTTATGCTAGATAAAATTTTGTCGCTTAAAAACGGTATAAATTCCGTAAGGGAATTTTCCGATTGCATCCGCCAAGGTGTACCTTCGGCGGTTTTTGGCGTGCCCGACGCGTTTAAAAATTATCTCGTATCTATTCTTTCAGATAAAGTTCTTTATATAGTTAAGGACTCTATAACTGCGCGTTCTGCAGTAAGCGCTGTAAACGAGATTGCAGGAAAGTTTGCCGTTTATATTCCGCCAAAGGACGAAATTTTGTTGTCGTCACGCGCATTTTCCAAGGATAACGTTTACGCGCGCATATCGGCGCTAAGCAATATTGAATACGCAGACGTTATAGTGACTACGGCGGAAACGCTTATGCAGACCGTGCCTAAAAAGATGCGTACGCTGTCGCTCGTTAAAGACGGTGAGTATAGTCAAGACGACGCGGTTTCCGAACTTGTGGCAATCGGGTATACCAGAGTGGATTCGGTCGTTTCGCAGGGTACGTTTGCTCTTCGTGGCGATATTTTGGATATATATCCAGTAAACGCGACCGAACCCGTGCGAGTTGACTTTTTCGGCGATACGGTGGAAGCGATAAAAAAATACGATCCCGATTCGCGCGCAAATCTTGGATACGTCGATAGCGTTAAGATTTTGCAGGCGGCGGAGTTTACCTTTTTTGACGACGATATTAATTTATTTAAATCGATTTTGAGAAAGGAAATAAATCAAGCGAATAAAGATGCTGTCACAAGACTTAAAGTTTTGCGTGACGACCTTTATCTCGCTATGGAAAACCGTGACCTAGACGGCATGAGTACTCTTTCCGTTCTCTCTAAAGATTGCGGTAGTGTTTTTGATTTAATCGACCGCGATACAGTGGTTATAGTAGACGAAGCAAAGCGAGTTGAAGAAATAGCAAATCTAAACTATACCGAATTTACCGAAAGGTTTAACTCCTTAAAAAGCGCAGGGGAAGTATTTTCTTTCGCATATAAAAATTTTGGTACGGTAGAAGAACTTTCCGACAGGATAAAAAGTCATAGAGTAGCAGGCTTGCAAACGCTATCCACCGTCGTGCCACTTTTTAATCCGCTAAAAATTATAAATCCGTCCGCAGGCGCGGTCGCAGACTATCAACTTGATTTTAAAGAAATATTTACCGATATTGATAACTGGTTAAGGTCGGGTTATTCGGTAACCGTTTGCACTGGCGATATTAAGCGTTCGGAAAGTTTAAGTTTTGAACTTTCCGGCAGGGGTATCGCTTCGACCGTTGACGGAATAGGCGAACTGCGCGGTGTGGATATACGGAGTGTAAAACTATCGCGTGGATTCATTTTACATGAAGAAAAAGCCGTCGTTATCGGTAGTGGCAACCTTTATGCAAAACCCGTTTCAGAACGCAGACTTAAATCTAAAAAACAAGCCTTTTTCTCTGCGCCTGAAGTCGGTGATTATTGCGTGCACGAAGTTCACGGTATAGGCAGGGTTTTAGGTAACAAAAAAATATCCACTACCGAAGGGACTAAAGATTACGTCGCGGTAGAATATTCAGGCGGTGATATTTTATATATACCCGTCGAGCAGATGGATATTTTGACTCGGTATCTCGGCGGAGAGAAAAAACCCCGACTTTCAAAAATCGGCGGTAAAGATTTTGAACACATTAAAAAGCGCGTTAAAGAGAGCATCAAAAAGATGTCTTTTGACCTTAAACGACTTTATCAAGAGCGCGACGAGCAAAAGGGGTATACTTTTCCGTCAGACGACGAACTTGAAGCGGTGTTTATGAGTTCTTTCCCGTTTGAAGATACGCCCGATCAAGCTAGTGCTAACGAAGATATAAAAAAGGATATGACTTGTGGCAAAGTTATGGATAGGCTTGTTTGCGGTGACGTTGGGTTTGGAAAGACTGAAGTCGCATTCCGCGCCGTGTTCCGCGCCGTAGCCGCAGGTAAGCAAGTGGCAATGCTTGCGCCGACTACAATATTGACCGAACAACATTACAATACCGCAGTCGAGCGTTTTTCGGATTTTGGAATAAAGATAGCGTGCTTAAATAGGTTTAAGACACCAAAGCAACAACGCGATATTATTACTGGGCTTAAAGATGGCAGTATAGATTTCGTTATAGGTACGCATAGGCTTTTAAGCAAGGACGTTGCTTTTAAGGACTTGGGGCTTTTGGTACTCGACGAAGAACAGCGTTTCGGCGTAGAGCATAAAGAAAAAATAAAACTTCTTAAAACTAACGTGGACGCGATAACGCTTACGGCAACACCTATTCCGAGAACTTTGCATATGTCGCTATCAGGGATACGTTCTATAAGCACGATAAACACTCCGCCAAAAAAACGCTTACCCGTTCAAACTTACGTCACCGAAGAAACGGACGCGCTCATTAAAGACGCAGTAACGAGAGAAATAAACCGTGGCGGACAGGCGTTTATACTCTACAATAGAGTTGAGAGCATATTTACTTTTGCCGAACGCATAAAAAATCTTATGCCGGGGATAAAAATTACCGTAGTGCACGGACAGATGGAAGAAAGGGTTATGGAGTCCAACGTCATGGGATTTTATCGCGGTGAAAGCGACGTGCTGGTTTCTACTACTATTATAGAGAACGGCATAGACTTACCAAAGGCTAATACTCTTATCGTAATCGACGCCGATATGTTAGGGCTATCTACGCTATATCAACTAAAAGGCAGAGTTGGAAGAAGTGATCGCTTGGCGTACGCGTATTTTACTTTTAAGCGGGAAAAAATACTTTCTAATACTGCTTTTGAAAGGCTTAATGCCATAATAGAGTTTACAGAGATGGGTAGCGGTATAAAGATTGCAATGCGTGATTTAGAGATTAGGGGCGCAGGCAATATCTTGGGTGCGGAACAGCACGGACACATGGAAAAGATAGGTTACGAACTCTATTCAAAACTCTTAAAAGAAGAACTTACGGGCGAAGTGCAAACCGCGCCCGAACTGGATATCAGAGTTACCGCATATATTCCTGACACGTATATTGAGAGCAACGTTGCGAGAATGGACGCTTATAAAGAGATTGCGGAAATAAGTTCACTCGATGCGGAAAAAGAATTCCGTTCGGCGATAGAAGACGTTTACGGACGATTACCCGAAGAAGCAGATAGCCTTATAGATATAGCGGTCGTCAAGATGCTCGCACTGAAAAAGTCTGTAAAAACGGTAGTGGTAACTCGGTCGGAAACCAAACTGGTTTTTGCCGATTATAAAGCGTTTGCAGATGACGGGCTATCTAGGGCGATGGATGACTTTGACGGACAGGTAAAAGTATCTATGGCAGGTGAAACTGCAATACAATTTGCCGTAAACGGACAGACGAATTCGCAAATGCTAAAAGTTATGCGGTCGTTTTTGACGGCAAGCATTTAAATAATTTAATAAATTATATAAAAATTTATGCTTTGCCCGGTAAAAAATTTAATAAAACGATTGCAATTTTTTTTAATATAGTATATACTTTATGGGTATAGTAAAAAAAAAGTTTCTTATTTTGGGAGATTATATATGAGAAAATTCATACTCACAATTGCAACTATATTTTTGACGATAGTAATGTGCTTTTCGTCGCTTATAGGTTGTAATCTCGTTACGGTTGATAATGAAAGGGATATGAACCAACTAGTTGCTACCGTTCAAATTGATGACGCACCTGAAGAAAAAATTTACAAAAAAGATATGATTATAGCATATCTTAACTATTATTATCAACTCGAGGAGTCGGGATATACCCGTGCGCAAACCTTTGAGACTATTATTGAAAATCTCGTAAATAACAGAGTTTTCGTTCAATACGCTATGAAATATTTTAGCGACAAGGGTATGGGCGACGCTAACGATAAGTGGAATATTGAGAAATATCTTACGGACGGCAGTGTAGATACTGAAGATAACGAACTTCTCGACGCTAAATATTCTGCGTATAAAGATATGAACGACCTTATTGACTCTTACGTTACTGATAAAGAAGACGATAAGGTTGGCGATACTTATTCAGAAACTGCAAGGGTAGTTCCCACGGGTGCAGTTAACGACGAAGAACTTACTGCAGCGGAAAAGACGCAATATATAAATAACGGTATAGACGTTACCGAAAGACGTAAGGCGTTCAGCGATGTCATTAACGTGTTAAAGACCAACGACCTTTTAGGTGACGGGTACGAAAATAACGATATTACCACTACCGAATATTATAAAGAAACCATCAACGGTTATTACGAGCAGGCGCTTATCGCTAAATTTGAAGAATATATTACTTCTGAAGCGCGTGCAAAAGTTACTCTCGATATGGTAAAAGCAGAGTACGAAAGACTTTATAAAATTCAAAAAGGTTATAGCAACGCAGAGTTCGTTACCGCTCTTGATTCTGTAAGCGCAAATAGTCCTATTCTTTACAGTGCGTTTAACGGATACGGTATGGTTTACAACGTTCTACTCGGTATCGACGAAGATATGAGTGCAGACCTTGCGGATATAACTGCTAAATATCAAGAAGAGAACGGCACGCCCGTTTATAAACTCGATACTTATAGAACTGACAGAAAAGCACTCTTTAGTTCAATCACGGCAAAAGATCAAAGAACGAGTTGGATTTATAGCGGATACGACTTTGAAGAACAAGCGACCGCTCCGCTCGCATCTTACGCAGATTATAAACACGCGTTCACAGGCGATTATACCCTTCTTAAAGACGCAAGCCTTCCTTTCTTTGGTGAAATAACACTTCTTAACAAGAGTGAAAAACCTGCAGACGGTGAATTTGATCCCGATTACAAGGCACAATACCGTGTAGACGACGTTAAAGAATTTAACCTTG
This sequence comes from Clostridia bacterium, assembly GCA_017457015.1. The sequence continues at coordinate 7,587 of JAFTIG010000029.1, read as the reverse complement.
AAGAATTTATAGCGCTCGTAAACACTTATCTTTACGACGGCGCAACGACGGCTAACGGAACTTCACCTGAAATCTATAAGACCGTTACGGGTACGCCTAAAGCAAACTATCACGAAAGAGTTAAAGAATTGATGTTTGCATTCTCAACCGATTCAAGCGACAGTGCGCTCAATACTTACAGGGGCTATGTTATTAAGCACGAAGCAGATATGGGTGAAACGGAATCTTGGATGGCAGAGTTTGCAGATGCAGGCAGACGCGTTATTGCAAAGGACGAAGGCTATTATGAAATAGTTGCAACCGATTACGGTTATCACTTCATCTTCTTTGCAGATTGCTTTAACGGTCGTGATTACAGTACTCTCGTTGCATATCTCTCTGAAGTAGACGGAATAACTGACGCGCAGACAGAATATGAAAAAATGCTTGCCGACTGGGAAGATTACGAAGATACTGACAATTATTTATATGTATTAGTGAACAGCCTTGCATCTACTTCTGTTAACAACGCGTTTACCAAGATTCAGCAAGAAATCTTAAACGACTACGTTTATACGGGAAATTCGGTTGTTAAATACGCTGACGCTTACGCAGATTTAGTTGCGGAATAATTAGAAACGAAAGGCAAAACTCAAACGGTTTTGCCTTTTTTAATACGAATTGAGAATTATACGATAAATTTAATTATATGATACTTTATTTCGATACCGAAACAAGCGGTTTAAGGCCGGGGCAAATTTGTCAATTGTCATATCTTTTGCAAACTCAAAATGAAGTTACGGCAAAGAATTTCTTCTTTACGGTAGACTCTGTAGAGTACGGCGCGTATATGGTGCACGGATTTTCGGTGGATAAGTTAAGAAAGTTATCGGGTGGAAAGCGTTTTGCAGACCATATTGACGAGATAGAAAAAGATTTTTTATCGAGCGATATGCTCGTTTCGCATAATACCGCGTTTGACTTTTCTTTTATGCGCACGGAGTTTGAAAGGTTAAATAGACAATTTATTATAAACGGTGAGTTTTGCACTATGAAAAAATCAACGCCCGTTTGTAAACTTATGCGTAGCAGTTGCGCAAATTATAAATATCCTAAACTTGCAGAGTTGTGCGATTACTTTGGAATTACAGTTGATTCGATAAAAGACGCGTCTAATGAACTTTTTGGGGCGCATGCAGGTTACCACGACGCTAGATTTGATACCGTAGCGGTTTACCTTTCGGCAAATACGGGAATGAAAAGTGAGAAAATTTTTAAGGAGTTGGAAGGATTTTTATGATTAAAATTGAAACGCATTGTCATTCGTTAGGCGGTAGCAGTTGCGGAACTTGCTCGGTTGAAGAGATTATAGAGTTTTACAAAGACGCAGGTTACGGCGGTATAGTTCTTACAAACCATTATAGCAAATATATAGTTGAAGGTTATTACGGCGCTAAAAGCGACAAAGAAGGCGTTGATAGATTTTTCTCTCTTTACGACGAATTAAAAGAAAAAGCGGAAAAAGAAGGCTTAAAAACTTTTTTTGGAATAGAAGTCCGCATTGACAGTACGCGGACGGAATACGTTCTTTACGGGTTCGATAGAGAGTTTTTATACGATAATCCAAGACTGTACGAATATACACAAAAAGAACTTTTTGAACTCGCTAATAAAAACGGGCTATTTATGTTCCAGTCGCATCCGTTTAGGGATGGAGTAACGGTAGGCGATCCTAGGTATTTACACGGTGCGGAGAGTTTTAACGGGCATTATCACCACGTAAACAAAAACGATTTAGCAGAGAAGTTTTGCGAAGAAAATAATCTTATCAAGTTGTCGGGTACTGACTTCCACCATGACGATCAACCTATAACCGCCGGAATATATATTCCCGAAAATATAAATACAAATGAAGAACTCACTGAGTATATTAGAAGTAACGATTTTAAGAGAATAGAAAACGCAGACCTTTATTTGAGTTCACTAAAAAAATATAAATCAGGCAAATAAATATTATAAACAAACCCCGTATCGTGCGATACGGGGTTTGTTTATCTTGTTTTTTCAAAATATACCGTGTCAATATTTTCACCACGGTCGTTTTTTATTCTGTGCAGTTCGTTAAAATTGAATTTGCTTAAAATTCTTATATGCGCTAGGTTTGTCGACCACGTTCGCGTATAAATATTATGTTTGGGGTAAAGGGTGTTAAATAGGTGATTATACGCATGCTCGGTAAGGTGCTTTCCGCGCGATTCGGGCGCTAACATTAGGGTTGAAACGTATATATTTGGAAAGGTGTTTTTATTAATCACGTCGTTAGAATAGTTTTCTTTATAAGAAACAAACCCTAAAAACTTATCGTCGTCAATGATAACTAAAACCTTTTGTTTAATCATCTCGTCAAAGTATGCGCATACGTTGCCACTTGCATTGGAAAAGGACAAATCTTTTTGTAACGTTGACGCCCTTGCGGAAAGCGGTGGGATAAAATCTTTATCGCACAGTTGCATAAGGGCTAGTATATCGTTTTCATAACCTTCTTTTTGAAGGTCGTTTAATAAAATATAATCCATGTGTTTATTATGACATAAAAAATTATAAAAAGCAAGTCTTTACGGCTCGATTTTAATTGCTAAAACAACGTATATTTATATCCGTTATAGTAAAAGAAAAAATAGCCAAATTGCTCTATATAACGGCAATATAATTTCATTATAAAATCTATCTTTTGTGCAACTTATTTTAGTATTTAGGTTAACCTATTTTTATCGGACGGTGGTATAATCAATTTATCAAACTGAAAAGGAAAGAAAAATGCAAGCATCAAAAAGCCTAAAACTTGGCAACAAGAAAGAAGTTAATATGCTAAAAGGCTCTATAATGAAAGGCATTTTGGCTATTGCAATACCGATTATGATAATGAACGTATTACAATCATTATTTAACATAATCGATATGACCATATTAAAGATGTACGATACGGACGGTGGCTATTCAGTTGGTGCGGTCGGCGCGTGCGGTACGCTCTTTAGTTTTATTACGGGGCTTGCTGTCGGCATTGCGGCAGGGGCTAACGTAGTCATTGCGAAGTACATAGGCATGGGCGATAAAGAAGGTGTTGATAAATCGGTTGGCACGGCACTCGTGTTTTCGGTTATTTGTGGATTCGTTTTACTCGTAATCGGCGTTTGTTTTGCGGAATTTTTTCTAGGACTTGTAAATTGTCCTGTAAAATTCTTTGATAAGGCGGTTTTATATTTTAGATTATACTTTTTGGGCATGCCATTTTTTACTCTTTATAATTTTGCCGCGGCAGTTTTAAGGTCTTCAGGCGATTCAAAAAGACCTATGATATATTTAACGTTAAGCGGTGTATTAAAAGTTGCTTTAACTTTTCTTTTAGTGGGCGTGTTTAAAATGGAAATTGTAGGCGTTTCCATTTCAACCATTTTAGCGTGGGTAATTACTGCAGTATTAGAAGTCGTTGCGCTTATCCGTGACGGTGGAGTAGTTACCGTAAATTTTAAGAAATTAAAGATATACGGTAGACAGTTAAAAGAAATGTTAAAAATCGGTATCCCAACAGGTTTGCAACAAGCCCTTTATTCAATTGCAAATCTCGTAATTGCAGGTGTAGTTAATACGTACGGTGCAGATGAAATTACAAAGGCAAATGCGTCAACGGGTATTTCAATCGCAAATAATTTCGACGGTATATTATATCAAATTGCAACAGCGCCCGCGCTTGCAGTTATGCCTTACGTAAGTCAAAACGTGGGCGCAAAAAATATCAAGCGTGCAAAGAAAGCAATTAGTAAAGGCATCTGTATAACCTTGATGTTTGGCGGGATATTAGGCGCGCTCTCTGCGATATTTTCCGCTCAACTTTCTTCTATCATGACTACTAATCCGGAAATTATAAAGTTTTCTCAACAAAAGATGATGTTAGTATCAAGCACATACTTTATTTGTGGTATAAACGAAATACTTGGTGCAGGACTTAAAGGTATGGGAAAACCTATAGTTCCGATGGTTGCGACTATGATATTTATGTGCGGAATAAGATTCCCGTGGGTTTGGTTTATTTATCCACTATTCCCAAATTTAACCTTCCTTTATACTATTTGGCCGATAGGTTGGACGCTTTCAATAATAACGATATTGTGTTTCTTAATTCCAACGTCAAAAAAACTTCAGCAAAAATTTGATAAAGAAAAGAGCGAAAACGTTCAACAAACAGAAATAATTTAATAGAAAATAATTAAAAGACAGGTGATTTTAAGATTATAATCACCTGTCTTTTCGTATAGACTTGAAACCTAAGTGGTTTTAGCGAAAAGTGAAGAGTGAAAAAGTAAAAATCGACAAGATTTAACTTGTCGATTTTTTGTGAAGGGGTAGATGGATTCGCTTCTTTCGAGCCTCCCGCAAAACAGTCCACAGGACTGTTTTTTTCACCTAACGATGAACACGCAAACTAAAGTTTGCTCGCTTCTAATTCGAATCCATTATTTGCTATACGACAAAAACAAAAGCAAACCCTTTAGGTTTGCTTTGATTTTTTTGGCAGGGGTAGATGGATTCGAACCACCGAAGTGACGGAGTCAGAGTCCGTTGCCTTACCGCTTGGCGATACCCCTATATTAATTTGCTTATGTATTTTACCAAATCAAAAGGAATTTTACAAGCGTTTTAATGTAGTTTTTATAAAAATTTAATTTTTTTGCGCGCCGTCGTTTGCATATAGCGTTCGTGTAAGTTTACCGACTTAAAATATATTTTATTTCCAAATATAGTTCGGTTAAAACTCAACTGCTAGATATGCACACGTTTTACCAAAAATCTCCTATTGACAACGTGGTTATTGCAAGGTATAATGTAGACGTGAAACGCATTATCGTATTATTTTTAAGTTTAATTTTTTCCTTTTCACTCTGTGGTTGTAATCAGATTAACTCTATAGACGGTGTTTTACCGCCAGATATCGTAGTTGATACGGAAACGGACGGGGAAGAAACGGATGCTGAAAATAGAAAAAAATCGTACGCCGTATCTAAGGTAGACGGGCTAAGAGTTAGAAGTGGTGCTAGCGGTAGTTCAGCCGTAATAGGGTATCTTGATAAGAACGACGTTGTGGAGTACGTAGGCATTGTTGGCTCGTACGTTCAAACCGTGTATAAAGAAAAGACGGCTTACGTTCATTTGTCCTACTGTAAGCGGTTGGAGTTTGAAGTGTCGTGTGAAACGGTAGAGAGCGCAATAGATATAGGCACGTCGCTTTTAGGACATCCGTACGTTTGGGGCAGTCAGCGCTATCACTGGGGGAACGGTGTGCTCAATAAAAACTTCGTTCGCGGAGAGTTTGATTGTTCGGCGCTCGTTCAATACGTCTATTATAAGGCGGCGAAAATAGTTTTAGACGTCAATACGAGAACGCAAATTTATAACGGAACGGAAGTTGAACTGTCCGACCTAAAGCGCGGTGACTTGATGTTTTTTACCAACGCGTCAAGGTATAATAAGACGGGTGTAGAACGCATAGGTCACGTCGGTATATATTTTGGGAATAACTACATTTTACATACGGCTAGTGACCACGCTGTAATAGAGCCTATTTCGTCGCTAAGGTGGAGTTATTATATTACTGCGCGACGAGTAGTATAAAACGCGAGCGGGCCATTAAAAGGTGGCGGTCCGCTCCTATTTTTTAAGCAACTTATGAGGTAAAATATTTGTAAAAAATTAATATATCGTTATAATAAAACTTGACTTTACGCCAGTTATAACTTATAATTATGCTAATAGGAATAGGAAGTAAAGTTATGAATTTTTCAAAGGATATTAAATACGTAGGGGTAAACGATTACGATATTGATTTGTTTGAAGGACAATATATCGTACCTAACGGTATGTCGTACAATTCCTACGTCGTACTCGACGATAAAATAAGCGTGTTTGATGCAGTTGATGCACGTTTTTCAAACGAGTGGATTAATAATATAAAGTCAGTTATAGGTGATAAAACCCCCGAATATTTGATAATTCAGCACATGGAGCCCGACCACTCGGGTAGTATTACGGCGTTTACCGATATCTATCCCGATACGAAGATCGTTTCGTCTGATAAGTCGTTTAAGATGATGAAAAACTATTTTGGTACGGATTTTAATGAAAGGCAAATAGTGGTTGCAGAAGGTGACGTTATCAAGACTGGTAAGCACGAATTTGTATTCGTAAATGCACCTATGGTACACTGGCCTGAAGTTATAGTAACTTATGATAAAACGGAAAAAGTTCTGTTTTCCGCAGACGGGTTCGGCAAGTTTGGCGCACTTGACGCAGATGAAGACTGGGCTTGTGAAGCGAGAAGATATTATATAGGTATAGTCGGTAAGTACGGAATGCAAGTTCAATCGCTCTTAAAAAAGGCGGCGGCACTAGATATTAAAACTATATGTCCTTTGCACGGTCCGATTTTAACGGAAAATCTTGGATATTATATCAATCTTTACGATATATGGTCGAGTTACGGTGTAGAAAGCGACGGAATAGTAATTGCTTATACGTCCGTTTACGGAAACACTAAAAAAGCGGTAGAAAAACTTAAAGGCTTATTAGAGGAACGTGGAGTGCAAAAAGTGGTTTTAACAGACCTTGCAAGGAGCGATATGGCAGAGAACGTAGAAGATGCGTTTAGGTACGGCAAACTCGTTCTTGCAACTACCACTTATAACGGGGAAATTTTCCCGTTCATGCGTGACTTTATTGCACATCTTGTAGAACATAACTATCAAAATAGAACGGTTGCGTTTATAGAAAACGGAAGTTGGGCGCCCGTTGCTGCAAAAGTTATGCGCGGTTTAATGGAAAAGTGTAAGAATATTACTTATGCTGAAAATTCGGTCAAAATTATGTCTGCATTATCAGACGATAGTAACGCGCAACTCGTTGCGCTGGCAGACGAACTTTGTAAATAAAATATAGGAGAAAAAAATATGAGTAAATACGTTTGTAACGTTTGCGGTTGGATTTACGACGAAGAAGAATCAGGCGTTAAATTTGACGAACTACCAGAAGATTTTGTTTGTGAACTTTGCGGTGTAGGCAAAGAAGATTTTACAAAAGAAGATTAAAGGAGAATAAAGATGAAAGAAAATTACATGATTTGTAACTGTAAGCAAGTAAGTTACGGCGATATTGCCAACGCGCTCGAAGGACACACTAAATTTGAAGACGTGCTCGCTCTTTTTGACGAAGTTCAAAAGATCACGCACTGCTCTACGGGTTGCGGTGGTTGCCACGATAAAGTGCTTGACGTTATTTCTGAAATAATGATGGGCTAAATACGTACTTAAAAGAATTTTTGCAAAAGTAAAGGCGGTAAAGTATTCACTTTGCCGCCTTTTTGCGTATTAAAAGGACATAACGACGATTTTTTCTTGACAAAAAGCGGGGGGGGGGGGGGTATAATTTAGTAAATTTATTTTTAAGGAGTAGATTATGAACAGAAAAATCATCAATTTACTATTATCGCTTGGTCTAATTGCAACGTGCGCATGTGCGTTCACTGCATGTAGCGATAGCAGTAGCGAAACGCCACCCACG
>JAFTIG010000028.1 GCA_017457015.1 Clostridia bacterium | reverse complement strand
TTTTTGTGAGTTTTCCGCTCTCGCGCATAAGTGCGATTTCTGCGTCAGTTTTAACAGTAATCATTAACCTAAAACCTTTACGATTTCGTCAAACACTTCGGTTATCGACTTGTCGCCGTCTACCGTTATTAACTTGCCCTGCTTTTCATAATACTCGATAAGCGGTGCAGTTTGACTTTGGTAAACATCAAGTCTTTCTTTGACCGTTTCGGGATTGTCGTCCTTTCTTATGAACAGCGTTGCGCCACAATCAGGACAAACAGTATTTTCACCGATAAAGTCTATATGGAAGGAACCGTTGCATTTAGGACAACTTCTTCTACCCACGAGTCTATGCTCGATTTTTTTAAGGTCAATGTTTATATTGATAACCTTATCAGGTGGAGAAAAAGTATCGAGTGCCTGTGCCTGAACCGTGTTTCTTGGAAATCCGTCAAGCAGATAACCTTTTGCACAATCAGGGGCGGAAACTCTGTCCTTAACGAGTTCGACCGTAAGATCGTCCGGACAAAGATTCCCTGTATCCATAACTGCTTTAACCTTAACGCCTAGTGGCGTTTGGTTTTTAATATTTTCTCTGAATATATCTCCGGTTGATATATGCGGCAGGTCGTACTTCTCGGTTATATACGCCGCTTGTGTACCCTTGCCGCTACCGGGAGCGCCAAGTAAAATTAATTTCATAGCACTAATTATTTTAAGAACCCTTTATAATTCTTCATCATTATTTGTGATTGAAGCGCTTGCTCGAATTCAAGTGCAACTGATACGATAATCAAAAGTCCCGTTGCGCTGAACGCATTAACGAGTAAGCCACCGGTCGTATCTACCGCCTTAAAGATAACAGACGGAACGAGTGCGACGAGTGCAAGGAAGATTGCGCCGAACAAAGTAATTCTGTTGGAAACTCTCTTCAAGTAATCAGCGGTAGGTTTACCAGGTCTAGTACCCGGAATAAATCCGCCGTTACCCTGTATGCTCTTGCTTACGTCATCGGGATTGAACTGTATCTGATTGTAGAAATACGAGAAGAACAGTATCAATACACAGAGTAAAACCATATATACCCAACTGTCTGTACCAACGTTTCTCGACCACCATGACGTTTCCCAACCGATAAGGTTTACGATTAAATCGGGAAAACTTAAAATTGCGAACGAAAAGATTAAGGGCATAACGCCAGAAGCGTTAACTTTAATCGGGATGTGGGTGGATTGACCGCCGTACATCTTTCTACCTTTAACTTGTTTTGCATACTGAACGGGTATTTTCCTTTCTGCACTGTTTACGGTTACGATTGCCGCAAAAATTACGATTGCTGCTACTACGAAACCGATAAGCGACCACATAGAAGTGAGTGCCGTAGTCGGGTTGAAAAGACCTTGTATAGTCGTAAACAACGCAGTGCCAGCAGTTGATAACAAACCTGCAAAAATTAAAAGGGATATACCGTTGGATACACCGTAGTCAGTAATTCTTTCACCAATCCACATGGTAAGAGCAGCACCAGCAGTATATACGATAACTAAGAAAGCATAACTCAAGAAGTTTGCAAAGCCTTCGTTACCAAATAACGCTGCTGTATTAACACCGCCGTTAGACATGCTACCAAAGGTTACTAAAATACCTATTGCTTGTGCAATGGCGAGAACGAGAGTAAGAATTCTCGTATAGGTATTGATTTTTCTTCTACCTTCTTCGCCTTGTTTACTTAATCTTTCAAGGGCAGGAATACCTACCGTTAAAAGTTGCATAATAATGGATGCGTTAATGTATGGTCCGATACCCATTGCAAAGAACGTACCGTACTGCAATGCACTACCAGATACTGCACTCATAATCTGCAAGAAAGAATAATCTTCTAACCCGTTGAACGCTGTTACACCCGGAACAGGAATATAACAACCGAGTCTATAAACGAAAAGCAGTGCTATCGTTATAAGAATCTTATTTCTAACTTCTTTAATCTTAAACGCATTTACTATCGTTTGAAACATTTTGCCCTCCTTATGATAGTGGGTTAGATTTGTTCAGCTTTTCCGCCAGCCTTTTCAATAGCCTCTTTAGCAGCCGCGGAGAAACTTGCTGCCTTAACGGTGAGTGCCTTGGTTAAAGTACCGTTGCCGAGAACTTTAAGACCTACACTTCCCTTAAGAACTTTAATAAGTCCTTTTTCGTTAAGAACTTCCATATCCACTACGGAGTTAGCTTCCATATTTTCCAAAACCGAAAGGTTTACAATGCTATATACTTTCTTGAAATGGTTATTAAAGCCACGCTTCGGAATTCTTCTGATTAAAGGCATTTGACCGCCTTCAAATCCCGGACGAACACCGCCGCCGCTTCTTGCCCATTGACCTTTATGTCCTTTACCGCTGGTCTTACCAAGTCCGGAACCGATACCTCTGCCGAGTCTTTTCCTTTCTTTGGTAGAGCCCATAGCGGGACTTAATTCACCTAATCTCATTTTATTACTCCTTAAATTTAGTAAACGTTCTAGCGAAACTTAAATCTTTTCTACTTTCACGAGATAACTAACCTTCTTAATCATTCCGAGACTGCAGGGGTTTTCATCGTGAATTCTAAAAGAACGAATCTTTTTAAGTCCTAACGCTGCTACGCTTTTCTTGTGTTGTGGCAACGTTGCTATCGTGCTTTTTACAAGCGTTACTTTAATTTTACCGGTTTCAGTTTTCTTTGCCTTTGCCATTAAAGTACCCTCCTTAACCGTTAATTTCTTCGACGGTCTTGCCGCGAATAGCCGCTATCTGTTCTGCGGTTCTTAACATCTTTAATCCTTCAAGTGCTGCTTTTACGCAGTTGATGGGATTGTTCGTTCCGTGAGATTTGGTTCTGATGTTGGTGATACCAACTGCTTCCATTACCGCACGTACGGGACCGCCCGCAATAACACCAGTACCTTCGGATGCAGGCATCATAAGCACTTTGCCGCGACCGAATACGCCGATAACTTGGTGGGGAATCGTGCCGTCAACGATAGATACGGGAACCATGTTCTTTTTCGCTCTTAACGTAGCTTTTTCGATTGCTTCGGGAACTTCTTTCGCTTTACCCGTAGCAACGCCGATCTTACCGTTGCCGTCACCTACGATAACGAGTGCCGCAAAGCGCATGTTTTTACCACCCTTTACAACCTTCGTTACGCGGTTAACTTCGATAAGTTTTTTAATAAGACCGTCGTCTTCAGCTTGTCTTCTTTGCGGTCTTCTTTCTCTCTTTTCGTCTGCCATTGTACCCACTCCTTAAAATTTAAGTCC
>JAFTIG010000027.1 GCA_017457015.1 Clostridia bacterium | reverse complement strand
TATCTCCTTTGGAATTCGTTTATGTTTTAGTTCTTGCTACGCCAAATAATTCTGCCCTTTGTTAAATCATACGGGCTCATTTCAAGTTTTACGCTGTCACCGGGTATTATCTTTATATAGTGCATACGCAACTTACCCGAAATGTATGCCGTTATTACGTGACCGTTTGATAATTTCACCGTAAACGTTGCGTTTGGTAATGCTTCTACAATCACGCCTTCGGTTTCTATAACGTCGTCCTTTGACACAAACTTAATCCTCCTGTTTTTTTTGTAATTTGGAGTGTATCGACCGATAAACTCGTTGGTTTCCGACCGCAACACCCTTTTCTATTAGAACTGCAATATCTTTCAATACCGCGGTTTCTACCGATTCTAAATGTTTTATATTCTTCTTTTTTAACGCCGTAACTTTTACGCTTCTACCATCCGTAATATACGCTCGATCTTTCTCGATCGTTACTACCAAAAAGTATTTGCCTTTGCTACGACCGTTTTTACTTAAAACAATATCGCCTACGTTTACCATCTCTCACCTAAAGGGTTAGTATTTCTACGCCTTCTTCGGTTATCGCAATGGTGTTTTCATAATGGGCTGAAGGCTTTCCGTCTAACGTTTTTACCGTCCAACCGTCAGGCATAAATCGTACTTGGTACACGCCACTATTGATCATAGGCTCGATTGCTAAGGTCATTCCCTTTTTAAGCCTTATGCCCGTTCCTTTCTTTCCGTAGTTCGGAACGCTAGGATCTTCGTGCATATCTTTTCCGATACCGTGACCTACGAGCGCGCGAACAACTGAATAACCGTTTTGTTCTGCGTGCGTTTGAACGTTAAAGCCGATATTTCCTAACGGAGTTCCGTCGCGAAGATTTTCTATTCCTTTGAAAAAGCACTCTTCCGTAACCTTAACAAGTTTTCTCTTTTCTTCGCTAACGTTACCGACCATAAAAGTTCTCGCAGCGTCACCTTGCCAACCGTTATAAACGACGCCTACGTCTATGCTCACTATTTGACCATCTCTAATTATTATATCGTCTGACGGTATTCCGTGAACGACCGTGTCGTCTATAGAAGCGCATATAGATGCGGGATAGCCCGAATAACCTAAAAAAGATGGATAAGCGCCGTATGCCGTTATGTAATCGTGTGCAATTACATCTAACTCTTTCGTCGTCATACCGACCTTTATTCGACTGCCGATTAAATCAAGCACGTCTCGGGTCAATTTCCCGCTCTCACGCATCAATGCAATTTCCGCATCAGTTTTAATGGTAATCATATTAACCTAAAACCTTTACAATTTCAGCAAAAACTTGTTCTACCGAATTGTTACCGTTGATATCAACTAACTTGCCTTGTCTTTTGTAGAAATCTACAAGAGGCGCCGTTTCGTGTTGATAAACGCTTAAACGGCTTTTTACCGTTTCTGCATTATCGTCTTTACGAACGGTTAACTCTCCACCACAATGCGGACAAATCTTAGTATCACCTATAAAGTCAACGTGGAAAGATTCCCTACAACTAGAACAAGTTCTTCTACCGGTAATTCGTTTTTCAATCAAACTTAAATCTACGTCGATATTCAAAACTAAATCTGGAGCGGAAAACTTATCTAAAGCTTCGGCTTGATAAAGAGTTCTTGGAAACCCGTCGAGAAGGTATCCCTTATCACAATCGGGTTTTTCCAGTCTGTCTTTAACAAGTTCAACCGTCAAATCGTCCGGACAAAGATTACCAGAGTCCATAACTGCTTTAATCTTTAATCCTATAGGCGTTTGATTTTTCATGTTTTCTCTGAAAATATCGCCGGTGGATATATGCGGCAGGTCGTACTTATCGGAAATATACGCCGCTTGAGTACCCTTGCCGCTACCCGGAGCGCCAAGTAATATCAGTTTCATTGTTTTTATTTTAAGAATCCTTTGTAGTTCTTCATCATTATCTGCGACTGTAATGCCTGCTCAAATTCAAGCGCTACGGAAACGATAATTAAAAGCCCCGTTGCACTAAATACGTTGATAAGGCCACCTTCTGCAACTACGCCACCAGATTCCAAGCCTTTGAACAACAAAGACGGAATAAGTGCAACGAGTGCAAGGAATATTGCGCCGAAAAGTGTAATTCTGTTAGAAACTTTCTTAAGATAGTCTGCAGTAGGTTTACCAGGTCTTGTGCCGGGGATAAAACCACCGTTACCCTGTATGCTCTTACTAATATCGTCAGGATTGAATTGAATCTGATTATAGAAATAAGAGAAGAAAAGGATAAATACGCACAATACTACAGAGTAAAGCCAACTACCCGTACCCATATAAGTTGACCACCAAGCATAGAAAGAACTATTTTCGGTGGATAAGCCGAACAAGTTCATAATCAAATCCGGCAAACTTAAGATTGCGAATGAGAAAATCAAGGGCATAACGCCACTTGCGTTAACTTTGATCGGAATATGGGTGGATTGACCACCATACATTTTTCTACCTTTAACCTGTTTTGCATATTGAACGGGAATCTTTCTTTCAGCGTCGTTTACAGCAACGATTGCCGTAAAGATAACGACGGTGATAAGAACGAAACCGATAAGCGTCCACATAGCAGTTAACGGGTTAGAACCACCTAATGCTTTCAAAAGGTTGAGAATTGCAGTACCTGCAGTTGAAAGGATACCAGCGAAGATGAGAAGTGAAATACCGTTAGATACACCGTAATCAGTAATTCTTTCACCTATCCACATGGTAAGCGCTGCGCCTGCGGTATATACTATAACCAAAAATGCGTAACTGAAGAAAGGAACTTCTTCGCCAAACAATTCGTTAAGCATAACCGTGCTCGAGCCACCGACAGCAACAAGACTACCTATTGACTGCGCTATGGCAAGTACTAAGGTCAAAATTCTCGTATAGGTGTTAATTTGTCCTTTACCTTCTTCACCCTGCTTTGAAAGTCTTTCAAGCTCGGGGAT
>JAFTIG010000026.1 GCA_017457015.1 Clostridia bacterium | reverse complement strand
CGTGTAAAATTCGCTTTTTTACAATTTTTAGGCACGGCCATTTTGATAGTCCGCCTAAGGTTATACGTTGCTTTAGTTTAAATAGTTTTTATTTATGTCGTTTCAAAACTATTAAAAGAAATAGAAACATATCTTTACTGTCATTCTAACCGAACGATAGTGAGTGGAAGAATCCCCTCGCACTATTTGAAATCCTGCTGTTCTGCTTCACGACGAAGGACTTCGCTTTAGGTATGACGGATAGTGTGTTTAATAGTCTTGATATATAACGATTACGTTATTCTTTAATAACGGCGCATTCTCACGGAGAAAAATCGCCGTGAGAATCCACCAAAAAGTTAAGTTTTATTAAGCAACAGTGCCGTCGTAAACACAATCGATATAGATTTCTAATGTTGCACCTAACGTATGGTTAACCATGCCGATACCGATTGCGTCGTATGTGGTATCACTTTCTTTTGCCGTAAACGTTTGCTTTGTCCATGCATCAAACTTTTCAAAATCGTGACTTAATAAATTACCTGCGGCATCCTTGATTCCAACTGCATCATTTACGCCTGTTGGGAAGGTTTCACTCTTTATATAATATTCAATAGTGAATACTCCACTATGCGCTTTAGGTAACTTAAGGTTAACAAACGACCAGTTTACTGAACTACTTAAATTTACCGTAAGTTTAAGAACGTTAGTTCTAGTTTCACCGCCAAGTTCTACACTTGAAAGTATTTCTGCAGTGCAAGATTTTGCAGGATGTGTAGATGGTATTGAGAGCAAGTCTGCATAAAAAGCGTTGTCAAAGTTTGCCACTTCTCCATCGCCCAACGTTTCAGCAGTAATTTCTTTTGCAACGTCTGCAATATCCCCGTCCATTATGAACGCGAAGTATACTTCAAGATATGCATTTTGACCGTTGCCCGCTTCAAAGTATACTGCGCTCGTATCGGTTGACGTGGTTACTACTTTAGTATGCCATACGCCGTTTGCAGGTACGTTATCGCTAAACCAGTAACAACCCGTAACACGCGTGCCACTCGTATCTTCCAAGAATCCGATAAGACCGGGGTTTTTCTCGGTTTCTGCAATCCAGAATCTAATGGTAAACTTACCGCTATGTGCTTTAGGTAAATCAAGTTTTAACCAACCGCTACCGTTAACGCCGTTAACTTGGCCAGTAACTTTAACTACGCCCGTTTCACCTTGGAAACTTTCAAGATATTCAGTAGTAATACCACCTTCATAATAGTAACTACCTGAAGGTTGAGTTATAGTATTAATCCAGTCAGCGTTATCGTAGGTTGCAAGATAACCTTCAGGCGTAGAAAGATTTAATTTTTGACCGTCGTAAACGAACGAGAAGTAAACTTCAACTTGTGCACCGCCTGTGTTTGCAACTGCAAAGAACAAGTAATTTGTATCCCCAGAAGTCGTTACGTAGTGATCTGCCCACTGGTCAAGATATTGTGAAGTAGTTAATACTTTGTCGTACGAGCCAGTAGTTCCGCTAACTCCACCGAAAATTGAGTTGAGCGCAACCCTGTCGGTCGTAGCAAAATACGATCTAACGGTATACGAGCCACTATGCGGTTTAGGTAACCTAATCTTAAACCATCCTTGGTTATTTGAAGTATTTGCAATACCCGTTACTTTAAGAACGCCCGTTTCGCCTTCAAACTCGTCTAATATTTCTGCCTTTAAACTACTGTTTTCCCAATAATAACCGCTATTTACGGTACTAACTAAATCTGCATAAAGACCGTTATCGAACTGTGCAATGTAGCCGTCGGTTAAGGATTCTTTTAGTTGTCCCATCAACTGTTCTTGTGCGGCAGCCGTCTTTTCTGCTGAAACGTCGCCTTCTGCAACGTATGCAACGTAAATTACGCTCTTTCCGTTAGCAGGGATACCGCTCATTGCGAGAACTACCTTATCAAAGTCAGTTTCGCAAGTCGTGTAGTCAACGTAGATATACTTCCAAGTATTGAGTGCAGCGTCTCTTTCGGTCGCATTAATGAAAGGTCTAGTACCTTTTCCACTATATGATACGGGATCTTTTGCCCCAAGAATAGGTCTACCAGTTTCTGGGTTAGTCATTTCCCAATAATGTACTTGGAATATTGCAAACGTACCTTCAGTTTCTGCAAAGTTGATTGCAACCGTTACACCTTTATCATTTTCAACGTCAACGTCTTTAGGAAGATCTATTACTAAATCGCAAATTCCGCCACCGCTTGCAGTGGTAGTGATTTTAACTGCGTTGGGTTCGGTTACGCCGATTTTATCGGTAACGTTAGTAACAAGTTCGGTTTCAATTGCTTTACCAGTTCTATAAGCGCGGTCGTTTAACATAACGTCCTTAATAGCACCTTCATTTTCAAAGGTAAGATAGTAACCTTCTTTAGTAGCCGTTGTAACGGTAAAGGTTGCAGTCTTATCGTAACAAGATGCGGTGAGCGTTGCCGTGCCGAGAACGAGCGGTGTAATTTTGCCCGTTTCGGGATCAAAATCAATTAGTTTTTTATCGTAAGAGTAAGTAACCAAACCTGCATCTACGTCAGTTTCTATTTCTGCAATAACGCTGTCGCCGTATTCAACTGATGCGGAAGTTTCCTTAAACGCGAGATTTACGTCGATAGTTGCGTTTGCGTCGTAATCAGTTTCTGAAACGCCTTGTTCGCTCATTACGCCTTTGTGGATAAACGATTTAATAATTGCTAGATCTTCCGCGTTATCTGCACCGTCAAAGTCACCACTTGCGTTTGCCTTTAACGCTACGTCTAATACTGAACGGGTTATATCGTCAAGAGAAGTAAACTCTGCGTCGGTATATACGCCGTCTTTAAGTTTATATGCAAGACCAGTAAATTCACGGTTCATATTCGCGTATTTAATCATAGAAATACTACCTTGAATTTCATAGAAATTACCAGTCTTTCTAACTGCGCCGTCAAGCATCTTACATCTTAAATCAATGATTGCTTTCGTACCGCTATTTGCTATAAGATTTTGTGCGTAATTTTCAGTATATGCATCAAAATATTCTCTCGGAGCAATAACGAATCCGTAAGACGCGCTATCGTCGTAAGCGGACATTCTTGCAGAGAATCTTAAACCTGCATTGCCCGTTCCTTCGTTTAAGCGCACGCTTGCGCCTTCATTCATCTTAAAACCTGCATCGTCCTTAAATGCCACAACGTAAGGAATGGAAATTTTCATACTGTCTAAAACTTCTTTAGTCCATGCAGATTGGTCGGAAATCTCGGTCGGGAACGTTGATAAACATGCAACTAAATCGGTTGCGGTGTTTTTTGTGAATTTGTCTGGAGAGCCAAAAATCCAAGTTCTTACGTCAGTCGTTTCAAGTAACGCATCTACGCCAGTATCGTTCCACACATAGTTGTTTGATGCCCAAAGACGAACTTTTGCACCAACGGCTTCATACATTTCTTGAGATACACCGTTTTGACCGTGGTGTGCCATATTTACGATGTCAGCCTTTAAAAACTCTGCTCCGTAAGTGTTCATAAGCCTTGCACTTGCATTTCTACCTGCGTCGTTAAAGAACATTACGCTTTGACCGTCAACCCACATTCTCATTATCATAGAATTGTTGTTTGCGTCGCCGTCACTATATGACCAAGTTTGAAGTATTTCAAATCTTACGCCGTCAATGTAAATATTTTGACCTTCGGCTATAGTGTCTTTGTTGATATATTTACCATTGAGTTCTGAATACACGTCGATAGCGTTGTTGGTAAGTTGAAAATCTTCAACTTCTGGATGCGCTTTGGCGTAAACTTCTAAACCGTCTTTTAGATTCTTTAAGCAAGGGCTGGTATCACCGCTCTTATAATTCCACGTCGGGAAATCAAAATAAAATTTGCCGATAGTAAAATTATTATCGGGAGTAACGTAAGTAGTTGCTTGGGGTGTACCGTCGGTGAGTGACTTAGGTACGTCTATTGCAACCTTGCCGTCAACTACGCTCTCGTCGTTTTCGTCAACGTAGCCGTTGAGCATCTTTGCGAGTTCAAATATATGGTCGTTGTGTGGGTGTGATAAAAACCATGCGTCAACGTGGAACGCTTCACCTTCATTTAAACCTAAAATAGCACGAATTGCATGCGTTAGATAGGTATCTTTATCGTAATCACCAACACCGCCGTCTATAACTATAATCTTATTATTAACCGTTTTAATTACATATCCTTGCGTAAGTGTTTCTGCATCAGGTGCAATTTGGTAAATTTCTACTTTGCCTGTTTCATATTCCACCATATCTGCTTTTGTAGACATAGTAGTTAAACCAACCATTGCAAACGATATTGCAGCGACAATACCGAGAAGTATTGCTAAAAATTTATTTCTTTTTTGTATTTTCATAATCCACCTATATAAATCTATTTTGCAGTATAAATATCCGGTGCTGCGGGATCATCGTTAGACGTTTCAGTTAAAACGTCTTCCTTGGGAAACCACGTTATATAAAAAACGAGTTCTTTATAATTTTTCATACAATTCTCCTTTTATCGGATATTTTTCTTTGGGTGTGGCTAGCACACCCAAAGATTTGCCTTTTTTGTTTACGCGAAGATGTCGGGAGCAGAAGGATCTTCTTCCGCAGACTGATCTCCGTTCCAAATGCCGTCAATATAAATATTGAAGTTTGCACTCGGTCCATACATATAGAAGTAAAGTGCGTCTTTAAGTTCACTCGTGGTGGTGATTACCGCCGTTTGCCATATACCAGTTGTTAAACTAAAGTTACAATCGGGGTCTATTTCTTTTAGACCGTACGAATTAGACTTCTTTATCTGCAATGCAGTAGGTGCGGTTGCTCCGCTCGGTACTTCTATGTAATATTTAATGGTATAAGTGCCGGTATGCGCTTTAAGTAAGTTCAATACGAAGTCCGCACAGTGACCGTCTTTATCCGCAACTACGTTAATTTTCATTACTCCGTCACGGTCTGCAAAACTTTCAAGATAAGATGCGGTTACGTTATAGTCTTTGCCTTGATATGCTGAATACATTGCGTCAAGCGTCAACGTGTAACGTTCGTCGTCGTACATAGCAAGTTCGTTTTCACCGAGATTTTCTTTAATTTCTGCAAGGGCAAATTCCATTACTTTATCGCCGTCCCAAATACCGTCAACGTAAATGGTATAACCCGTTCCGTCATACAAGTACGAATAGAAAGATAGCATTTTCTTATTAACGCTGTTAGTGGTGTTTGCTTGGGTTTGCCATACGTCTGAAGTTTTATTGAGTGAGTTTGCGTCTTCGTTTTTAACAACGCCACCAGTAGCATTTACTTCTCTCGGTAATAAGTGGGTGGGAACTTTTCCGTCTTCTGCAGCTTTAACCAAATATCTAATAGTGTAAGTTCCGCTATGTTCTTTTAATAGTTTAAGAACGAATCCTACGTTATTGTAATGGCTACAGTGTTTAATATCAATTTTAAGCAATCCGTTTTGAGTTACGCCTTTACTATCGGTGTAAGATTCAACGAAACTGTAATCTACAACGTGGTCACAAGCACCGCCGTGATACGGGCAAGAATCGGTTGCCGTGGTTATTGAATATCTATCACTATCGTAAGTAGCAAGTTCGTCTTCTTTAAGGGTTTCCGTAACGTCTTTCATTTCAAGGTCCATAACGGTGTCACCGTCTTGAACGATTGCAAAGTACATAATATTTTCTGCACCTACCGCACCGCCTTGAATCATGATATCAATACGGTCGTAAGGAACGCCGCCACTTACCCAACAACCTTCGGTATATTTAATATACCAAGTCTGCCATTCTTCTTTAACGGTTATAGGTCCTAAATTATCCCAACCGTATTCACTTGTGGGTTGTAAGAAGAAGAAAGCTGTCGCATCACATTGTTCTGCTAAAAATTTAATTGTAAACATACCGTTAGATGCTTTTGGTAACATTAAGGTAATATCGCCGATACCCCACGTTCCACCAACGTTGTTGTTTATAGTCGTAACTTTAAGTACGTTATTTACACCCTTATAACTTTCAAGATATTCTGCCTTGATTTCTGCTGCTGCACGAGCAGAAGAATAATCGTTTTTATTTGCTAAAAGTTCATAACTCGGAGTATTAAAGAGCGCTAAATCTTTCGGTCCGAAAGACGCTACGTCGATAAACGGAGTGTATACGCTTTGAGAAATATATAAAGGATTTGTGGTTATTGCGCGAACGCCGATTTTTGCCATTTTGTCGGTTACTTCATAAGTGGTAGTTTCCATTACGGTAACATTATCGCCTTCCATAACTTCATATCCGGTTGCGCCGTCAACTTCACTCCAATTAAGAACGTCGCCGTCTATGGTTACGTTTTCTACCGCGTCAAGGCTTTCCGCAACGGTAACAGAGTCAATGTATAAAATACAATCTTCAGTCATCTTGTATCCACCGGTATAAGTACCGAAACAAATATTGAACTGATCGATCGCTTCGTCTCCCTTTTCCCAATAACCCCAATCAATTTCACCTGCGGAAAGAACGATATAATTCCATTGATTTGGTATTACGTCAATTCTAAACGCGTGTTTCATATCGGGAGTAGAATCGTAAGTTTTACAACCGAAATACAGATATTCTATATCGTTAGGTGTGTAAATCTTGATCATAAGTTGTTTGCCCGCTAAATCTTCTTCAGTAACTGAACCAGGGAGATTATATTGGAAACAACCTTGAGCATTTTTGTTAGGCGCTGCGCTAACTTTTAATACGCCGGTAGCGCCTTCAAAGGTTTCAAACCATTCTTCATAAATCTGGCTGTCTGCCCAGTAACTTGCAACCCAACCTTGTTGAACTGAGTTAATATATCCTACGTCGTCGTAATCTGCAAGATATCCTTCTGCAAGGTCAGCATCCGTCCATTTGGGATCTTTAATGTTCCAAGTAAGAGATTTTTCCGACTTATTGCCGTAAATATCTTCAACCGAAAGCGTATAAACGACTTTACCCGTTGCAGTTGGTGCATATCTACCTATTGCGTCGACCGATAAATCAAGTATAGGATTATTTTCGTCATAACTAGGATCACTTTCGCTTACGTAAAGTTTAACGCTGTCTACACGACTATTAATATTAATACCCGAAAGGTCTTCTGCCGACGCAGACGGGAGATTGTATTTTTGATAACTCGGCTCGTAATCTGCTTGATCCTTTTCGTCTTCGTTGGTAATTTTCACGAAAACGTCATAAGCCGTCGACTCAAATTCAATCGTGGGTGCAACGGTATCCGTAACTTCAAAAGTTTTAGCAACCGCTTTTTCTCCCCTAAAGTAAACTACCGTCCAAGTTCCTACTTTATTTAAGAACACGTTTGGGAAAGTACTTTCGTAAACGTCGCTTACCATCTTCCCTTCATTATTTTCATATTCTGGTGATTTAAAGCGATAAGTAACGGAGCCGTCAATCATATCGTCTTCGGACACGCCACTGAAAATATTTTCAGTCGGTATAACGATATCGCTCATAAACTCGTACGTCCAACCTGATGCTGTAGGCGTAGGTTCTTTAGGTAATCCGCCACTGCCTTCATCATCTGAACATGCAAACGAGAACGCAACGCAAATTGCCATAATCGCTGAAAGTAAAGCTACTAACAGTTTCTTTTTCTTCATTTTCTTTTCTCCTTTATCTAATTTATTTTTTATTTACCACGGTGGGCTTATTAGTTAAGCCCAACCGCAGTTTTATAAGTTTCAATTCCTTTGGTCCAAATAGTACCAGAAGCGTTGTCAAGTAAGTTCTTGTACATTGCTTCAGGGGATTGTGCCTGTTCTTTAGTCTTCTTGCAAAGATAAGCAGCCAAGTTTCCACCACCCTGAACGTATACGGTTGAAATAGGCAAATATTTTATAGTGTAGCCGTCAACGTGCGCAGTATCAATCAATATACTGTTCTTTGCAATATCGGTCATGTTTTGAACGAAAAGCGTTCTCTCTACCGTCAAATCTTCATCCTTTACGGGTGCGCCGTAAGCGAGCATATTAAGACCGCCCTTTGCGTTTGCTGCAACTACTTGTGCTCTATCGCTTGCAAGATATCTCAAGAACTTATAGATTTGTTCTCTCTTGCTTTCGTCTTTAATCTTGGGTACTACTATTTCCGAACATCTGATGGTAACGACCATCATACGCGCTTCGTAAAGTCTATCGTAGTCGTTTTGAGAAAGGTTAGGACAAACGCCGTCTGCCGCCGAAATTTCTTCATAAGTCTTGCCTGCGTCGATTGCTCTTATAATTGCAGCGAGAGTAGCGTCACTCATGTTTTCATATTCAAGATAGTTAACGATATCGCTTACTATCGGGGTTTTAATTGCGCCGTATACTTGATTTTTAAGCGCGCCTTCAACGTTTCTCATTTCACTCTCAAGCCAAGAGCCGATAAAAAGGAAGCCCGTTTTTTTGTTACTCAAACCGTAACCTGCACCAGAGAATACGCGGTTATTAAATAAGTGGTTGAGTGAGTCAGATTCGGGGTGCAAATAGTTGTTTTCACCGATAAATAATTCGTTGAGCGCTTCGTACGCGTCAATAAGTTCTTGTTTACTGTCGGAAATCATACGCGGAGCGTCTTCTGCTAGAAGCCATGCGTTTTGTGTTTCGTCGTAGTATTCTGCGTTGTAATAGTGATAGTAGTCTTCAGCACCCATAAGTTGAGCAAACCAAAGCGATTGTAAATATACTGTATAGTCACCGCTTACTTCACCTAAAGACGTTGACAAAAGGAATCCGCCAGCGTCGAGCATATCGTCGCCGAACTTGAAAAATTCTTTCGTGGTCACGGGAAGAGTGTAGTTATCTTTACCAAAAAGTTCGTCAAGAGTAGTTTTGTTATAAGCAAACGTATATCCACCCGTATTACCGCCAGATGCTAATCTAAAATAGCCTTCTTGTCTGTTTGCTCCGTAGTATTCTTTATAATAAGTGTAATTTTCAGGATTCTTATCCTTAATTTTCACGTCTTCACCGAGAGCGGTCATTTCGTATAAAGAAGTCAAGTTTTCAATAGAAGTGGTTTGACCTTGCATATCAACCGAGAGTTGAACGATATCTGCGCCGGCGTTACCTGAAGTTATTCTCGTTCTCATAGTTGCCGAGTTGTCGTCTCCAACCATTTCTACGTAATACTCGTCTTCGTAGTTCGTCATATAATCTCTTGCAAGAGCCGACCAGTGTTCAGTGCCGTAGCCTGCAAGATAATAGGACATAGTAATCTTTTTGGATCTGTCGCCAAAATCCTTTGCGTTTTGATCGTCGCCTTCAACTACACAGCCCATCATTGAGCCGATAAGTGAAACGACGATAAGTAAAATTGCCAAAAGTCTTTTTTTCATAATGATTTTCTCCTTACATCATTTATTTTTTTCGGGTTATCCCGTTTTAGCCTTTAAGTCCACCGCCTATCTGTATATCCATAATGGTTTCTTGGAACGCGATATACAAAATAAGTAACGGTATCATGCTCATAACGAATCCTGCAAAAAGCATACTCATATCGCCTGAAGCCGTGTGTGAAAGTCTTGTTAAACCGCTCGCAATAGTCGGTAAATTTCTCATGTAGAGAAGTGAAGTTTCCGAGTCGCTCCAAAGTCCGATAAATCCTACCATAAAGAGTGCGAACATCGGTGAAAGCGCTTGGGGTATCATAACCTGCACCCAAACTCTAAAATGTCCTGCTCCGTCAATAAACGCCGCTTCTGCGTATTCCCACGAAACGCCCTTAAACGTTGCGTATAAAATAACGTAGTTTTGACCAAACGAGCCTGCGAACATAAATATCATAAAATACGTATCGAGCACGCCGAGTTTATCAAAGAACATAATAGAAGCCGCGCCTGAACCTACTACAGGTATCATCATAGTGACGATTGCATAATAGTAGATAAAGTTTCTACCGGGGAATTTGTATTTTGCGGTAAGATAAGCAGTTATAGAACTGAATATTACCGAAAGGAAAGAAGTCCCTACCGCATAAAGTAAACTGTTTATAAACATACCGAGTAGAGTTACTTTTTGGTTATTACCGATAGGTATAACGAGTTTTGTAAACGCTTCTACGTAATTGCCGAAGTTAAAATGTTCTGCTTTTGTCGGCAACATTTCTATACCGTAATACGCACCGTCCATAATGGATACGGCTATGCCTTGGAATAAGATAAAGCATATTGAAAGTGCGTATATAGCGAAGATTACGAATATTATTATCATTGCGGGATTGCGCATAATTTTTTTATTCATAAGAGTCTCTCCTTAGTAAGAAATGTTAGAATTTACTCTGTTCATAAGCCATCTACCGAGAATAACTATCGGTAGAGCTATTAAGGTAAAGAATAAACCGATTGCCGCAATAGAGTTGTATTCGTTAACTCCGCCGCCACCGCCCGTGCCGTACAAGGTATTAAATATGTAATATTGTAGCGTCCACGTACTTGGGTTATTTGGCGTAAAGTACAGTATAGGCCCTGTCGCCGTAAAGAGCGACATACTTTGTATCATAAGCATGGTCGAGAGCGTTTCCCATACGAGCGGAACTATAAGGTTAAAGAACTCCCTAAGCATTCCGCATCCGTCAATTAAGCCTGCGTCTAAAACTTCTTCAGGAACTCTGTTCATCGCTCCCACGAATATAAGTAGGTCGGTACCGAAACCACCCCAAAACGAGAACAATAGTACTATCCAAATAGCGATATCGCTTGACGCAGACACGGGGTTGTTATATTCTAAACCGAAACCGTATACCCAAAGTCTATTAAAAAGTCCGCCCGGTCCTAACATGTTTTTCCATACGTTGACGAGTATTATCGGGGAAATCAAACAAGGTATGTAAAATATTACCCTAAATATCTTGTACCCCAAAATCTTTTTATACAAAAAGTACGCAACCGAAAAGGATATTAAAGTTTTAATAAAATACATAACGAAAAACTTTAACGTATTCCCTATCGCTACTTTGAGATTACTTTGCGCCAAAGAAAATTGTAAGAACATGTCTTCAAACCAAGTTAACGTAAACGAAGTTTCCCCCGTCAATCCGTTTTCAATTGTAAACGCAAGCAATATTGAACTGAGATTTATGTATATATATCTGAACATATCGAACGCCGCTATGATAAGCAACGGATATATAAAGATATATGCACCCTTTTTCATAAATTTAGGCATGATTTACGCTACGCTCCCATCGTATACACGGGGTACACGAAAGCACCGCCGCCTGCTTCTAAAGTAATTCTAAGTTTATTGTTCGTTACGTCAACCACTCTCTTTTCTCCATTTTGATAGATAAGCGCTTTATTTATCTTTTTAGAGAAATTCATAATAACGTCACCCGTAAGCCCTTTACTTGGTTCAGAGTAGTTTACGAACATGTATCCGAGATTGCCGTTAGCGTCCTTAAATTCGCTTACTACCGTGTCAAGTCTTGCGTTGACCGAAGAGATGAGCGAAAGTTTGTTCATAACGTATTTTTTAACGTTTTCAAACGCGGTCTTATTGTGAATATCGGTAGTATTACCGCCTTGCGCACCTGCATACACTTTAGCGCCTTGCCAACTGAAATTAAATATGGCGTCTGCTAAGAAATGTGCGTAAGTGTTTGCGTTTTGTACCCACGGATACATTTTACCCGGCTCGTGACTAGATCCGTCTACGATACCCGGCTCACTGCCGTACGCACGATACGTATAATACTGTAAACTCTTTGCGCCGAACGCTATTGCAAGGTTGGTTTGGAAGGTTATATCCGCTTGAGAAGTTAATTCTCTAACGTAACCTGCACCCGTGTTTTTGGGATTTTCGTAAGATTGAATACAGAAATTAGTTCTTACGTCGTGACCGTCCGCTATCATCGATTTTGTTTTATTTGCAATTACGAAATAGTCGCTTAAAATTCCGTCCATAATATAAGGATCTGCAGACAAACCGCCACTTACTAACGGATAGTAGTCCGTACCTAGCGTTTTAGGTCCGTTTACCTTTTCAAGAACGTTTTCACAGTAATGGTCAACGTACTGTTCGTAGTTGTACATATTTCCTTCTGCATCTTCAAAAAGGAAAGCGCCGTAACTTTGCAACAAGTTCATATGCCACAAAGTATTTCCGCCGTAAGCGTTATACCAGTCTACGAGTTTATCGTATTCTAAAACTTCTTGCCAGTTAGGCTCGTCACCCATATAGTAACCGCCGACAGGCTCAAGATTAGTTAACTCGTTAGTAATATTTCTAACGGGAATTTGATACGTGTAATTCCACGGATACGCCGCTTGACGAACGGAGTCGTCGTCGTTAACGAACCAGTCTGCATCACCGTAACAGTTACGGATTAAAACTTCCAGCCCCAAATCACCGCAAAGTTCGATTGCATCGAGATACTTCTGGTTAATCACGCCGTCGTCTGCCGTACCGAATTTCAAATCCGCGTTAGTGGTATACACCCAGTCTTCAGTTAAGTTGTAATGTGTAAACCCTGCTTCCTTATAAACGCGTAGGTATTCTTCCACCTGCGGGTTTGCGGGAACGTCTGCCCATACATTGAAATTTAAGTCTTCCGAAAAGTTAGGTACGCTTAAGTTCGTTTTAGGTGCAGAAAGCGCGCCTTGTGTCCCGTCTTGTTCACTACAACCAGCGAACGCACCGAGTGCCAAAACCGCAGTAACTGCAAATAACACGAGTTTTCTTAAAAGTTGCTTCATAGTTTGCCTCCTATCAATTAAAGTTTCTTTTGCTAATTAGGACTTTTTAATCTAACAAGTGTACTTTCTCAATTCTGCCAAGAATTGAGAAAAGGAGTACTCCTTTTCAAAAAAATCATCCTATTTATCTTAAATAATGTTAATTTTAACCATAGTTTGGTCAATATTAACTTATTTTGTACTTATATTATACCACCTAATACACCCCAAATCTATACTGATTTTGACAATATCTTTCTCTACGGTGACTAATGCTATTATTATTTAATAATAATACTTTGTTTTTAGTTACTAATTATAGGGTAAATAAAAGCGCCTTCCCCTGCTTGTAAACTTATACTTGCTGAATTTCCGTTTACGCTAGATACTGAAATTTCTCCATTTTTACAAATTAAAACTTTATTAGTTTTTTGAGAAAATTTCAAAAGCACGTTGTCCGTAAGATTCTTGCTTGGCTCTGAATAATTTACGACCATATATCCGACGTTACCGTTTAAGTCCTTAAATTCACTTACCACAGTGTCTAATCTTGCAGTTACACTACTTAAAAGTATAAAATTATCCAAGGTTAAATCCTTGACTTTATCAAACGCAATTGTCGTGTATTCGTCAGTAGTATTGCCGCCTTGCGCGCCCGCGTAAACTTTTGCACCCTGCCAGTTAAAATTTAATATGACGTCTGCCAAATCGTGCGCTTCTGCGTTCACTTGTTTAACCCACGGATAAATTTTACTAGGCAATCCGCTTACGGTATCGAATATGCCCAGTTCTTCACCAAAAGAGCAATAGGTGTAATAGCAAAGACTACTTGCACCAAACGCCATTGCAACGTTTACTTGAAAAGCTATATCTGCTTTAGAAGTTAATTTCCTTGCATAGCCTTGCAGTTCAGTTGCACGCTCATAAGACTGAACACAAAAATTCGTAGTGACGTCGTGCCCCAACTCTTTTAGTTCTTTTGCCTTATTCGCTATTATAAAGTAATCGAACAAATATCCGTCTAAAATGTAATTACCACCAGTCTCTCCACCGCTGACTAGCGGATAATAATCGGTGCTTATGGTCTTTGGACCGTTTATCTTTTCTAAAATGGTTGCACAATAGTAATCCACGTATTCTTGAAAATCGTACATAGCACCATTTTCATCTTCAAATAACCAACTGCCGTAACTTTGCAACAAGTTTAAATGCCAAGTTTTATTACCGCCGTATTCGTTATACCAGTCGAGAAGTTTTTCATATCCGCCTATTTGTTTCCACCCTAGTTCGTCACCCATAACGTAACCTGTCACTCCGCTCATTTGTGAAAACTCGGTGGTAATATTTCTTTTGGGGAGTTGATATTCATAACCCCAAGGTTCAGGCATGTAACGCACGCCATCGTAGTCGTTAACGAACCAGTCGGGATCACTTCTACAGTTGCACACATAAACATTTAACCCCATATCTTTACAAATATTTATTGCGTCAACGTACGCTTGAGTTATCGCCCCGTCGTCTTTTGTGCCGATTTGACGATCGGCGTTAGTCATAGTCAGCCAATCTTCCGTGAGAACGTAATTCGTAAAACCTGCCTCTACGTAAGTTTGTAAAGCTTGCGCGTTGGGTTCAGGTGGAACGGCACTAAAAACCGTGAAATTTTTATTTTCGTTAAACTCTGATAAAATTTCCAGATTTATCGTTACCGATTGTTTTTCTTTCGTGCAACCACATAGCGAATTTAACAGACAAACGATAGATAAAATATATACTACAAACAACTTCATTTTTCGTGTTTTTTTCATAGTTTTAAATTTCCAAAATTTTCTCTCTTTTCGTTTTTTCGTACTTGATAAATTTTTACTACTTTTAGCGACGTCAACTTGAAAACTTGCTCAATTTTTTATAAAAATGTCAATTAATATAATGTTTAAGACAATAAACACCTATCTTTATATAGAATTATATCATAAGTCTAATTTGTATTTCTATATGAATTTTAGTCAAAACTTTCTCTATGGTGACTACATTTGCACATTTTGAAAATATTTTTTAATTGTCCTTGATTTTTTAGAAAATATGCATTATAGTTATGGTATGAAAGATATTTATATAATGGAAGATTATGCAACGAGTGATGAAGTTCCTATGAACTACAAGCTCACTGAAGGGTACGATACCCAACTACACGGGCACGAGTTTGTAGAAATTTTTTACGTTATAAGCGGTAATGCTCCACACAAATTTGATAACGAGCCGACTAAAACTTTGCAAGCGGGTGACACTTATTTAATTATGCCAACCCATTATCACGAGTTTTTAAAAAGAAAGCAAGACTGTACACACCGTGATATAATGATACGCGAAAATTTGTTTAAGGAAGCGTGTAATTTTATCGATCCAAAGTTATACAATAACTTTGTCAGTGGTGCAATGCCTTATTACGTTACTTTATCCCCTACGCAGATCAACCGTTTAGAACAAAAAATCAATACTATAAGTCAGATGTTACCCACCCAAATAGGTCAGCGCACGGCGATCACTCGCGCGTTTGCCGTCGAACTTATAGAAACGTTCGTATTCCATAAACATACCGCCATAGCAAAGGAAATACCAGCGTGGTTTAGACAACTTTTAACTAACTTTAATACCGTATATTATCTTCAACAAGGTTTGCAAAAAATTACCGGAGAATTTAATTACGATAAAAAATATATGTGTAGAGTTTTCAAAAAGTATATGGGTATGACTATGACCGAGTATCTCAACCATACGCGTTTAGATTACGCGCTTACTATGATACAGGGCTCTAACAAGAGTATTTTGGATATTGCCCAAAACCTTGGTTTCTCTTCAGTTTCTTATTTTAACGTGATTTTCAAAAAGCGTTACGGTATTACGCCACTTGAAGCGAGAAAAAGATAAAAAATCAATAAATTATAAAAGCACGCTAAAATTTGCAAAAGGCAAATTTTAGCGTGCTTTTTTGTACTAATAAACGTTTTATATTGCGTTCAGTCTAATTGAGGTTACCCCCCCCGAACTGCATATTCGCCACCAGAAACGGTAAAAGACGTATATTCTCCACACTTTGTCCCTACTACGGGCAAATCGTTTATGGTTATCTTTTTAATAGAACTAGGTAATATTATCTCGCCAGTTACGCCAAAGGGAACGACTACCTTCATAGAAAATCCGTCTTCTGCACAATAACTGATACTTACTTTGCCGTAAACGGTTTGCTTTTCCGCACGGGCAACCTTAACTCTATCGATCACCTTGGGTGCGAACGTAATCTTTTTATTGCATAGATTTGAAAGATCCAGTCCTGCAACGTGCTTTATCATCCAAGCGATAACGCTACCAAACATAGGATGACAGTGTGAAACGTAAGAATTCGGATTGCCCGGCCAGTGCTTGAACCAGTGCTCGGGAAGAGTTGTTTCACCCTTTAACATATCACAATAGGACGGCCCTGTCTTTTCGGTTAAAATATCGTAGGCAAGTCGACTCTCTCTGAGTTCTACTAATAAGTCTAATAGTCTTGGAGTTAGCACTATACCTGTATCAAAGTGGGTATCTTTCTTATATTTAGCAATAAGATTTTTAGCGACGTTAGGCGCGTATTCTTTTTCGCAAATGCCGAAAAGTAACGGCAGTATATCCGCGCCCTGAACGCCGTCTGCGTAAGTCTGTTTTTCTTTATCAAAGAAGTTTGCATTTATTGCGTTAACAAGTTTTGTCTTAAACTCGCTTAAAAATTCGTCGTGTAAATTTACACCGAGAATCGCGCTAAATTCCTGTGCTTTATTTACTGCAAAATACACCGCAAGCGTATTCATAAAGTCTTTATTTAGAACGGTCACTTCGGGCGTTAACCAGTCGCCTAATCCCCAACCGCGTTCTACGAAATGAACTATTCCGTTCTCTTGTTTTATGCGATCGTAATATTCGACGAGTTTTATAACGTGCGAATATGCGTCTTCAATTACCTTTTTATCACCCGTATATTTATAAAGTACGTCAGTAACGTTGATTAACGAGTTGGTCCACCAGTAACCGCCGTCACCGCCCATATACGGTGCGGAGTTTGGAACGTATCCGTCCTTACCTTGTGCGTCCAAAATGTCCTTAAACCACTTTCTATAAAAGTTTTCGGCATCAAGGGTGTAAAGAGTCGGCTCTATAACCAACTGTCCGTCGCCGGTATAAGGCAACTTTTCTCTATGCGGACAGTCGCTTGGAACACCGCTATGCATATTATCTCTCTGCGTTGATATGAACGCGTTGTAAAGTTCGTTAAGAAAATCGTCGTCACAATAGAACAAGCCGTCTTTTTCAACCGCCGTACTGATAAAGAGTGATTGAAGTTGTTTTATCTCGTATTCCCCGTCGCACTCAACTGTTGCGTAGCGATAACAACTCCAGTGAAAATACGGCTCTATAACGTCTTCACCGCCACTCAATATATAAGTACACGTTTGATCAAGGTGACCGATTATCACCTTTCCGTCTTTATATGCGTCCCATCTGCTCGTCAAAGGGTTTAGAACGCCGTCTTTTTTAGTTTCGTACTGATTGATAACAAGTTTTGCACCGCGCTTACCTTTGACGGTCATTTTAATACCACCCGAGTGGTTTACGCCAAAGTCGTATTCGGTAACGCCGTTATTTTCGGTCACTGCAACGGGCGAGAGTTTTTCTATAACTTTATCGTTTTCACAAACGTTTGCAACTAATCGTCCCGACGGGGCTTTACCGACCGCAACCGACCTAAACGGTTTTTCTTCTAACGTAAAATCTATCGTGTCACACGCAAAATGTTGAGAAATAATATTAGTCGTGCGCACCTTGCAATCAACGTCCGATTTAACTAATATATCGCCCTTTTCCGTTTCAACGTGCAGTTCAAAAATAAGTTTGGGTTTACCGAACGAAAAACTTGGATCGGTAATTAATTTATCTTCATCACAATACCAACCCGTACCGAGCAAGACGTTTATCGCGTTGTCGCCAGTCTTAATCAAGTTCGTTACGTCGTAAACGTCGTAACAAACGGTCTTTTCGTTATCGCGAAAATTTTCCGCCTTGTACCACGGATTATTTAAAAGGTTATCTCTTATATCGAAATCGGTTAAAACGGGTTTATAGTACTCTTCGTCAGTTTTATTGCCGTTGATAAAAGACATATAATAGCCGAGTCCTACTATAATTAGGCGCGCTTTTTTTACCGCGCTCTCTATTGTAAATTGCTTTGTAAATTCTGAAACGTGCAAATCGTCAAATTCGGGATCGCAAATCCAGTCAGCGACAAAGTTTTCACTTTTAATCCCCGTTTCAAACTTGGTTACAGAAGACTCGTAAACGCTTTTTTTATAATAGACTTTAGCCTGACAAAAATATTCTTTTCTGTCCGAAAATTCTTTCCCGTCAATATATTCAACGTAATTTTTGCCCGTGCATAAAATCATAGGCTTTTTATCCAAAACGTCTTTTTCGCTAGCGTAAACGGCATACTCTATTTTATCAAAATTCAATAAACCGTCCGTTTTAAGAGAAAGTCTAACCCTTTCTCTGTTAACGCCGATGGCGTTTTGCTTTCCGTCTACAGTTAATAAAATTTTCATTTTATTATTCTCCTTTTTACCATATCTCTATTGTACACGCACGTCTACGTTTTGTCAATTACTGAACTCGCTAAAACTTTCTCTCTATTGCCTTGTTTATATGCTATATTGATAAAAGGGCAGTCGCCTTAATAAAGCGACTGCCCAAAGTATTTATTTTTTATTATTTTGCAAAATCTAAAAGTGATTTTGCGTCAAGTTTATCGTATTTTTCAATAAACGAGATAAGTTCTTTTGCTATCTTTTTAGCCCCTCCGATTTCCGCACTTTCAATATTTAACGGAAGTAACGGATCGTGGAGTGATAAGCGTAATAAGAACCAACCGTTGCCCTTTTCTTCTGAAAGGTTAACTCTAACGCCTTCAAAGTTGTTCGGCGCTATACTCCAGCCGTCCTGACTTTCCGCGTATGCATTAAGGTCGTCTATAACCTTTTGTCCGTAAGGCTTAAAGTCTTCAAGTAATATATTCATTCTAAACTCTACGCTCTCTTTTGGTTCTTCAAGCGATTCAATGAGCGACGCGAGTGTATAACCTTGCTTTTTACCGCGCGCAAGTTCTATTAATAATTTAGTAACGATATACGCGCCGTCGTCAAGGAAGTAATTTTCCTTAAACGCACCGTGCCCCGACGTTTCTATTGCAAGTTGACTGTCTTGACCTTGCGCGTTGAGTTTTATACTTTCGTTTATAACGTTGCGGTATCCGCGCTTAAAACGGTGGTGTTTACCGCCCTTTTCTTCTATAAATTTAGCGAGGCCCGTAGAAGTTATAGAGTCGGTTACGATAGTCGTTCCAGGATGTTCTCTTAAAAGTATCGCAGAGAGCATTGCGATAATGCGGTTGCGGTTAAGTTCACTGCCGTTAGATAAAACTGCGCCTGCACGGTCAACGTCGGTATCAAATATTATACCGAGATCGGCGTTATTTTCTTTAACCGCTTCAGTAATGCTTTCCATTGCTTCTTTATTCTCGGGGTTGGGAATATGATTGGGGAAACTTCCGTCAGGCTCTAAATAACGACTGCCCGTAGTGTCCGCACCGAGCGGTTTAAGAACTTTATCAACGTAGAAACCACCAGCGCCGTTCCCTGCGTCTACCACTATCTTAAAGCCTTTAAGGGGCTTATCTTCACCCGTTGCTACACGAATTTTATCGGCAAGAATTTTGGAATACGCGTCCATAAATTCGCCTTTTACCAACGAGCCTTTGTTTAATCCCGTTTGTTCTTCACTTTCAGCATAAGATAAAATGTCTTTTATATCACCCTTTTCAAGACCGCCCTGTGCGGTAAAAAACTTAAACCCGTTTCTATTAAAAGGCAAGTGACTTGCAGTAATCATAACCGAGCCGTCAAACTTATATCCGTCGGTTACCGTAGACATAAACATTGCAGGAGTACTTGCCATGCCAAAGTCAGTAACTTTAATGCCCGAGTCCACCATTGCGCCGATAATCCATTTTGCAAGTTGTTCGCCCGAAAGTCTTGAATCCCTGCCCACAGCAACGGTCAAATCGGTTTTACCCGCTTTCTTTATAAGCCAAAGTGCAAAACCCCTGCCTATATCGGTACAAACCTTTTCGGTAAGGTTAACGTGTTGTCCTTCTATGCCTTCAAGCGCTACGCCACGAATATCACTGCCATTCTGCAATTTTTTATAATCCATTTTTTATCTCCTTAAAACTTTTGCCACAAAGCAATATTTTTAATATTGTACCACGATTAAACGCAAAAATCAAGAATATTTTACCCGTAAGAAAAAAAGCACTTTACTAAAAGTGCCTTTTTCTTTTTATTTATTCTCTAATCTTGTTTACTAGGTAAGCACTCTACCAAAGTGCACTCGGCATCAGTGGTGACGGTAAACTTACCTTCCGCAACGTACGGCAAATAAAAGTAATCGCCACGCTTTATTTCTTTTTCATAATTTTCGCCTGTTATGACTGCATTACCTTCCAAACATATATAAACGCTTGGCGCAAAGTTCATCTTAAACGCACCGCCATTTTTCAAAGTGTGTCTTACTTCGCCGAAACAGGGTGTGTCTGCGTAACTTATCATGACTTCTTTTTTATATTCGGGCGTATCTATTTCTACGGTTGGCGTTACCTTTGCAAACGCCTTTGCGTTATCGCCGTAAATATCGTAATTTATCGCGTCGAGTGCAGTATCCTTGTCAAGACCTATGTACTCTTCGTTATAACTGATGTGATAATCACCGCACCAACGTTCAGGTTGAATAGTAAAGTCGGTAGGCTCTTGAACTTCTATTATAGTACAGCCTGCACCTATGGCGTGTATTAAACCTGCTTTTATGAGCCATATATCGCCTGGTTTTGCGTCTACCCCTGCGAGCAAACCGCCCATTATATCTTTTTCAACTTCACTGCGCTCTTCAAGGGCGGAAAGTTGTTCTTTGGTGATTTTATCCTTAAACCCAAAATAGAGTTTTGCACCCGGACGGGTTGCGACCACTAGCCACGCTTCAGTCTTACCGTATTCGCTATTAAAATGCTTTCTTGAAAATTCTTTAGT
>JAFTIG010000025.1 GCA_017457015.1 Clostridia bacterium | reverse complement strand
AATACGTATTCTTTATATTTGTAGTTTTTCAAAGTAAGTCCTTCCTTATATAAACGTATTAACTTTTAATATTGTAAACCAACTTAATATTTATGTCAACCATTTAGAGTTAAAGAACGCGTTATCTCTATTATTAAAATAATATTGTGTGCAATTTAATCATACACAATATATGCACATTTGTTAAAATGTTAAAGTTTAATACGATATATTTTTTAAAACCTAAGGGATAGCAAAGTTTGCTATCCCTTAATATTTTCTAAAATTCTTTATATAAAACTCTATCTTAGAACAAGCCAACGATTTTACCGTCGCTAGTTACGTCGATTTTTTCCGCCGCAGGTACTTTTGGTAGCCCCGGCATAGTCATAATGTTGCCAGTCAAAACGACGATAAAGCCTGCGCCTGCCGACACTTTAACCGAGCGCACGGTTATCTTAAAGTTTTCGGGCGCGCCGAGTTTAGTCATATCGTCGGAGAAAGAATACTGCGTTTTTGCAATACATACGGGATAATCCTTAAAGCCCAAATCTTCAAGCGTTTTTATCTGCTTTTCCGCTTCGGAAGTAAATATAGCCCCGTCACCGCCGTAAACTTTAACTGCTATCTTTTGAATTTTTTCTTTTATACTATCGGTAGTTTCATAACTGAAAGTGAAATCGTTTTTCTCTTCGCAAAGTTTAACGACTTCGTCTGCAAGAGCGACGCCACCCTTACCGCCGTCTGCCCAAACGGTCGATAAAACGACGTTTACGCCAAGTTCTTTACACTTGCTTATAACTAGTTCAATCTCCTTGTCTGTATCGGTCGGGAAACGGTTGATCGCAACTACCGACGGGAGTTTATACACGTCTTTTATATTATGAACGTGGCGTAAAAGGTTTGGCAATCCCTTTTCAAGCGCGTCAAGATCTTCGGTGTTAAGTTCAGTTTTAGCAAGTCCGCCGTGCATTTTAAGCGCCCTAATCGTTGCGACGATTACTACTGCATCGGGTTTTAAGCCTGCCAAACGGCACTTTATGTCAAGAAACTTCTCCGCACCTAAATCTGCGCCGAAACCTGCTTCCGTGACTGCATAATCGCCGAGTTTTAAGGCAATCTTGGTAGCCATAACCGAGTTACAGCCGTGCGCAATATTTGCAAATGGACCGCCGTGAACGAACGCAGGCGTGCCTTCAAGCGTTTGCACCAAGTTAGGCTTTATGGCGTCTTTTAATAGTGCAGCCATTGCACCGTGCGCCTTTAACTGTCCTGCAGTAACGGGCTTATCGTCGTAAGTATAGCCTACTATAATTTTGGAAAGTCTATCTTTTAAATCATCAATAGACGACGACAAGCAGAGCACCGCCATAATCTCTGACGCTACCGTGATGTCGTAGCCGTCTTCTCTAGGTACGCCGTTTACCTTACCACCCAAACCGTCTACGACGAAACGTAGTTGACGGTCGTTCATATCCACACAGCGTTTCCAAGTAATCTTTCTTGGATCTATTCCGAGCGCATTGCCTTGATAAATATGGTTGTCAAGCATTGCCGCAAGCAAGTTGTTAGCCGCGCATATCGCTTGAAAGTCGCACGTAAAGTGAAAGTTTATATCTTCCATAGGAAGAACCTGCGCCCAGCCACCACCTGCCGCACCGCCTTTGACGCCGAAAACAGGACCTAAAGACGGCTCACGAAGAGCAACTATAACGTTTTTACCACGTTGTTTAAGTCCGTCTGCAAGACCTATCGTCGTAGTGGTTTTTCCTTCTCCCGCAGGGGTGGGCGTAATCGCCGTAACGAGAATAAGTTTTCCGTTCTTTTTTTCGCCGTCTAAAACTGACAAATCGACTTTAGCCTTATAGTTACCGTACTGCTCCAAGGCGTTCTCAGGTACTCCTGCACGCTCGGCAATCACTTTGATATGTTCGGGTTTAACGCTTTGCGCTATCTCTATATCGCTCATATATGCCATAATATTCTCCTTATCAAATTGCGGTAAACGCGCGTGCGCTTACCGCAAA
This sequence comes from Clostridia bacterium, assembly GCA_017457015.1. The sequence continues at coordinate 3,700 of JAFTIG010000025.1, read as the reverse complement.
ACTTTTTACTTAAAGTATTTAACCGCTGAACGGAACATACCTATATCGTACTTACCGTCCACGTTCTTGTATAGCCCGTTGCCCGTTCTTTCAGAGTGTCCCATCTTACCGAATACTCTGCCGTCTGGAGAAGTGATACCTTCTATCGCGTATATTGAGTTGTTGGGGTTAAACTTAATATCGTAAGTGGGTTTACCAAACTCGTCCACGTACTGGGTAGCAACTTGACCGTTTGCAATAAGTTGTTTTAAGAGTTCTGGTTTGATTATAAATCTGCCTTCACCGTGAGAGATAGGAACTGTATAAACGTCTCCAACGTTCGTTTCCATAAGCCACGGGGATTTGTTGGACGCTATGCGTGTTTTAACGAGCATAGACTGGTGTCTTGCTATAGTGTTAAAGGTAAGAGTAGGCATATCTTCGCTCATTTGGTCGGTTATCTTGCCGTAAGGTACTAAACCGAGTTTAATAAGTGCTTGGAATCCGTTACAAATACCGCCCATAAGTCCTTTTCTTATATCTAGAAGTTCGCTCACGTTCTCTTTAATAGCCTTATTTCTAAAGAACGCTGTTATAAACTTACCCGATCCGTCGGGTTCGTCACCACCCGAGAATCCACCCGGTACGAATACTATCTGGCTTTCTTTAATCTTTTTAGCAAACGCGTCAACAGATTCTTTAACGTCTTTGATATTCTTAATAACAAATATATCTACGTCTGCACCTTCACGCGCAAAAGCCTTTTTAGTGTCGTATTCACAGTTTGTGCCGGGGAATACGGGAACTAATACTCTGGGCTTTGCAAACTTGGTGGGTGAGTAATTCCACTCGTTTGCACTAAATTTAATTTCAGGTATTTCACCCTTGTCGGTTAAAACGTCGTTACACTTAAACACGCTCTCCAACTTATCTTCATATACGCCGAGAAGTTCGTTTAAGCACACCTTAACGCCGTTATACTCGATAACTTTTTCTTCGGTCGTCTTACCGATTACCGCTGCTTTATCGAGCGTAACGCCACTGCCAAGTTCAATTACGAACGCACCGTAATTATAACCGAAAATATCGTTTAAGTTTACGTTTTCAAGTTTAGCGCCGATACCGTTACCGAAAGACATCTTCATAACCGCTTCTGCTAAACCGCCGTAGGTCAAGGTATAAGCGCTTAAAATCTTGCCTTCGCTATTGAGTTTCTCAATAAGCGCAAAATTTTCTAAAAGGTCTTTAGTATCTATTAGCCCGTCCGCCGTCTTTTTAGCAGATAGAAGTACTAACGTACTACCTGCTTTTTTGAATTCGGGTGAAAGAACTTTTTCAAGTTTATCGGTCGTTACCGCAAAGGAGACCAAGGTCGGCGGAACGTCGATATTTTCAAATGAACCGCTCATAGAGTCCTTACCGCCGATAGCCGAGAGTTTAAGTTCTCTCTGCGCACGGTACGCACCGAGAAGAGCGCTCATAGGCTTGCCCCAACGGCTTGCATCCTTGTTGGGTTTTTCAAAATATTCTTGGAAAGTAAGGTAGGTATCTTCAAACGTAGCACCGCTTGCAATAAGTTTACATACGCTCTCGATAACTGCGTAATAACCGCCGTAAAGCGGGCTCTTTTCACTTATAAAGGGATTGTAACCCCAACTCATAAACGAACAAGTATCGGTGTCCGCGTTTTCCACAGAAACCTTATTCACCATTGCCTGAATAGGCGTGCGTTGATTTTTACCGCCGAACGGCATAAGTACCGTTCCTGCACCGATAGTAGAGTCAAAACGTTCGGAAAGTCCGCGTTTTGAGCAAACGTTAAGGTCATCAGCGAGCGCCTTAATACCGCTTGCAAAGTCGGTGGGCACTACCTTTTCATCCATAACTTGCTTAACTACCTTAACGACAGTCTTCTTTTCCGCACCGTTACTGTTAAGGAACTCTCTGGAAATATCAACGATCGTGTTGCCTTTCCATTTCATAGTAAGGCGCGCGTCGTCGGTAACCGTTGCAACGACGGTCGCTTCAAGGTTTTCTTCGGTAGCAAGCGCGATAAACTTATCAACGTCACCTGCTTCAACGACTACCGCCATTCTCTCTTGCGATTCACTGATTGCAAGTTCAGTACCGTCGAGTCCGTCGTACTTTTTGGGAACTTTATCAAGATCAATGTTAAGTCCGTCCGCAAGTTCACCGATAGCAACGGATACACCGCCTGCACCAAAGTCGTTACAGCGCTTGATTAAGCGCGACGCTTCAGGATTTCTGAATAATCTTTGTAATTTTCTCTCTTCGGGCGCGTTGCCTTTTTGCACTTCTGCACCGCACGACGTAAGTGAAGAAAGGTTGTGCGATTTAGAAGATCCCGTTGCACCACCGCAACCGTCCCTACCCGTTCTACCGCCGAGAAGAATTACTACGTCGCCCTTTTCAGGCACTTCTCTGCGGACGTTCTTTTCGGGAGCGGCTGCAATAACCGCACCTATTTCCATACGTTTTGCAACGTAGCCTTGGTGATATATTTCGTCAACGATACCCGTAGCAAGACCGATTTGGTTACCGTAAGACGAATAACCGCTCGCTGCGGTAGTAACGATTTTTCTTTGGGGAAGTTTGCCCTTTATCGTTTCTGATAAAGATTTTAACGGATCGCCTGCACCCGTTACGCGCATAGCCGCGTAAACGTAACTTCTGCCCGACAGTGGATCGCGGATTGCACCGCCGATACAAGTCGCAGCACCGCCAAACGGCTCGATTTCGGTCGGGTGGTTGTGCGTTTCGTTCTTAAAAAGAAGTAGCCAGTCCTGCATTTCTCCGCCGACGTTGACTTTAATTTTAACCGTACAAGCGTTGATTTCTTCAGACTCGTCTATTTTGGGAAGCGCACCCGTCTTTTTGTGGTAGCGCGTAGCAATCGTCGCAAGGTCCATAAGATTTACGGGCTTTGTTCTGCCGAGCGCTTTACGGGTTGCGATATAATCGTCGTAAATTTCATTTGCGAGTTGATCTTCAAACTCTGCACTCTCTATCGTGGTGAGAAAGGTAGTATGGCGGCAGTGGTCGGACCAGTATGTGTCAATCATCTTTATTTCGGTAATGGTGGGATCACGCATTTCCTTAATAAAATACGCCTGCAAAAATTTAAGGTCGTCAAGATCCATTGCAAGCCCTTTTTCTTTAAGGAATTGATTTAAGCCGTCCGCGTCAAGTTTATTAAAGCCGTTAAGCGTTTCTACCGTTTCGGGAAGGTCGTAATTTACCGCGAGCGTTTCTTTAACGCCCAAGTCCGCTTCTCTACACTCTACGGGGTTGATGACGTACTTTTTAATAGCCGTAAGTTGTTCTTCGGTAAGGTTTCCGTTTATAGCGTAAACCTTTGCCGTTTTAACTACGGGGCGGTTGCCTGCCGAAAAAAGTTGAATACACTGTGCGGCAGAGTCAGCGCGCTGGTCGTATTGACCGGGAAGTGGCTCGACCGCAAAAACATAGTCGAATTTGGGGAGTTCACTATAAGTGTTATCGATTTGCGGTTCGGAAAAAACCGCGTTATAGAACTGTCGAAGAGAGTTTTATCAATATCTTCAACGTCGTAACGGTTAATAACCGAAAGTTCTTTTATACCGTCGATTTTAAGTAAATTCTTTATTTCACCATTAAGCGCGTTTGCTTCGTTAGCAAACTCGGGTTTTTTAGCAACGTAAATTCTATATACCATTATTTT
>JAFTIG010000024.1 GCA_017457015.1 Clostridia bacterium | reverse complement strand
CATTTGGTCGCCGGTGTAAGCGTGAACGGTGGTCATGATACCGCTTTGGATAGGAGCGTAATCGTTGAGAGCCTTAGCCATAGGAGCAAGACAGTTAGTGGTGCAAGATGCAGCAGAAATAATCTTGTCTTCAGCGGTAAGAGTCTTGTGGTTTACGTTATAAACGATAGTGGGAAGATCGTTGCCTGCGGGAGCAGAGATAACGACTTTCTTTGCGCCTGCTACGATGTGAGCTTCTGCTTTAGCTTTGCTGGTGTAAAAACCGGTACATTCTAAAACAACGTCAACGTCGTATTGAGCCCAAGGGCATTCAGCAGCGTTTGCGCACTTGGAAATTTTGATTTCCTTTCCGTCAACGATAATAGAATCTTCTGTAGATTCTACGGTGTGACCCTGTGCTACGTAGTTACCCTGCATGGTATCGTATTTAAGAAGATGAGCGAGCATTTCAGGGCTGGTAAGGTCGTTGATAGCAACAACTTCATAACCTTCTGCGCCAAACATTTGTCTGAACGCAAGACGGCCAATACGACCGAAACCGTTAATTGCAACTTTAGTTACTTTTGACATAGTATATGTCCTCCAAATAATGATTTTTTATTATAATTTTTAATTTTTTGCCGAATTTCGTCTTATATATTATATATCGAAAAATCGCGTAAGTCAATCGATTTTACCGCGTTATTTTAAATTTTCGGGATTTAAGCACTTAAGGTCGTCAGGAATAAACAATCCGTCCTTTCTTATAAGTTCTCCGTCAAAGTAAATTTCTCCGCCGCCGTACTCTTTAGTTTGAATGAGCACCAAATCCCAATGAATTGCGGACACGTTGCCGTTATCACAATCGTCGTAACAACAACCAGGGGTAAAATGGATAGAGCCGGATATTTTTTCGTCGAATAAAATATCGCCCATAGGTTTAACTATATACGGGTTTACACCGATTGCAAACTCGCCAACGTATCTTGCGCCTTCATCCGTATCGAACAGTGCATTAACCCTTTCGGTATCGTTAGCGGTGGCGTTTATAATTTTGCCGTCCTTAAAAGTTAAAGACACGTTTTCAAACTTGAACCCGTTTTCCACCGACGGCGCGTTATAGGTGATAACGCCGTTTACGCTGTCTTTGACGGGCGCGGTATAAATTTCCCCGTCGGGAATATTCCTTTCACCCGAGCACTTTTTACTGCCGATACCTTTTATAGAAAAGGTTAGGTCGGTATTCTTTGCAGTGATACGAACTTTGTCGGCTTTATCGAGCCTTGCTTTAAGAGCGTCCATTGCCCTATCCATTTTAGAATAGTCAAGATTGCAAACGTTAAAGTAAAATTCTTCAAAAGCGTCCGTACTCATACCTGCAAGTTGAGCCATTGCCTGATTTGGATAACGGAGCACAACCCACTTGGTTTTCTTTACCCTTATTTCGTGGTGAACGGGATGAAAATAAAACTCGCCTTCGGCTTTAACGCTTTTTTCGGGAACGTCAGAAAGTTCGTTACAGTTCTCTCCACCGCGAACGCCTATGTACGCATCCATTTCTTGCATGCGGTAAGCGTCGTACTTTGCTCTCATCTTTACTAGTTCTTCATCCTGACCTATCATAAGTTCACGGGTAATTCTGTTATCGTAAAGTTCAACGAACGGATACGCGCCGACGGCGTACGCTTCTTTTACGAGAGCGTTGACGAGCATATAGTCAATGCCTTTGGCTTCTATTAAAACTTTTTCGCCTTTTTTTAATGAGCAAGAATAATTTATAAGCCCTTTTGCCAACTTTTTTATTCTTTCGTCCTGCATAAAACACCTACCTAAAAGTAATTTAACATTTAGATTATACATCTTTTTAGGTTTTTTATAAAGTATTTTTAATAAAATTTGAAATATATTTGCTTATTTGACAAAAAAAGGCTATAATATATGATGTCGATATGTGGCTTACGCAATCGATTATACTAAAAAAGAAAAATTATATATTATTTGGAGGCTATTATTATGGCATTAGTAAACTCAAAGAAAATGTTCGAAATGGCTGCTAAAAACGGCTATGCAATCGGCGCTTTCAACGTAAACAACATGGAAATCGTTCAAGGCATCACCGAAGCTTGTAAAGAAGTTAACGCTCCCGTTATTCTTCAAGTTAGTAAGGGTGCAAGAGCGTATGCAAACCACACCTATCTCGTTAAACTCGTAGAAGCTGCGGTTTTAGAATGTCCGGAAATTCCGATCGTATTACACTTAGACCACGGTCCTGACTTTGAAACCTGTAAGTCTTGTATCGACGGCGGTTTCACGTCGGTTATGATCGACGGATCACACCTTCCCTTTGAAGAAAATATCGCGCTCACCAAAAAGGTAGTTGAATACGCTCACGAACGCGGCGTTACAGGAGAAGGCGAACTCGGAACTTTAGCAGGTATCGAAGACGACGTTAAAGTTGAACACGGTGCTGAAAGTTACACCAAACCTGAAGAAGTTGTTGAATTCGTTAAGAGAACGGGCGTTGACAGCCTTGCAATCGCTATCGGCACTTCTCACGGCGCATACAAGTTCAAACCCGAACAGTGCACCAGAAACGAAGAAGGTATTCTCGTTCCCCCCGCACTCCGTTTCGATATTTTAGAAGCAGTAGCAAAAGAACTCGGCGACTTCCCGATCGTATTACACGGTTCTTCTTCTGTTCCCCAAAACTACGTTAAGATGGTTAACGACAACGGCGGTAAGATGCCCGACGCTATCGGCGTACCCGAAGAACAACTTAGAAAAGCAGCGGCTCTTTCCGTTTGCAAGATAAACATTGACTCTGACTTACGTCTTGCAATGACCGGTACTATCCGTCAGTTCTTCAATGAAAAGCCCGACAAGTTCGACCCCAGAGAATATCTTAAACCCGCTCGTGCTAACATTAAAGAAATCGTTAAGCACAAACTCATTAACGTTCTCGGTTGCGCAGGCAAAGCAGACGAATGCAAATAAGATAATTCTTATTAAAAAGATAGATAAAGGTGCAGAAAATTCTGCACCTTTTCTTTTATCATTTATAAAAACCGCGTCGGACGTGTTTTTTCGCGTCCTTGCGGTCTATATATTATATAATGGTTAAATTAGCATCTTATACAGTCTTTAATACATGAAAGCGCACTCTTTTCTAATCGACTTACCTGCGCTTGAGAAATCCCTACTTCTTTAGAAATCTCCGTTTGAGTTTTGCCTTCAAAATATCTCAAATAAATAATCTTTTTTTCGCGTTCTTGTAGCGTGTTCATTGCAGAGCCGAGAGCGACCTTTTCCGTCCAGTTCTCATCCGTGCACTTTTCGTCGCCGATTTGATCAACTAGCAACAATTCGTCACCGTTTTTATTATACACGGGATCGTAAAGCGAAACGGTATCCGATATTGCGTCAAGCGCGTAAACCACTTCGGAAAGAGCGACGTTCATTTCTTTGGCGATTTTATCAAGCGTTGCTTCTTCGTCGCGCTTTTCAATATCACTGCGAGTTTTTAACACTTGATACGCCATATCCCTTATACTCCTTGCAACGCGCATAGAATTACCGTCGCGTAATAGTCTTTTTATTTCCCCGATAATCATCGGAACGGCGTAAGTTGAAAATCTTACCCCAACCGACAAATCGAAATTGTCCATTGCCTTAATAAGACCTATACAGCCTGCTTGAAAAACATCGTCAGAACATTTGTTTTTTGAGTGAAAACGTTTTATAACCGAAAGAACAAGACGCATATTTGCGACTATAAACTGTTCTCTAGCAATCTCGTCACCTGATTTTGCTCTTTTTAAAAGTTCTACACTTTCGTTTTCTTTTAACTTTGGCAAAGTTGCGGTATTTACACCGCATATTACTACTTTATTAGACATAAACCCTCCTTATGTATTGCGTTAAGGATTTACACCGCTTATAAAGTATAGGCAATTAAAAAATTTTTATTCGCTTAAAGTTTATAGTTTTTAACGTACTCGGTAAAGGCTTTAAGCGTTGCGGTAGAACGGTTTTCCGATTCCTTTACAAAACTTACCGATACCGGCTTAAAGCCATCCATCTTCATCTGTATCAATCTATCGCTCGGCGTTATTAATTTACTGAACATAAACCCAGTAGCAACCCCGCTCGTTATTAAATTTTTAAGGGTAGAGAGTTGATCGGTTTGCATTATAACTTTGGGCTCTATCCCTGCCGATAAAAACCACTTTTTAATTTGCTCGGTTTGAAAAAAACTGTCCTTAAAGAGCACGATAGGCTCGTCTTTAAGATCGCTCGGCACTACGGTTTTCAATCCTGAAGTCTTTCTAACCGCACTTAAACAACACACTATCTCAAAGTCACACACCTTAACGGCCGTAAAGCCTTTCCCAAACGGCGCGTAATGTGGCAATAGTACCCCGTCTACGCGCCTATTAGACAAATGATTCATAAGTTCGCCCCTACCCGATTCGGTAATATCAATCTGTACTTCGGGATAAGCCGTCAAAAACTCCGAATATATTTTTGGCAACATCACCGAGCCTATCATAGGCGGTACGCCAAGCCTTAAAACACGTTTCTTTCCGCAAACATCGTTCATAATTCTTGAAATTTCTTCCGCGTGTTCGGTAAGCCCTACCGACAATTTAAAAAGTTCTTCCCCTTCAGCAGTTAGGCTAACGCCCTTATGATGACGCTTAAATAAGAGCACGCCAAACTCGTCTTCAAGCGACTTTATCGCTGCAGAAAGCGACGGTTGCGATATGTGTAAAATTTCAGACGCCGCCGAAACACTGCCGACGCTACTTATCGTTTGAAAATATTTTAATTGCACTAAATTCATATTTTTTCTCCTTTATAATATTATATAGGAAAAAACTATATTAGTCAATAAATAATCTATTTTACAAATACTAATACTTGTGATATACTTTTCTTATTAAATAATAAACCGTAAGGAGCAAAAAAATGAAAACTTACAAAATTGCAGTTATTGCAGGCGACGGAATAGGTCCTGAAGTCATTGCCGAAGGCGTTAAAGTATTAAACGCCGTTTCTCAACTTGATAAATCATTTGAATTTAAATTCACCTATTTTCCGTGGGGCTGTGAATACTATAAGCGCACGGGCAAAATGATGGCGGATGACGGGATAGAACGACTTTTAGAGCACGACGCTATATTTTTGGGCGCAGTCGGCGCACCAGGAGTTCCCGACCATATTTCACTTTGGGATTTACTTTTAGTTATTAGAAAAAAATTCGACCAGTACGTTAATTTACGCCCCGTTAAACTCTTAAAAGGTGCGCCCTGTCCACTCAAAGACGTTACCGAACAAGACGTGGATATGATTTTCGTCAGAGAAAATACAGAAGGCGAATACGCAGGCAGTGGCAGTTGGCTATTTAAAGATAAGCCTAACGAAGTGGTTATTCAAGACGGCGTATTCTCTCGCGTCGGTTGCGAACGCGTTATACGCTACGCGTTTGAACTCGCAAGAAAAGAGAAAAAGTCTTTGACTAGCATAAGCAAAGGCAACGCTCTAAACTATTCAATGGTATTCTGGGATAAAGTCTTTAAGGAAATAAGTTTAGAGTATCCTGACGTAAAAACTTATTCGTATTTGGTAGATGCGGCAAGTATGTTTATGATTAAAGATCCTAAACGCTTTGAAATAGTAGTTACTTCAAATCTTTTCGGCGATATCTTAACCGACCTTGGCGCGGCGATTGCAGGCGGTATGGGACTTGCGGCAGGCGCAAATCTTAATCCCGATAAAAAATTTCCGTCCATGTTCGAGCCTATACACGGCTCTGCTCCCGACATTGCAGGTCAAGGCAAAGCAAATCCGCTCGCAACCGTTTGGTCGACAAGCCAAATGCTTGACTTCTTTGGACATAAAACTTGGGGAAAGAAATTAATTGACGTTATTGAAGAAATTTTGGTTGATAAAAAGGTCCTTACCCCCGATCTCGGTGGAAACGCTACCACTGAAGACGTCGGCAACGAAGTAATAAGAATACTTAAAAGCGGAGTAAATTAACTTATATGTTTGAAAGAAAAAAGATAAATCTTCCTTTTGAAGGTAAGATCGAGCCTTTTAAGATTATAGGTAATCTATACTTTATAGGGACGTTTCAATCGTCTACGCACCTTATCGACACTGGCGACGGGCTTATCGTTATAGATCCCGGCTATGACAACGCTTTTTATTTGGTTATCGATTCCATTTACAAACTCGGATTTAAACCAAAGGACGTTAAATATATAATCAATAGCCACTGGCACTGGGATCACGTCGAAGCGACTGCAGCGCTTAAAGATCTATCGGGTGCAAAAACTCTTATAGGAAAAGGCGATAAAGATAACGCTATGCGCTACTTTACCCCCGATATTTTAATTTCCGACGGAGACAAACTTTCTCTCGGCAATACCGTTATAGAGTTTATGGAAACGCCCGGCCATACCAAAGGCACGATCTCCTTCTTTTTCAATACTACCGAAAACGACAATACTTACCGCGTGGGAATGTTCGGCGGTGCAGGTTGTAACACACTCGTCAAAGGCGCGTTTGACTTTGACGGATGCCGAGAATCATATATCAATTCAATCAACCGCCTTATGAAGGAAAAAGTGGACGTATTTATCGGTAACCATACTTGGAACAATGATACTTTCGGCAAAGCAAAACTGTTAAAAACATCAAAGACAAATCCATTTATAGACGATAAACTTTGGAAAAAATTTTTAGAGTTTTGCCTTGACCGACTAAACGCTATTATTAAAGAGAATAGGTAACGATTATGTTTTATAAGAAAAATCTTACTAAAGACCTTTCAATAGACCTTTTTAAAAACCCCACGTCAGAGTATCGCGCGACACCCTTTTGGGCGTGGAACTCTAACCTTGACAAAGACGAACTTTCAAGACAAATAGAAACGTTTAAGAAAATGGGCTTTGGCGGTTTCCACATGCACGTTAGGCAGGGACTAACCGTCGAATACCTTGGGCAAGAGTTTTTATCAGCGATTAAGTTTTGCACAAAAAAAGCCGAAAGCCTTGATATGTTAGCGTGGCTATATGACGAAGACAGATGGCCGTCGGGCGTAGCAGGCGGAGAAATTACTAAAAATAAAGAGTTCCGTCAAAAGTTTATAACTATGTCAGTAAGCGACAAAGCAGATTGCGCCAAAACGCCCGGACTTTCAGCACAAACGGGTAGACCATACTTTTTAACGGCGTTTAGCGTTACCTTTGACGACGAAGGAAAGGTCGTAGATTATCTAAATGTGGAGAGAACTGCCGAGTGCAAAAACAAATACTACTTTTTTATAGAGCAACAACAAGGCGGTGAACCACGCTACAATTATCAATCGTACGTAGACGTTCTAAATAAGAACGCCATAGACGCATTTATCAATTATACACACGAAAAATTTAAGTCTGCCGTCGGCGACAAATTCGGTAAAAGCGTACCTGCTTTATTTACGGACGAACCGCAATTTTTTCCAAACTTTGCGCCCGTTTCCGCAAAGAGCCAAAAAGTAGTGCGCTATGCGTGGACGACCGACTTTAACGAAACTTTTAAGTCGGCTTGTGGTTTTGACCTTTTAGAACGTTTGCCCGAACTGTTTTTTGATACTGATATTGAAAGTGCAAAAGAAACGCGATACCACTATTTTACACACCTTTCAGAAAGATTTTGTTCGGCTTATATGGACAATATCGGCAAATGGTGTGAACAAAACAATATAGCGTTTACCGGTCACCTTATGGGTGAAGACACCTTATACGAGCAGGCCTTAAGTAACGGCGACGTTATGCGTGCTTATAAAAATATGCAACTGCCCGGTATCGATATGCTTTGCGACGACGTAGAGTTTAACACTGCCGTTCAATGCCGTTCGGCTGTAAGACAGTATGGTAGAGAAGCAATGCTTTCAGAACTGTACGGCGTTACGGGGTGGGATTTTGATTTCCGCGGACATAAGTATCAAGGCGACTGGCAAGCCTGCCTTGGCGTAACAGTACGCGTTCCATACCTTGCTTGGCAATCAATGAAAGGTGAAGGCAAGCGCGACTATCCCGCGCCTATATCCTATCAATCGCCGTGGCACGAGCAATATCGTTATATAGAAGACCATTATGCGCGTGTAAACACGGCTATGACGCGCGGAACGCCGATAGTCAATATTGCGGTAATTCATCCCATAGATACTTATAAGACGGTGTATGCGTCGTTATCAGAAACGTTGGCGATAAGAGAAGAACTAGAACAAAACTTTAGAAAAACTACAGAGTGGCTACTCACGGGCGGATTTGACTTTGACTTTATATCTCAGTCGCTTTTACCTGATTTATGTAAAAACGGTAGCAATCCTTTATCGGTAGGAAAAATGCAGTACGATACGATTATTTTATCAGATTGCACCACCCTTACCCCGTACACCGTAAAAATCCTTACCGAATTTAAAAAGTCAGGCGGAAAATTGATTTTTATAGGCAGACTGCCCGAATATATCAACGGTGTTAAAAACGACGCGCTAACCGCTCTTACCGACGACGCGACAGTTATACTTCACTCGAAAGCAGACCTATATCGTGCTTTAAGTGGAAAACAAAACGTTAAAGTCACCGATTCGGAAGGTTGCGCCGTAAACGATTTAATTTATTCTATGCGCCAAGACGGCGATTGCCGTTGGTTATTTTCTGTACACGCAGTAAAAACGGAACTCCCGCATTTAATCAACGGTAGAGAGTTAGCGTTTACCGTAAACGGCAAATTTACCCCTGAACTTTACGATACCTTGAGCGGAGAAATTAAAGATTTAGACTTTGACGCTAATGAAGATAAAACCACTTTTTATTTGACAGTCTACGACCTTGACTCGGTTTTAGTAAAACTTACTCCGCGCTTAGACGACGCGAGCGTTCGCCTAAAGAAAGACGAGCGAAATTTCTCTCCCCTACCGATCGAGTATAAAGCGACTTTCCGTTTAAGCGAACCTAACGTTCTTCTTTTAGATATGGCAAAATACTCTGCCGATAACGGCGAACTTAAAGGTCCTGAAGAAATAATGCGCATTGACGCGGACGTAAGAGCGCAATTTAATTTACAGTCGCGTAGAACCAAAGTAGTTCAACCGTGGGCAGTGCCTGATGCACCCGAAGATCATACCGTAAAACTCGTTTACGAAATCAACAGTGAAATAGATTACGACCGAGCAAGTCTTGCTTTAGAGCATCCACATAATACGACTATCACGTTTAACGGCGTTGCCGTCAACAACTCACCCAACGGGTATTACATTGACCGCGACATAAAAACGGTTGCTCTCCCACCCGTTAAAAAAGGTTTGAACGTATTAGAACTATCTATGCCGTTCGGACTGCGTACCGACCTTGAGTCGTGTTATCTTATAGGCGAGTTTGGCGCGACCTATTCAGGGCGCGAAACAAAACTTATTCCGCTACCTGAAAAGTTAAACTTTGGCGACGTAACTAGACAAGGACTGGCTTTTTACGGCGGTAATATCGAGTATGACGTTGACCTTGAACTTGAAAAAACAAGCGATATTAAAGTTACTACAACCTACTATCGCGGAGCGGTAATTCAAGTGCTGATTGACGGCGTAGAACAAGGAAAAATTGCTTTCCAACCCTTTAGTTTAATCATACCGAAAGTATCAAAGGGCAAACACAAACTTACACTTATCTTAAACGGTACGCGCTATAATACCTTTTCCGCACTACACAATACGTTTGCGAACAAAAAACGTATGTATTTAGGGCCAGATTACTGGCGGTCGGAAAACAACGCGTGGGCATACGAATACGAAACCCGCTCACTCGGCATATTAAAGACGCCTATTATAGAAATATCAGAAAATTAAAAAAATAATAAGTAATAAAAATATTTAAAAGTAAAGCGCGGAAGGAAAATCCTTCCGCGCTTTACCTAAATTTTGAATAGGGTTTAATTGTTTTTTAATTCTTTTTCTTAAGTACTCCTACTAAAACTATACCGAGTATAGATAATCCAGATACAATAGATAATATTATCGTTACCGTTTTAAGGCTCTTTTTCAACTCGTTAAGTTGATTAGTAAGTGTAGCTTTATTATCCGCATCTGCTTTTTCCAACTGTGCTTTTAAGTTATCTAAAGCATTTTCAAGTTCTGATATTTTATCAGACAATTCCTTATCCGAACTTTCAAGCGCACTCTTTGCATCATTTAACGCCTGTTCTAATTGTGCTATGCTTGATTTGATCTCTGCCTTGTCGTCAGCATCTGCCTTTTCGAGTTGTTCTTTTGCCTGATTGAGTTTATCTTCAAGTGTAGAGATTTCCGCTTTGAGTTCTTCCTTAACTTCGTTTATCACGCCGTTAAGTTCGCTCTTAACTCCTGCGAGTTCTTCTCTTACCTTTGCTATATCCGCAATAATTTCACTATCTGCGTTTTCAAGTGTACTCTTTAACGTAGCCAAACTGCCTTGCAACGATTCTATATCTTCAGCGAGTTTACCGTCTGCGTCTTTGAGAGCACTTTCTGCTGTGGCGAGTTTACCTTCAAGTGCAGAGATTTCCGCTTTGAGTTCTTCCTTAACTTCGTTTATCACGCCGTTGAGTTCGCTCTTAACTCCTGCGAGTTCTTCTCTTACCTTTGCTATATCCGCAATAATTTCACTATCTGCGTTTTCAAGCGTACTCTTTAATTCGTTTAAATTGTCTTGTAAAGTCTTAATATCCGTAGCGAGTTTTTCATCCCCTGTTTTATAAGCACTTTCTAAAGCCAACTTTAACTGTTCGTCCGATTCTTTATAAGCGTTTTCTATTCCAACTAGTTTTTCAGCCACTTCTGTAATTTGTGTAGTTAAATCTTCTCCTACGCTAGAATTTGCAGCAATCTTACCCGCTAGTTCTTTATAGACGTCGGTTAAATTTAATACTCCACCGTCAACTGCCACATGTTCATTATATGCATTTTCAATTTCTTGAATATCGTCGTATCTTTGAATAAGTTCTTTCATCTCTTGCCCAAAGTTTACATAAATACTACGCAAAATTCCTATTGTTGCAGGAACGCCAGTAGTATAATTCCCGTTAGTTATAACGTCTTCGTAAAGAGCGGCAATAGCTTGGTCAAAATTTTGAGCAAACACATATTTATTATAAAGTTCCTCAAACGTGGTATAATCAACGTCGTCTTGTTGAGTTTTATGCAACTTGTTTTTATATGTATTTTCAATCTCAATGAGCGTTGCTATATCGTCCTTATTAAGCGGTTGATTATCGTACAATTCTTTAATTTTATCGTTTAAGGTTTGTACTCTACCGTTTGCTATTTCTTTTATAACTAAAAGGTCTTCATCTGCTTGCGCAAGATAAACGTCGTCACCAACTAAATTAAACTGTACTCTCTCATTTTCAATTTTCGTTATCTCATCGGTATCAACGCTATATAAATCCGTTACCCAGTTTTCTTTTGCAACGTCACCAGAGAGCGCGTTAACACTTTCAATCCAAGCATCTCTATCAACTTTAAGTGCGTCAACGGTTGATTTAGCAGTATCTAATATCTCTTTATAACCACCGTTATCAACAATTAATTTGTCATCTGGACTTAACGTTTCGTAATCGGCAAGATAGTCGTTAATATTAGCGTAATCGTTCATAGTAACGCCAGTGCCGTCACCGAGCGCAATAATATTTGCAACTAAATCAACTATTCTTTCAGAAAGCCCAAGTGCCACCAAATAATTATCGTACGCATCTTTATTTTCCGCACCTTCTTTTACAAAATACTCTTCTTTTATACTCTCGTCAAATGCACTTAAATTTGTTGTTGCTACACTAACTGCATTATTAAATTCAACAGGATCGCCCGACATAATATCGGTATTTTCATTAGAAAGTGCAGTCATTGCGTTAGCGAGCTCGCTTATTTTTTCAAAAAGTTCCGTTCTTATAGATAATAACTTTTGATATGCTTCGTAACCGTAAGTGGTAGTATGCGCTATAACGTATTGCATATCCGCGTCAAAGTCGTTATTAAAAGTGTTTTCAACTGCGTTTATATCTAAAACGTTTTGAAAGGTAACTTTTTCACCTATAACTATCTTTTCTACAGCAACTTTCCACTCGCTTGCAGCCGTCATAAGTTCAGAAAACAACTTTTCTTTTTCGGTTAAATCATCGTAGTTACTTACCGCGTTACGTTCAAGGTCAGTTTCTAAAGCATCGTATAAGTTTCTTGCAGTTTCTATCAAAGTGCCTACGTCTGGATTAGTTTTTAAATTAACTTCACCAATAGCGTCAATAGCGTCTTTAACAGGATCGACTGTTCCTGACAATTTAGTCACTTTAGTTTGCATGTCCAAAAGTAACGCACCGCATTCTTCATTAAATTCTTCAGCCATTTTTGGATACGTTAACTTAAATTCAGAACGTTTAGAAACAACTTCAGCAACTTGGTCTTTAAATGATGCACTGCCTTCATTATAAAGCACTTCAAGATTTTTTGCTTGCTCAATCAATTCTTGAACTTTATCTTTGCATTCCTTAATATCTGCTTCTGCTTTAATTAAAACGTCGTATCCTTCAATATCAGTGCTTGCGACCGATTTTAGATCTTCAGGCAACTGCTCGTCAAAAGCCTTTCTTGCTTCACTAACTAACTCTATATATTCGTCAGTATAATCAAACGTTACAGGTATTAAAGCAATTTTTGCTTCTACTAACGCTTTTACTTCCAAAGTCGAATCTAATGCGTCAACAAGTTCTTCTATCTTTGCACTTTCGGTAATAAGCGTAGTATAATCGTTGTGTTCCCCTTTATTTAGGGCAACGTAATCGTTTTGCAAAGTTTCAATCGTATTTCTCTTGGTATAATATTTTAAGTAATTGTCATTTCCTTCAACGGTAAACGATTGATGAGTTTCAACTATTCTAGCATCAAATTCTTCACACTCGGTTACTATTGCGTTATAATCTGCAAGCGCTTTATCGTAGTCACTTAAAGTCATAACGTATTCGTCCATAGCGGCAATTTCTTTTTGGGAAATATCGCCGTACGCAATACCGTATACCGCGGTAATAGCACTATCAACTGCGTCTAAAGACGGTTTACTATCAACTAATCCTACGTATTCTATATTTGCAATAGCATCTATAACTGCGTCCATAGCCGATTGTATGCGGTCAAACTCTTCACTTGCCTTTGTAACGTAATCTTTTAATCCATCTACTTCAAGCTCCAATTGATTTATACCGAACGAATCTAAATCGTAATTTATCAAATCACCGATTTCATCCCATTCTTTCTTGTCAGACCAACGAATCGCATTAGTCGCCACTTTGGGAATAAGCGTAGTAGAAAAATATTCCAAACATCTTACGGTTTTACCTACTCTACCATAAGCAACTTGGTAAATTCCGTCCACGTCTTCTTTAATCGCCGTTTTATCAGATATGTTAGTTAGCGCATTAGTTGCAAATTTATAATTTGTAATATAATCATTATAATCTCTTTGACTAAATTCTCCATTTCCTGCTTCGTATTCTTGCCACTTTGCTTCTAAATCTTTTAGAACGGTTATAGCGTTATTCCATGAAACGGTTGCATTACTTTCTTCTGCCGTTTCAGCGTAAACCCTTACCACTCCGTCGCCGTACAAGTTACCGCTCTTCGTTGAATCGGCTGACGCAACGCCAAAACAACATACGGCTGCAGTTAGCAAACCTATCGAGCCGACAACTTTCTTTTTTGCCTTTACTCTTCTTTTCATATTGATACTCCTTATAAAATGTTTTACCTGTTTTTAAGAAAATTTTATGCTTAATTACATAGTTTTAGTAATAAATTTTCTATTTATCACTATTTTATAGTAATTTTTTTTCTTTGTCAAGTATTTTTAGTAATTTTTTTGTTATATTTTAAAAAAGGGAGATTATTATGATAAGACTTAAGGAACTACGCTTAGAAAAAGGGTTAAGCCAAAGTGAACTTGCTTTAGAAATAGAAACCACACAACGAAACGTTAGTAACTGGGAAAACGGCAATAGTGAACCGGATATTCAAATGATTTTAAAAATGAGCAAATTTTTTGAAGTAAACGTTGATTACTTTTTAGGAGATAAAGAAGAATCTACTTATAATAACGTAGAAAATGTTTTTACAGAACAAGTATTGTTAGAAACGGTTAAAAGTTTACCTTTAGCAAAAAAGCGTGCACTGCTTATTCTTCTTCAAGATAAATATATATAATTATATAATGTTTAAATTAATTAACCCGCAACATAATTGTTGCGGGTTTTGCTTTTATACCATTTTTGCGAATTCTTTTTTTAAGCGGACTATTATCTTTTTTTCAAGACGCGATATGTAACTTTGAGAAATTCCTAGCATATCGGCAACTTCACGTTGCGTTTTCTCTTCCCCACCATTTAAGCCGTACCGCAATTCCATAATCTCGCGTTCTCTTTCACTAAGTTTTGTCAGCGCTACGCCTAAAAGGTCGTGTTCTACGCCGTTTTCTATCTTTTTATAAACTATATCGCCGTCAGTGCCCATAACGTCGGAAAGCATAAGTTCGTTACCTTCCCAGTCGGTGTTTAGCGGCTCGTCGAAAGAAACTTCGCTCTTTAATTTTACCGTACGGCGCAAATGCATAAGAATTTCGTTTTCAATACATCTTGACGCGTAAGTTGCAAGTTTTATATTTTTATCGGCGTTAAAAGAATTTACCGCTTTTATAAGCCCTATCGTGCCGACTGAAATAAGGTCGTCAAGATCCACCCCCGTATTTTCAAAACGGCGGGCAATATATACCACGAGCCGTAAATTATGCTCTATGAGTTTATCTTTTATCTCCTTTTCCCCATCGGATAATTTACCTATCATCTCTGCTTCTTCTACTGCGCTAAAAGGTTGCGGCAAAACTTCACCACTGCCGATAAACCTTAAAACGTTATCGGATACGGAAAATTTTTTAAGAAACTTTTTTATTAAATTCATCAACTTCATCTTTATTCTCCTTTTCCATAAATGCAGGGTGCAAAATTACGTCGTAGCCGTCGCCGATTACGTTTGGAGCAACGCAAGCCGTAACGTTACTATATATATTCGGTAGGTCGGAAAAATATAATACAAGCCGTTCTATTTTAAATGATAAGGTTTTAGTTTTTCCACCTATAGTATCTATCTCGATTTCTTTAACTTTAAGTTTGCAAATATTGTCACCGACCAACTTTGAAAACACTTTTTTTGAAACCACTATCATAGGCGATAGCCCGTCCGTTAAACAGTTGCCCGTATCCATAAAAGCGAGTGAAGAAACGAATTTATCATATAAGTGCAGTTCGGCTTTATATATTAACCCTGCGACGTGCTTTTTTCTATAAATATATTTTACAACCGATAACACCATCCTTATAACCAAATACACTGGTAGAAACATTAACGCGACTGATATTTCAGACGACGGCGGTAAATTTAATATGCTGAATATTCCCGTTATCGCTCCGCCCGTTAAAAAGGTAAGCGTAAAGAAGATTACGGCGCAAACGTAAAACTCTTTTGCTCGTCTATAATTACTTGCAATCAAGACTATAAGCATACCTGCAAGTATCTTTACGGTGGTAGAAATTATCAAACTTACTTCAAGCAACGGATACAATAACGCCACTACCGCGCCTAAAAGAGCGCAAAGAAAAAGCCGCCCACGCGAAACAATTTTTCCCGTTATCGCAAAGGTGGCTTTAAGTAGTAAATAATCGATTATAAGATTGTCTAATAATACGTACTCTATGTATACGGTCATTTAAGCCCCCGTGCCAAATAATCATAGCACAAAGCAAACGACCGTTTAAGTAATATTTTTTGGTTTTTAGCGTAATTTTGTAGAAACAAGTGCAAAGTGTTTGCACAACTATCGAACGGCAATTAAGTATTAAAGAAACGCCATAATAATATCGTTTTGGACGTAAAGATACTCGCCCTTTATTTTAAGAATATCACCGTCACGCTCTAAAAAACGTTCTTTCTTTTTCAAAACGTCCTTATACTCTACGTCAAAGTCGGCGTTAAAAGTCGAGTTATACTTCTCTATGCTTATACCGTCGCTCGTTCTTAATCCAAGCATAATAAACTCAAACTTGGCGTCTTTTTCTTCAATAATATCACTAGATATTTCCGGTGACTTATTATAGATTACCGCGTTCATATACTCGTCCACCTTAAAGGTGTTAGTAAACCGCCTATTTTCCATAAACGAACTTGCCGAAACCCCAACGCCGATATACTCACCGCGCTTCCAGTAATTCATATTGTGTCGCGAACGGTATCCGTCGAGCGCAAAATTTGAAACTTCATAACGGTTAAAGCCTTTTTCTTTTAAGTATTTAACTATCTCGTCGTAAATATCGGCAACTTCGTCGTCAGATAAAAGTTCGCCGTTAAGATAATCGGTATAAATAGGCGTGCCCACTTCGGGCGTAAGTGCGTAAACGGACAAATGTTTTGCTCCGCCTGCAATCGCTAAATCTACACTTTTTTTAACCTGTTCTGCCGTCTGATCGTGTAGACCTATAAGAATATCCGCACTAATATTTTCGCCCTTTAATAAATTCGTACAAAGCAAAAAGTCCTTTGCCGTGTGCACCCTATTAAGCCTTTTAAGTTGGTCGTCATACCCCGTCTGTAAACCTATGGAAAAACGATTTATCCCAACCGCCTTATAAGTTTTAATCTTTTCTTCGTCAACCGTGCCAGGATTAAGTTCTATCGTTATTTCCGCATCTTTTTTGACGGTAAAGCACTTTTTAACCTGTCTTATTGCGCCTGCAATAAACTTTGAGTCCACTACGGACGGAGTTCCACCGCCTATGTAAATAGTATCAACTATGGTTTTGGGGTATTGTTTACTGCGCCCTTCAATTTCACGATAAAGGCAAGCGAAATAACTCTCCGCCTTACCTATTTCCTTTGGATAAGACGCAAAGTCGCAATACGTACATTTACTTTTACAAAACGGAACGTGAATATATATCCCCGCCATAATTTCTCCTT
The DNA here is from genome assembly GCA_017457015.1 of Clostridia bacterium. The sequence goes on along the minus strand of JAFTIG010000024.1, from coordinate 396 downwards.
TTTAATATTGAATTGTGCTTTTGCAGTATTTAAGGTTTGGTTATCTTTTAATGATTAGATACAAGCAGGCGTGACGCCTATAACAAGTTGACAGCCTGTGTTGTTACTATTTTATAACCCAGAACTCTCATACGTTCCCAAGTTAACGAACAAGAACGTGACGCTGCACGTTTGTTTTTTATTTTTAGATAATTCACTTTAACAAATAATATAAAAAATTTCTTTTTATCTATCCCCACACCCACCGCCGACCGCATCGCGGTCGGCGGTGGGTATGGAATAGAAATTATCATGATTTTTTAATATCTATTATTATGTGTTTGCTCTATCGTTTATTTATTGATAAGCGTGACGCGCGTTAGAACTAACTTTTTTACCTTGCTTTTAGTCGTCCTT
>JAFTIG010000023.1 GCA_017457015.1 Clostridia bacterium | reverse complement strand
GTTAAAAAATCTTTTTTGCCAAACGACAAAATGCACCACAAAAGTTTTAGTAACCCTCATAGTGCATTTTTAACTACTTTATATCGTAAACTAATTATTTTTTTATACTCTAATCGCCGTATTGCCCTTTTGGTCGCAATACTTTATTACGTCTTTTAACTCTTTTCCACTGCTAAATAAAGTATATAATTCTTCCATCAATTCAATATACTTACCGCTATAATCAGAATAAACTTTAAGAGTTTCTTTAACGCCCTTTTCTTTTGCAAAAGTATTAAGTTCAACGCTACTTTCATCTTCTACTGGGTTAAACATCATCCCTGCAGCGACACCCACGCATATATACGTTGCGTCAATCTCCATTTTTTCGGCAAGTTTAAGTGCGCCTATCAACCTATCGTTACCACCAAGTTTTCTCTTGGTATCCTTACCAACCCTTGCAACCGTATCGCCGAGCGCTACGTTTTGAAATCTGTATAAAAGATTGTCTGCATGCGCTAATAGCCAGTTCATGTCTACTCCGTTTTCCTTTGCAAGTGCGATTGCGCTTGCAGTAAGCGCACGATAAGCAACGTAGCGTATATCAAAGTCTTCTACCGTTTGATAGATATATTCGTAATCTCTTAAATATCCCAAGTATGCACATAGCGCATGTCCCATGTTGTGCATAAACAGTTTTCTCTCTATAAATAAATTGAACGGTGAAAACGGATAAAGGTTTTTAACTACGGGGATTTCACCCTTAAACGCATCTTTATCTACGGGCAAAATATTATACGGTTCTACGTTTACTCTTAAAGGATTACCTGCTTTTTTCTCTTCAGTCATAACGGGTACCATTCTGCCGATTGACGCTTCAACGAACCCAACGCTATTTTCTACGTAGTCTTCAAGTTCGGGGATTTCTTTCTTTATCAGTCCTTTTAAGAACTCGTCCGCCCCTATTAAGTTTTCACATATAATAATATTTAACGATTTTGCATTTATTGTCGCTCTCTTTTTTATTCCGAGCGCTATAGGCTTTGCAATAAACTTTAATACGTTTACGCCTATTGCCGTTGCCATCATATCGCACGCACAAATTTCATCCGATACGAGTTCTATATCTGTTCCGTCTATACCGTATACGTTTTTAATCTTTTCTTCGATATTTTGTTCACTTGTAACGGTATGCACCGAATACTCTTTATCTTCGTTAAGCCTATTTATTACTTCTTTATTTATATCTACGAAACCTACCTTATACCCTGCGTTTGAAAATAGCCCACCTATAAAGCCACGCCCAATATTTCCTGCTCCGTACATTACGAATCTTTTCATTTTATTACCGTCCTATATTTATTACCTTTTAATTTTACTATTGCGCTTATTTTATTACAATGGCATAAAATATATAAAAAGGGTAAAATAATCTATTTTATTTTTCTTTTGTATTTAACTTTACACCTTAAACGTACCACATAGAAAGGTAATCAGTAACCATCTTTTTCATTTCTTTGTATATTATTTCTTGGCGGTATCTCATGGTAAAATAATTAATGTTTATCTTTTCACCCGTTCTGCACTTTTCTGTTAGATACCCTTCTTCTATGAGTTTATCTACTACTTCCGTTCCGCCTACCTTACTTGCGTTTACAACCATATCGTAAAGTAAAGGCTTCGAACTGTCGCGCTCTAATGCCGTCCAAATATTAACCTTACATACACCGTCACTAAATAACCCTTTAACTTGCTCATTCTTTACGCTACTCGTTCCGTGCAGTACGATAGTGTTGCCTATTTCTTTCTTTATCTCTCTTGCCAGATCTCCGTGATACATAAGTTCTTTTCCCGTTGCCCTATGCTCCGTTCCAAGGTTTGCAACTATCATATCTACGCCCGTCTGTTCTATGTATCTTTTTGCGTTTTCAGGGGTAGTAAGTGCATTATGCACCGTTCCCGTCGCGTCTACTATTTCGTCGCACGCGCCCTCTATTAAGATTTTGCCTTTCATTTTCTTAACAAACTCTTTGGTCTTTAATATGTTCTCTTCAAAAGGCAAATTTGACGCGTCGTACATTATTGACGAATAGTCAGATAAATCACTCTCTAAAAGTTCTATATCGTCGTCAAACTGAACGTGGTCAAGGTGAATTAAAACGCCCACGTCTTCATAAGGCGCGCTTTCACCTGCTAACGCCTTTATATCCCCCTTAAAGAGTTCTAAACCCGTTTTCCAGTCGTCCGTATACGAATAATTTATCGCTTGGTGTCGGTGGGAATATTTAACCGTTATGGCTATTATTATCGGCACTTTTCTGCCTATCTTTTTACCATATTCACTACACGCTGACAGTATAGCTTCGGTCGTCGTTTGGTTTTCCGTGCATATACATGGAATTACCCAGCCGTCTTTTTCCGCTTGCTCAAATACTTTTTTTACTTCTTCAAACTTTGTTATTATCATTTCTTTATATTTCCTTTATTGCGTGATATAGTTTTTTGTATTTTTTATATTGCTCTAAATATTCATTTCCACGTTCTCTATTAGGTGTAAAACTCTTTACATATTGAACGAAAATTTCTTTTGCTTGCTCTATATCTTTCACACCTTTAAGCGCTACCGCTTGTAGCATTGCTAAGCCACATAGTCCGCCTTCGCTTGACCTTAACGTCTTTACAGGTACGCCTTGTATGTCGGATTTTAATTGCATCCACTTGTCCGAGTTTGAGCACCCGCCCGTTGCCGTTAGTTCGGTGATTTCTATTCCGTACTCTTTGGTAACGTCTGCGTTTAATTTCATTTCCATTACCGTGCCTTCAACGATCGCTTGGTACGTTTGTACGTCGCTCGTTTGGGTAGTAAGGTTTATTATTGCACCTTTTATATTCATATCTTGATAAGGTGTGCTTGCTCCGCCAAAATACGGCAGTACCAGTATCCCCGTGGGGTTATCGCTCATACCCTTTTCCATATACGCGTAAAAGTCTTGCTCTTTTCCGCTATACCCGTGCATAATATTTTTATTAAACCAACCTACGGCAGATCCGCACGAATAGTTTAATATATAAGTGCAATATAGTCCGTTTATAAAGGGCACTATCGGGTAGCCTTGCTTGCCCATATTTATATCGCCAGGCTTTTCCTTAAACGGCACTACTATACACTCTACCGTTCCCATACCGTCTACCGCACTACCTGTACTTATCACACCTGCGCCGAGTGCCGAACATATCTGATCGTGTGAACCTAATACTAATACGGGCTTACCTTTTATTTTTAGTTCTTTTTTTACCTTTTCGCTTATCTCGCCTACCATACTGCCCGTTTGCATAGGTGTGGAAAATAATTTTTCCGATACTTCAACTTTATTTAATATCTCTTTTGCCAACGCCTTATTCTCTACGTCAAAAGCACCAGTTCTTGCCGCTAACGCGTAATCTATTACACGCTTTCCCGTCAGTTTATATCCTACGTAATCGCCGATTAACAGTACCTTATCCGCTCTTTTATATACTTCTGGATAATTTTCCTTTATCCACAATAATTTATACAGTGAATACATACTGTGTGCGGTTATGCCCGTTACCTTAAACAACTTTTCGTCGCCAAAAATATCCGTCACTCGTTTTGCCTGTTCTTCTCCGCGTACGTCTGTATACAACATAGGATAAAACAATACGTTGTCATCCTTATCTAGTAATACGAAATACTCTCCAACCGACGACACCGCTACCGAGTTTATCTCGTGCTTTACTGCAAACGCTTTTAACATGTTCTTTACGTTTTTAATGATAGCGTCTAC
>JAFTIG010000022.1 GCA_017457015.1 Clostridia bacterium | reverse complement strand
TGTGCAACGATATAATTATCTTCTTCGTCTGCGGTGAGATAATCAACGTGCTCGGTAACTACCGTTTCGATAGTGCCGTCTTCTTTAACGAGATGTTCTACCTTTCTGTAAGGCGATTCGATAAAGCCGAATTCGTTTACTTTTGCAAACGCTGCGAGTGAAGATATAAGACCGATATTTTGACCTTCAGGCGTTTCTATCGGACACATTCTGCCGTAGTGTGAGTGGTGAACGTCACGCACTTCAAAGGTTGCACGGTCACGATTAAGACCGCCTGGACCTAACGCGGAGAGTTTTCTCTTGTGCGTAAGTTCTGCAATCGGGTTGGTTTGGTCCATAAACTGCGAAAGTTGCGACGAGCCAAAGAACTCTTTAATAGCCGAACTTACCGGACGAACGTTGATAAGTCCTTGCGGAGAAACGTCTTTAGGATCTTGCGTCTGCATTCTTTCTTTGATAACTCTTTCAAGTCTTGCGATACCGATACGGAACTGGTTCTGTAAAAGTTCGCCAACCGAACGAACGCGACGGTTGCCCAAGTGGTCGATATTGTCAACGGTGTTGATATCGAACGCCAAGTCCAGGTTAACCGACACTGCTGCGACGATATCGTCTACCGTAATGTGTTTATGGTTTAATTTTTCAATGAGCGGACGAACGGACTTTCTAGTTTCCGCGTCGAGTTTTTCAGGCAAACCCGCTTCGATAAGGTCGTAATAAGCAACGCAAGCGTTAACGAATTTAATTCTCGTTTCCTTTGCCTTTTCGTCGTTCTTCTTATCTTCAGGTTTTGCTTCGTCACCGAGATGACTTCTATCTTCAAGGTAGAAAAGATCGTTGATTTCTTTCTTTAAGATTTCTGCAGCACCTTCAATTCCGTTTTCTTTAGCGCAAGCGTAAACGGTCTTACTAAATTCAAGCGTGGGATAATAAACGTACTTCAAAAGACCGAATACGTTAGGATCAATACCCGTTACTTCCTTATAATTTACGACGTTGTTTGCGATAATCTTGTGCTTTTCACCGTTGATATCTGCAACGAACTCGTTGATACCTGCGTCTTGAATTGCTTCTGCCTGACCTTTGGTAAGAATCTGACCTGCAGTTGCAAGAATTTCACCGTCGGGACTTATTACGTCTTCAGCAGAAGTTAAGCCTGCAATTCTTGCGCCGAGTCTTAAACGCTTGTTGAATTTATATCTGCCAACGCGCGCTAAATCGTACCTTCTCGCATCAAAGAAAAGGTTCTTAAGATGTTGTTTAACCGCTTCTTCAGTCGGGATTTCACCGGGGCGAAGACGACGGTAAAGTTCGATTAAGCCGTCAGCTTCAGATTTCGACGTATCTTTTTCAGCAGTATCCGCAATCATCTTGTTACCGCCGAAAAGTGTATTTAACGCGTCGTCACTACCAAAGCCGAGCGCACGGAGAAGAACGGTTGCAGTTAACTTTCTCGTTCTGTCAACGTGTACCCAGAGAACGTTTTGGGAATCTTGTTCAAATTCCAACCACGCACCCCTTGAAGGGATTACGGTCGTATCAAAAAGACGCTTACCAGACTTGTCCATTTCCGAGATATTATAAACGCCGGGAGAACGAACGAGTTGGGAAACGATAACTCTTTCCGCACCGTTGATGATGAATGAACCGTTATCGGTCATAAGCGGGAAATCGCCCATGAAAACTTCTTGGTCGATAACTTCTTCTGTAACTTTATTTACGAGCCTTACCTTAACGCGGAGCGGAAGCGCAAAAGTAGCGTCCCTATCCCTACACTCTTTTTCGTCGTACTTGGGCTTACCTTCTAGGGTATAGTCCAAAAAGTACATTTCAAAGTGATCCGAATAGTCGGTGATGGGTGAGAAGTCTTCAAGGACTTCGCCTATGCCGTCTTTAATAAAGGCGTCGTAGGAGTCTTTCTGAATCTTGACAAGATAAGGAAGTTCGATAGCTTCTTTGATTTTGCTAAAAGTTCTTCTTTTGACCTTGCCACATTCGATTTCGGGTAAAATACGTGTCATCGAAACACACTCCTTAAAAAAATTTAAATTTTTATCCGCTAAGGTTTACAAAACGATATTTTTGTTGTATAATAAACCTTGACGGAAAAGTTAATACCGCTATGAGTTTTAAGAGTTTTTCTATGAAAAACCGTTATTTTTTAACCGATTTTTTTGAAAATGGCGATAAAACTCGATATTAACCTATCATAATGCATTTTATAATATTACCGTACTTTGTCAAGATTGTCAAGTAATTTACGGCTCTATTTAAATTTTTTTTGATTTTCGTCTTTTTTCGACTTTAAAAGTTATATACACGGGGTTATTTTTTTATGAGAATAGACAAGTTTTTGAAAGTTTCAAGACTGCTAAAAAGAAGAAGTATTGCAAACGAAGCGTGTGACGGCGGAAGAGTTAGCGTTAACGGTCGCTTAGTCAAGCCGTCTTGCAGAGTGAAAGAAGGCGACGTTGTGGAAATAGGTTTTAACAGCGGTGCAGTCAAGTTTGAGATATTGCAAATTAAAGAAACCGTTAGAAAAGAAGACGCTGATAAACTCTATCGTATCATTACCGATTAATTCTCGTATCGACGCAAACTATCCCCTATTCATATTAATTTTAACTATTATTAGTCTAAACTGTTTATTTACCGTTTAGGCGCACGGTGAACTATGAAAGTTACTTTAATTCTCGCTTGCGCAGGCAAAGGCACTCGCGCAGGCTTTGACAAAAACAAATTGCTCGTTACCATAAACGGAACGACCGTCCTTAAAGAAACCTACCTTGCCTTTAAGAATAGCGGCCTTATCGACGAATATATAATTTCGGCATCAGAATGCGACGTTGCGGAAATTAAAACAATCGTTGACAGCGACGTAAAAATAGTGCTCGGTGGACTTACCCGAACGGATTCAGTTAAGAACGCACTGTCTTTAGTCACTGGAGATATCGTTCTTATCCACGACGGCGCGCGTCCCTTTGTTACCGCAAAGATTATAAAAGACTGTATAGACGGAGCGGTTAAATTCGGCGGTGCTATCCCCGTTCTACCGTCCCCCAACACGGCTGTTAAAGTTAAGAGCGGTATCGTTTCCAAATATCTAGGTAAAGACGACGTATTCTCGGTACATACACCGCAAGGCTTTAAAACTGAACTTATAAAACGCGCGTATGCGCACGCGAGTAAAAAATCTTTTAACGACGACGGAGAAGTCTATAAAGAGTTTATCGGCGACTTGCACGTTTTTAATAGCGACGCACAAAACGTAAAACTCACCTACCCCGAAGACTTTAACCGCATAGATAGCGATTGCCGTTTTGGCACGGGATTCGACTGTCATAAACTCGTTGAAAATAGAAAACTTATTTTAGGTGGCGTAGTTATTCCACACGATAAAGGATTATTAGGGCACTCTGACGCGGACGTCCTAACGCACGCAATAATGGACGCAATACTCTCGGCTCTCGCTATGAGAGATATAGGATACCACTTTAGCGACAAAGATCCCAAATATAAAGACGCCGACAGTATGAAACTACTAGAAACCGTCCTTTCTATGATAAAAGAAAAGGGATATAAAGTAAGTAGTGTTTCGGCTACCATAATGGCAGAAAAACCAAAACTACTAAAATACGTCCCAACTATAACGGAAAATTTATCAAACGCCTTAAACTTACACGCGTCGCGCGTAGGTATAGGCGCAACTACGCTTGAAGGCTTGGGTTTCGTTGGTAGAGAAGAAGGCATTTGCGTTCACGCCACCGCCGTTTTAATAAATGAATAAACTTAAGCAAAAGAAACAGCCGTGAGCATCAACTCACGGCTTCACTTTTTAAGTTATTCAACTGAATCGGTTTCTTCTTGCTTTTCAAACAAACTCCAATTTAAACAAAACTCGCAAAATTTCTTATCCGAATATTTATTTAATAAGGTATAAATTAACTTGGTAATAAAGAACGCTATTACTCCCGATACCGCGCCAACTATAATTCCGGCTATTACGTCAGTCGCGTAATGCGCTATCAAGTAAATTCTTGAAATGCCCATAAGTAGCACTCCTATAAAACCAACCCAACTCCATTTTTTATTGCATAGAATAAATAACGCTGTCATTGCCGCCGTTATAGCCGTCATATGTCCTGACGGAAAAGAATATCCGTCTTCTTCAGGACTCCCAACGAACTTCCAAAACTCTGCAAATTCCAAACTTTCTTCAAACGGGCGTGGACGGGCAATTATATCTTTTAATATTAAGTTCGTTAAAAATGCCCCGCACGCAACAGCACCAAAAATACATATCCCTAATTTTCTTGTTTTAGCAAATAGCATTAAAACTATTGCCACCGCAAAGAAAATTAAACCTTTTTCACCTATCAACATTATAATTTTAAATAAAGGCGTAAATATAGAACCTGCCGATTCCGCTAAATTATTCATTGCCTTAAACATTCCACCGTCAAAAGCGGAAAAAGTAGTGTTTAAAAATTCAACCATATTTTCTCCTTTGTTTTATATATCTTTACACTAGATTTTTAAGTTCTTAGGCAATTCAATAGCAACGTCTTCACCGTATTTTATATTTACAATCTCATATACGGTTTCACCTACTTCTATCTTAATTATTCTACCATTTTCAACCGTACAACTCATAAAGTTATACCTCGTATTAATAATATAAGTTTTTGTTCCCGCATCGTATACTGCCTCATATCCGTCTAGTCGATAATATTCATTTTTCAAAGATAAAATAGGCTCTAACATAGCCAAGTCATACTTAATCTCCATTTCATTTGAATTATTATTCCAAGCACCATTGCTATCTTTCGCATAACTAATATAATTACCGTCACACTTTTCTACATAATGTTCAAAAGCACCTTTATCTAAATTATACTCATAAAAATATAACAAATTAGCATTTGATTTTACTTCAAATCGTTTTATGCCGTCAAAAATCACTTCATACGAATAGTTTAAATTCTCATCAAACAAACTTACGTTTAAGCGTTCAACAATAATTTCCCATTCGCTAATATTACAAACAGTACATTTCCCGTCTTGCAGCGTATGCCCTGCTTTATCTGCAATTTCCGTTTCGTGTCCACACGTTGCGGCATGCCAGTGATAACTACCGTCTTTTGACCATTCTGACGAAAACTGATGTTCACAATAAAAACCGCATATAGTACAAGTTGCACTATCAAAAGTATGGCTCTCAACATCTTTGCTTGATTCATTGTGTTCACACGTTGCAGCATACCAGTGAGAATATTCGTTTCTCGTCCATTCACTAGAAAATTGACATTCATGATTTTGATGTTCTTCAGGTAATGCAAACACTGCGTTCTCACCGTATTTAAAAGTTATAACACTAGATACTGGTAAACTTTCATGTTTGCTGACTTCTATTTTAACGATTTTTCTATTATCTATCGTACAGCGAATAAATGTACTAGATTCAGTATAATCTTCACCACTATAAGTACCTATATAAGTGCCCGTTTCTGTATCGTAAGTCGCTTTAAGCCCGATTAACTTGTTGTACCAATTATATTTTAAGGAATAGCGCCATAGTTCATATACCACCTGTTCGTCAAGAAGTTCCGCACTGATAAATCTATGATATACCCCTGTATCATCCTTTTGATACATAATATAATGGTCGTTACGCTTCTCTATGTATATTTCAGCATCACCCACAAAAAGATAAAATAAATTTGCATTAGATTTTATTTCGGTTTCTTTATCTTCTCCATCATACACTTCATACGACCAGTTTAAATTTTCATCAAATAACCCCCCTTTCATATTTGCAACGGCAACTTCCCATTCGCCATAACGGCAAGCGGTACAAACTTCGCCGTCTAAAGTATGTTCTGCTTTATCTTTTACTTCTATATAGTGTTCACACGTTGCAGCGCGCCAGTGGTAATTTTCATCTTTAGTCCATTCCGTACTAAAAGTATGTTCGTGCTTGATTTCTTTAGGGATTTCAAACACCGCGTCTTCACCGTATTTTATATTTACAATACTGTATATGGTTTCACCTTCACCCATTTCTATCTTAATTATTCTTCCATTCTCTATCGTACAACGCAAAAATTCGTCTACATTATTCACAATATAGGTTTTCGTTTCTGCATCATAAACCGCTTCAAGTCCGTTTAGAAAATTGTAAAATATTTTTAAAGAATAATACGATTCTTCTCCAGTCAAATCTTCTTCACTTATTTCCCAAGTGTTCATACTCCACTCACTGCCTTGTTTCGTATATCCAATATAATAGCCGTCACACTTTTCTACATAGTATTCATAATCATATTCTCCTGAAGGCTCATAAAGATAAAATAAATTTGCATTAGATTTTATTTCGGTTTCCTTTATACCACCCACTATCATTTCATACTGATAATTAATGTTTGCATCAAATAAACCTACGTTAAGATTTGCTACGGCATATTCCCACTCGTTATAACCGCACACAGTACAATTTCCGTTGTCCATAGTATGCTCTGCTTTATCTGCAATTTCCGTTTCGTGTTCGCAAGTTGCCGCGTGCCAGTGATAATTTGCGTCGTTCGCCCATGCGGTTGCAAACGAATGCTCGTGCGGTGGTGTACAAGCGGTAATACCTAAAACCAACGTTAAAGTTAGCATAAGCAATATAATAGTTAAAAAATTACTTTTTCTTGACATAAAAAATGTCTCCTTTGTGTTTATTTACCAAATTATACATCATTTTATGATGTAAGTCAAGCCATTTTATGATGTATTTTTATAATATAAATGCAACATATTAACAAAGGGGAATAAAATGAGCGTTAAATATGAAGTTGGTAAACGATTAAAAGAAGCCAGAAGAAACGTTGGACTCACACAACGGCAAGTCGCCGAAAAATTGTTTATGACGCAACAGCAATACAGTAGGTTTGAAAACGGGGTGTTTGAATTAAATTACGAACAACTTATATTCTTATGCAAGTTATACGACGTTTCCGCCGACTACCTTTTAGGGCTTGCAACTTTTTAAAAATAACTATGCCCAACGATAGTCGGGCATTATAAATTAAACACGCAAAAAGCCACTTAAAAATAAGTGGCTTTACTTTTTAAAATAGAACACGCGCGTACGGGTATGCACGCGTGTTTCTTTTCATAGATTGTTAAGGCGTTTTATTTAGAATAACGCCCTAAAAAATCATATTAGTTCTTTTCTTTCTTTTCTACGTTAACAACCTGTTTGCCGTTATAGTAACCGCATTTGGGGCAGACAACGTGGGATGCTTTAAGTTCGTGGCACTGGGGGCATTCCGAAAGGTTCGGTGCATCGATTTTCCACTGTGCGTATCTGGTGTTAGTTCTCTGTTTTGACGTTTTGCTTTTTTGTACTGCCATTTTTCTATACCTTCCCTATTAGTTTTTACATTTACATTTGTCGTCGTTAAGATTTACGCCACAACCCGTACAAATTCCTTTGCAATCGTCCGCACATAAGAACGTTACGGGTGAGTTTATCGTAATCAAATCGTCGACTATCGGTCTTAAATCGACCGTATCGTTTTTGACGGGGTAACCGTCCGGATTATTACTTTCGACCGCTTCCTGAAAGTTTAACGCGTATTCTTTTTCGGTATCTTTAAGACACCTAGTGCATTCGCCTTTGACGGAAAAAATCACTTCACCGTCTAAATACGCACTATGCTCACCCGTGATAGTAACCGTCCCGTTTACGCTGATCGGAAGCACGATATCCGCGTTAGGAAGGTCCAAAAGTTCCGTTTCGGGTGCATACTCAAAGAAAAAGTTACTACTATCTTTTCCCGTTCTTTTCAGTTTTTTAAGGTCTAAAATCATAATATACCCAATTTAATAAGCCTAACAAGTATATACTATTTGTCGCCCGTTGTCAACGATTTTCAAGCAAAAATATTTTTCTTTTACCGAATTTAATTATTTTGCGGTAAGAACTTTAGTCTCTCTTGCAATAGAAAGTTCTTCGTTGGTAGGAAGAACGATAATCTTAACCTTACTATCTTCAGTATTGAGATAGCCGATACCCGAATCGTAAGCAAGGTTTTTATCTTCATCAAATTTAGCACCGCAGAATTCCATACCTTCCATAACCAAGCGACGGATTCTGGGCGAGTGTTCACCTATACCGCCCGTAAATACGATCGCGTCCGCACCGCCTAAAACGGCAATATAACTACCTACGTATTTCTTTACTCTATAAGCGAGCATTTCAAGTGCGAGAAGCGCTCTTTCGTTACCTTGTGCGGTAGCCGCTTCTAAATCGCGAAGGTCGCTTGAAATTCCGCTAACGCCTAAAACGCCACACTTCTTATTGAGATAGTTAACCACTTCTTCAGGTTTAAGGTTAAGTTTTTCTCTCAAATAATCAACCGCCGCAGGATCGATATCACCACTACGCGTACCCATAACTAAACCTTCAAGCGGAGTAAAGCCCATAGAAGTGTCTTGACACTTGCCGTCTTTTACCGCAGAGATAGAAGAACCGTTACCCAAGTGACAAATAACCATTTTTGCGTTGGGATTTCCTAAAAGTTTACCAGTTTCCTGACTTACGAACTTATGTGAAGTTCCGTGGAATCCGTATTTTCTAATCTTATATTCGTCGTACACTTCGTACGGAATACCGTACATATATGCTTTAGCAGGCATAGTCGAGTGGAAAGTGGTATCGAATACCGCAACCATCGGAACGCCTTTCATAACTTCACGGCAACTCTTGATGCACGCGATATTACCGGGCATGTGGAGCGGACCGAACACTGCGTTCTTTTCGCAAATTCTGATAACTTCGTCATCGATAACTACCGACTCTTTAAAATCTTCTGCCGAGTGGAGAACTCTGTGACCTACCGCACCGATTTCGTCAACGCTGTTAAGGGCGCCGTTTTCTTTATCGAGCATTGCCTTTAATACGAGTTCCATCGCTTCTTTATGAGAGGGCATATCTTGTTCGATAACGAGTTTTCTATCGTCGAAAGTCTTTTGGGTAAGTATTCCGCCCGTTGCGGTAATACGTTCACATACGCCCTTTAATACTACGCTCTCGTCTTCCATATTGATAAGTTGATATTTAAGAGATGAGCTACCTGCGTTTATAACTAAAATTTTCATGATTATATTTCCTTAAATGTATTTTCGTATTCAAAATTATTATTGAGCCTGTAATGCAGTGATTGCAATAACCGCGATAACGTCGTCACTACTGCAACCGCGCGAAAGGTCGTTTATCGGCTTTGCAAAACCTTGACAGATAGGACCGAGCGCCATATATCCACCGAAACGTTGCGCAATCTTATACCCTATGTTACCTGCGTTGATGTTCGGGAAAATAAATACGTTAGCGTTACCTGCAACGGGAGAAGTGGGGGCTTTTAATTTGCCTACTTCAGGTGCAACGGCAGCGTCGAACTGGAATTCACCGTCAAGTTTAAGGTCGGGTGCAGCCGCTTTTGCAAGACGGGTTGCCTCTTGCATTTTGGGAACGGACTTAAAGAACTTATCGTCGTTACCAGAGCCCATGGTCGAGAAAGAGAGCATTGCAACTCTCGGTTCGATACCTGCGATATTTTTAGCCGTTTCAGCAGAAGAAATAGCAATATCTGCAATCTGTTGAGCGTCGGGTTCAATATTTATCGCGCAGTCTGCAAATACTGCAACGCCGTCGGGGTTATATTTGTTTTCACGGTCGGCAACCATGATAAAACTGCTTGATACGGTGTTAATGCCGGGCGCAGTCTTAATTACTTGTAAGCCGGGACGAAGGGTGTTTGCCGTAGAGTGGCACGCACCTGAAACCAAACCGTCAACGTCGCCTGCTTTAAGCATGAGTGCAGCGTACATAGTGTAGTCTTTTAATATAGACGCTTTAGCCGCGTCGACGTCAGCGTATTCGGGCTGACCAGTTTTTTTATTGATTTTACCTTCTCTTGCCTTAAAGAGAATTTCCGCATAAGCAGTGGTCTTATCGTAAGTTACGGGATCGATTACCGTAACGCCCGTAAGGTCTACTTCGGGGTTTGTTTTAGCGATTTCTTCGGGATTGCCGAGAACTACTACGCGTGCGAGATTTTCTTTAACAGCCTGTGCTGCGGCAACTACTACTCTTGAATCTTCACCTTCAGGAAGAACTATACATTTATTGAGTGCGCTTGCCTGTTTTTTGATATTTTCCAAAACGTTGGACATAATATTATCCGCTCCTTTATAATTTTTCCGTTTAATTGTTTTGCTATTTTATGCGTTTTGTTGTAAAATATCATTAAAGCATTTCACAACGTATTTATTTTACAACATTTGTTAAAAAAAGTAAATAGATATTAAGGGATTTTACACATTTTATGAAAATTTGCGCTATTATTGCCGAGTATAACCCCTTCCATCTCGGTCACTTAAAACATATTGATTACGTTAAAAGCACTCTTAAAGCCGACAAGATTATAGTTATCATGAGCGGTAACTTTACCCAGCGTGGAGATATTGCCGTATTAAATAAATTTACCCGCGCTCGCCACGCTATTATCGCAGGGGCTGACGCGGTGATTGAGCTTCCCACCGTCTTTGCAACCGCAAACGCAGAAACTTTTGCGCGCGGTGCGGTTAATATTATAAACTCGCTCGGCGTAGTGGACGGACTGTGTTTTGGAGTAGAGAGTGGCAATAGAGAAAGTTATATATCTCTCGCAAAAGAACTTATAGAAGAGAGCAAAGAATTTAAAAAGATTTTAAAAGAAAAACTCGACGGCGGAATTTCACTTGCCAAGGCAAAGTTTGAAACGGTAAAAACGCTTAAAGGCGACCGCTTTGACGAAAGCCTTATATCTTCACCGAACAACGTGCTAGGATTAGAATATACTAAAGCCTTGCTCCGCACTAAAAGCGATATTATGATCTACCCTATGCACCGCGACGGTGACCATAACGATACTACTCTTAAAAAGGGTGAAACTAGCGCCACTAGCATAAGAGAAGTCTTAAAGACGGGTAAAAT
>JAFTIG010000021.1 GCA_017457015.1 Clostridia bacterium | reverse complement strand
GATAAGACAGGTGGAAATGGAAACGGAAATCTTAAATTCTATTACCAGACGTATCAAAACGGGGCTCAAAATTATTATTCTGTAGGAACATGGAATAGAAAAACCATAGACATAAGCGGAGATGCTTATGTAGATTCAATAGCTATAGGTACTGTAAATCAAACCGCAGGAAATTTTGAAATTTATATTTCAGGCATTTGGGATGCTTCTCAAACTACAATTGCAGAAGATATAACAAAAGCAGCTACTACTTTAGAAGGTGCTGAACTTGCTGATTTTGATAATGATGCATATGCTAATTTGTTTATTACACCGAAGACTAATCCAGCGTTATATTATACTGCAGAAATTCTTCAGTCAGTTGAACTTGGCGGTCAAGCAAGAACGGGTGTATTGAAATTAACTATTAATCTTAGTAAAACACATAATTGTTCAGTAGTTAATATGATTTTACCTAAAGCACATTCAGGTACATATACTGTTGAATATTATGTAGATGCTAAACCTAATGGCGGTAGTTTATTTGCGAGTGATGGTTGCTCTACGTTTAAGTATGGTGGAATTTCCGCAGGTTCATGGGGAAAATTGGTTGTTACTGAAAATAGTACGGCAAGTAATATAGTTGGCATTGGTGCGGCAAACCATACTAAAGACGGAGAAGTATTTACTATCTATATCGATTGTATCTACGACGGCAATGTTGCTTAATTTTTAAGAGCAATAAAAAATTAAAACTTAATATTTTCTCTGACGGGGAGTAAAATCCCCGTCGGGGGATTATTAAAAATTTCATATAGTGATAAACGATAATAATAGAAATTTACTTATTATCACACTATCTCTGCCCGACCGCGTATGCGGTCGGGCAGAGATAGTGTGAATTTATTAAAAGCGCGTTAGTTTTTAATATTTCATTACTAAAAAACCATTTAATATATCAGCAAAACAAAAAGGACTAAAAATGGCTAACAATAATTTTAAGAAAAAAGATCAATTTATCATATTTGCGGACGTTCCGCCTATCCCGAGTTTAGAGCGTTTGCAAAAGTATAAAGATGCAGGCTTTACTTATTATAACCTTACCGAAGACTACGTCGTTAGAGATACTGCGGACGGGAAAATTTCCGACGAATATTATAAAGTCATTGACGACGTACACGCGCTAGGATTAAAGACAATACTGCGCACCATGCGCTCTAATAGTCCCGACTACTACGATACCGTAGGTGACGAATTCGTGGGCAAAGCGGACGGATATTATATCGTTGACGAGCCGAGTTATACTTACGTTTCTTGGTACGGCTCTGCACCGCTCGATAAACTTTCTAAACTCGTCGACTGGTACAACGCGCACGGCGGAAACAGTTTTTTCCACATAAATCTTCTGCAAGATTACGGCATGTGGATAGTGCATGGCAAAATCAACACGCCTAACTATGAAAATTATCTTGACGACTATATAGAAACGGTATTAAAGAAAGTCAAGGGTGAAAAAAGTTTATCGACCGATCATTATCCGATATGTAAGAGTGCCGACGGAGTGAACTACATAAAAGAAACTGCAATTCGCGATTATTTCCGTATTGCAGAACGCGCTAAAAAACTCATATCCGAAGGTCACGACGTCCGTACGGGTTTTTGTATTCAGTTGACGTCTGACGCAGGACTTAAAATGCGTGAAATGGAATGTGCGGACGACATAACTTTTCAGGTAAACCTTGCGCTTTGTTTCGGCGCAAAACTTTTAGAATATTACCTTTACGTCGGTCGTGGCACGGGCATAATAACTGACAAGGAAACGCAAGAAGAATATAGTCCGCTTTACGACTGGGTAAAGCGCGCAAATACGCGTGCAAACGCGCTCGGTAAATATTATTTACCGTTCGAGTGGGTAGGCGCAAAAACTTACGCTGGCACATTAGTTAATGACGCGCACAATTTAGAAGCCTTTGAACTTTGTAAGGGAAAAGAAATTGAAAAGTTTGCTTTTCTTAAAGATTTTTCTTCTACAGCCGACGCAATAGTGTCCGAATTTAAGGACGGGGATAGAATTGCTTACATGGCACTAAACTACACCGAGCCGACCTTATACGTCGAAAACATCCTTAATTTCACCTTTAATAAAGTCGGTAAAGTGACGGTGGTGATAAACGGCGAGCCCAAAGAATACGCACTTGACGACGGAAGATTGACGCTTAAGTTAAACGCAGGTGAAAGCGCGTTTATTATCTTAAATTAAGTCACTATAGTTTGTGTTTTAGTCAATATATAGAAAAAATAAATTTGTAATCAATTTTTGATTATGATATAATATAATTAGCCTTCCCGAAAGAGAAAGGCTAAATTTTTAAGTAAATCAAGGAAAGACTTAAATGGCAAATAAAAATTTCAAGAAAAAGGAAGAGTTTATTATTTTAGCAGACGTTCCGCCTATCCCTACGCCCGAACGTTTAATTAAGTACAAACAAGCAGGTTTTAACTACTACAATCTAACGGAAGATTATATAGTTCGCGATAATCCCGATAAGACCATATCGGACGAATACTTTAAGGCGATAGAGCACTGCAAAGAACAGGGGCTTAAAGTTATGCTCCGCACGATGGATAACGGCAGTATTCATTATTACGACAACGTTAAAGACGAGTTCTTGGGTAAGGCTGACGGTTATTATATAACTGACGAGCCTAGTCCCACTGTTCTCGACTGGTATTGTAAATACGCTATTAAAGATTATATAAGACTAGTAGACTGGTATAACGAGCACGGTGGCGATACGTTTTTCCACTTAAACCTTTTGCAAGATTATGGCATGACACTTCTTTACGGCAAAGAAAACGCACCGCGCTATGAAGAAGATTATCTCGATTATTACATAGAAGAGATATTAAAGAAAGTCAAGGGTGAAAAGAGTCTTGGCACAGACCACTATCCTATGGCTAGTGAAAACGGGGTAAACTATATTAAGCCTACGGCAATACGCGATTATTTCCGTTTGGCAGAACGCACCAAAAAACTCATAGCCGAAGGTCACGACGTTCGCACGGGAATTTGTATACAACTCGTTTCAAACGAAGGTTTACGTCTCCGCGAGATTGAAACGTATGAAGACGTAGATTTTCAGGTAAACCTTGCGCTCGTTTTCGGCGCTAAACTTATAGAGTATTACATTTACGCAAACAAGGGTTTTGCAAACCCCGGTACGGCAGTGCTTTGTGATGACGATCAAGTGGTATATACTAAAACTTACGATCACGTTAAGCGCGCTAACGAGCGTGCTGTTGCGCTCGGTAAATATTATTTGCCGTTTGAGTGGGTAGGCGCAAAAACGTATGCAGGCAGTGCTTATCACAACGATTACAACGCACAGGCGTTTGAACTTTGTAAGGGTAAAGAGATAGAAAACTTTGAACGCTTAAAAGATTTCACCTGTTCGGCAGACGCAATAGTTGCAGAGTTTAACGACGGCGATAAACTAGCATATATGGCGGTAAACTACACAGAGCCTAGTGAAAACGTTGAAAACGCGCTTACTTTTAAGTTTGACGGCGTTAAAACCGTTACCGCCGTTATTTGTGGAGTTGCAAAAAAAGTGGAACTTGTAGACGGCGTTTTTTCGGTAAATCTCAAAGCGGGTGAAAGCGTGTTTGTTGTCATAAATTAAATCACTTTTGATAAGTTTTAAATCATTTATGATAAAAAAATCAGTTGACATTATATAAGATTATGGTATAATAAAAGTAACCTTCTCTAAAAAAGAGAAGGTTATGATTTATATAGAATTTTTAAGGATAAATTATGAAACAGTTATTGCTTCCAAAAAAAATAGTTAAGTTTGAAAACGTTATTAATCCCAACGCTCTCAAGGTTAAAAAACCTTTGCAAGTCGTTCATCGTCGTGACGAAGAGTGGAAAAATTCTAACGCTGTGGTTGACGGTACGGGCTATATCATTCTTGATTTTGGCAAGGAAATGAACGGTTCAATCCGCATTATTACAGGCGCGTCTTTTGATAACCGTTACCCTAACGGGAAAGAGCCTGCTCTAAGAATTCGTTTTGGTGAAAGTCTTACTGAAGCGTGTTCTGATATTGACGAAAAGGGGGCAACCAACGACCATAGTCCGCGTGATTTTACTGCGAATATATCAAGTTATGGAGACGTCAGGTTTGGCAATTCAGGTTTTAGATTCGTTCGCATAGACTTTTTGAAGAACTTAAATATAATAATCCAAAATATTTTTTGTGAAAATGAAATTTTGGTTAAAAAACCCGTATACCGCTACAACGGAACTGATAAGCGCGTAAAGCAAATTTTTGATACGGCAAAACGCACGGTTGATCTCTGTGCGGCAGGTGAGTATATTTGGGACGGCATTAAACGCGATAGACTTGTTTGGATAGGCGATATGCACCCCGAAATGTTGGCTTTATCTACAATGTATGGAAAACTTGATAAAGTAGAGCGTTCGCTTGAATTCGTTCGTGATCAGACTCCGTTACCACTTTGGATGAACGGTATATCTTCATATTCTATGTGGTGGATGATAATAGTTGCAGACTATTATTTGATCACGGGTGCAAAGGATTTTGCAGTAAGACAAATAGAATATTTTAAAGGTCTTATAAACCGTTTTGACGAACTAGTCGACGAGTCTGGCAAAATGGATTACGGTTGGAATTTTGTAGACTGGCCTTCCTGCGATAGCGGTGACGAAGAGTCTGGCGTGCGCGCAATCAATATTATGGCGGTGCAAAAGGCAATAGAGATGTTTAAGGACTTTAACGAAGATACTTCTCTTGCTAAATCCGTGCTTTCAAAACTCAAAAAAGTTCCTATCACAGTCAATAAAATGAAACAAGTTATCGGACTAAAGTATATGGCTGAAGGTGCTATTTCCGACGACGATTACGATAAACTTATTTTAGGCGGTGCAAAGGGAATGTCGACCTTTATGAGTTATTATATCTTAAAGGCAATCGCGTCTAAAAACCCACGAAAAGCAATAGAGATACTGACGGAATATTACGGCGCAATGCTTGATCTCGGCGCTACCACTTTCTTTGAAGACTTTAATATCGACTGGACGGAAAACTGTTCTAGAATAGACAAGTTTCCTAAAAAAGGTCAAAAAGATATTCACGGTGATTTCGGCGCGCATTGCTACGTTGGTTTCCGTCACAGTTTATGCCACGGCTGGTCAAGCGGTGTTATAAAGTTTATTAAAGAATATGAAAATTTAATTTAGTTGTATAGGAAAACCACTTCAACAGTGGTTTTTCGTCGTTTTTAAAGTATTTTTTAACGGTTAACATTCAGTTAATATTTTTATATTAATATATATATTGAAATAAAATGCATTTTTTATTTTACACAGGAAAAATTTTTCGGAGAAAATAATGCAGGATATTAGAATTATAGACGGCAAAACGCTTAAAAGATTATTCGTTTTCGGTGCGGCTAATTTGCACGCAAACGTAAAAGAAGTAAACGATTTGAACGTGTTTCCTATTCCCGACGGCGATACGGGTGAAAATATGTATCTTACCATTAAGGGCGGCGTGGATGAGATTTCTTCTATCGGCGATTGCTCGGTTAGCGAGATTGCCAAGGCATTTGCTCGCGGTATGCTCTTTAACGCAAGGGGCAATTCGGGCGTAATTTTATCGCAGTTATTTTTTGGGCTTTCCGAAGGTCTTAAAGACTTTGAAACGGTTGAACTTCCCGTCTTCGCAAACGCTATGATGCAGGGTGTTAAACGCGCTTACGGCGCAGTCGCAGTTCCCGTAGAAGGTACTATTTTGACGGTAGCGAGAGAGTCTACCGAAAGTATGATAAATAAGCACGCGGACGATAAGACTGCGGACGTATTCTTTTTTGACGTTTTAGAAGAGATGAAAACGTCTTTAGAACACACTCCGGACCTGCTTGCAACCTTAAAAGAAGCAGGAGTTATTGACAGCGGCGGAGCAGGACTCGTTTATATTATCGAAGGTTTTTATAAAGCGCTTACTACTGACGCAGATGTAGAACTTGCCGTTACTTTAGACGGTGAAAAAAAGGCGATTGACCTTTCTAAATTTAATGAAAACAGTGTAATGGAATTCGGGTACTGTACGGAATTTTTATTGCAATTACAGCGTTCTAAAACGGACGTTGACGCATTTTCTATTCCCGAACTCATTGAGTTTTTAGATACCGTAGGCGACTCCATAGTTGCATTTAAGACGGGTACGGTAGTAAAAGTTCACGTTCATACTATGACGCCGTGGAAGGTTTTACAGCACTGTCAAAATTACGGTGAGTTTTTAACCTTAAAGATTGAAAACATGACGCTTCAACACAACGAAACTATTGAAGGAAAAAAGAGCACTCTTTCCGATATGAACAAAAAAGTAAAGCGCGCGCGCAGAAAATACGCAGTCGTAACGGTTGCAAATGGTCAGGGGCTTATAGATATGTTTAAGGAACTTGGAGCGGACGTCGTTATAAACGGCGGACAAACCAACAATCCGTCGTCTGAAGCCTTTATAGATGCGTTTGATGAAGTCAACGCCGACCACGTTTTCGTACTTCCGAACAACGGAAATATCGTTCTTACGGCAGATCAAGCGGCAGGAATGTATAAGGATTCGGATATAAGGGTTATCCCGACCAAGAGCGTTGGAGAAGGCTATTCGGCACTTTCTATGCTCGATTACGATTCGGGTGAAGTAGACGATATCGAGCAGTCAATGAAATCGGACATGAAAAACTCTGTAACGGGACTTCTTACCCGTGCGGTTAGAACTACTTCTGTAAACGGTGTGCATATTGAAAAGGACGATTATATCGGGTTTGCAAGTGGAACGATGCTCGTATCTACTCCCGATAAAATGCAGTCGGCAAAGGCACTTATCGATAAAATATCAGACGGCAAACAGTTCTTTATAGCAATTTACGGAAACGGTGCAACAAATGAAGAAAGGGAAACCTTTTCGGCGTTTATCGCTGAAAAATATCCCGACGTAGAATTTTACGACGTTCACGGTGAGCAAGACGTATACGACTTTATTTTGATTGCAGAATAATGAGTGTGCCTTTAATCATTATACTAATTACGTTAAGCGCGGTCGTTATTATCGCGCTTTTGCTTTTAATTTTTTCAAGACTATATTATAATCGTTCGGTGATGGCAACTCTTGCCGAACTATATCTTCGCGTAACCGAAAAGAAACTTACCGAACGGCAAGTAAGAGAAGGGATACCATTTCTTCCAGACAAAAACGACGTGCCTATAACTTTGCCACGTCGGCTTAAAAAGTCGGAGAAAATACGCGAGATAAATATAAACGGCGTTCAAATATTTGACTTTATCGGTGAAAAATGCGATACTGTTATTATCTATTTGCACGGTGCAGGGTACGTTAGACCGCCAAGAAAACAACATCTCTATTTTGCAGAAAAACTCTCTAACGCAACGGGCGCAACCGTAAAAATGATAATTTATAAGAAAGCGCCGAACTATTCTTATAAAGATTCTTACGCCTTTATAAACGAGCAATATTTGCAAATTAGAAAGATTTATAGAAAGGTTTATATAGCGGGTGACTCTTCGGGCGGCGGACTCGCATTAGGTGTGTGTCAATCATTTTTGGACAACGATACGATTCAGCCTGACGGAATAATACTCATGTCACCGTGGGTGGATTTAACGTTAAACAATCCCGATATAGAAAAATACCGCAAATCCGATCCTATAGTACAGGTTGAAAACGATAGGATTTGGGGAGAACTTCGGCTTAACGGATTGTCGGCTACCGATTATAAGGTAAGTCCGTTATTCGGCAAAACCACAGGGCTTGCAAAAACGTTGATTTTTGTAGGTACTAGAGAAGTTCTTTATCCCGACAATATTCTACTCTATAACAAACTTAAAGAAAACGGAGTGGACGCGTCTATCGTCGTAGGAAATGGACTAAATCACGTTTACCCGATTTATCCTATACCTGAAGCCAAAAAAGCAATAGAAAGAATTGTGCATTTTATAAGTTAAAAGCGGCTCGGAAAAAGAAAAAGGGACGTCCCTTTTATCGTCTTAAAATTAAGACGACGTAGTATTGTCAGATAAAAAAAGTAATCATCGCGTACGCGCGCAAAATATTAAATAAAACGATTAAGGAATAAAACGATTGAGGAGTGAAATTATGAAAAAGTACTTTATTTTAACGGATACAGGATGTGATCTCAATAGCGAGAT
>JAFTIG010000020.1 GCA_017457015.1 Clostridia bacterium | reverse complement strand
CTTTTCCCCCCACGCACAATAAAGTGGATTTTGTTCTATATTGATATATTTACGATTGAGTTTTTTTGCCACTACGCCCGTCGTTCCGCTACCTGCGAAAGGATCTAAAACCAAATCCCCTTCGTTTGAACTTGCTAATATTAGTTTAGCAATAAGTTTTTCGGGCTTTTGCGTTGGGTGCGCGGTGTTTTCCGCCATTGACCAGTAAGGTACTGCTATATCGTCCCAAAAGTTTGACGGACAAGTAAGACGGAACTTTCCGCCGTCACACTCTTCCCAGTCTTTAGGCACACCGTTTTCTTTATACGGTGCAAGCACCTTTTTCTTTTGCTTAACCGCGTCGAGATTAAAGGTGTATTTATCGGAAACGGTAGCGTAGAAAATATCTTCCATAGAATTTTTCCAGTTAGACTTCGCACCGCGCCCCTTTTCTCTCTGCCAAGTGATGCGGTTACGCAAAATAAAATGCTTATCCACTATTCCGCCTATAACGAGCGCACTTTTCCAGTCGCAACAAACGTAAATGCTCGCGGTATCCTTTAGTTTGTTTTTGACAGTATTTATCCACTTTTCGGTATATTCTGCGTACTCTTTGTCCGCGCATTTTTTAAACCCGTTGCCATGAAAATCCTTATCAAGGTTATAAGGCGGATCTACTATCAAAAGATCTACGCTTTTATCTTTAACTTTTTCAAGCGCCAAATAAGCGTCGCCAAGAACGGTAACACAATCGGGAATTTGCAAAACGCCGTTTACGTCAACGCAATTATCTAAAAATTCTTTGCCCTGTTCTAAAGGGAAATCTATCGTTTTGTTTCTCTCTGATTTCATAATTTTATTTACTGTACAGTTTTAGCCATGCATCAACCCTGCTTGCTAAATCCTGATTATCTTTAGTCTTTTTAAGCATATCGAGCAAACTGTCGGTAGCGTCCGAGCACTCGGATAAAATCTTACGCAGTTTTTTAGTTACGTCAAGTTCCTTTTCGGTAAGTAATAAATCTTCTCTTCTAGTTCCCGATTTGTTTAAGTCTATCGCAGGGAAAATTCTTCTTTCCGAAAGTTCACGGGATAAATGTATCTCCATATTACCCGTACCTTTAAACTCTTCGTAAATAACGTCGTCCATACGACTACCCGTTTCTATAAGTGCCGTTGAAAGAATAGTTAGGCTACCGCCGTTTTCAATGTTTCTCGCCGCGCCGAAAAAGCGTTTAGGTCCGTACATTGCCGCAGGATCAAGCCCACCCGATAGCGTTTTACCCGAACTTTCCACAGTATTATTATACGCCCTTGCAAGACGCGTTACCGAGTCCATAAGTATAACTACGTTCTTACCGACTTCCACAAGACGCTTTGCACGGTTGATAACAAGTTCCGCCGCCCTTATATGATGCTCTGCGCTTTCGTCAAAGGTGGAAAAAACCACTTCACCATTTACCGAACGCTTAATATCGGTAACTTCTTCTGGACGCTCGTCAACGAGCAATACGATAAGTTTTACGTCCTTATGATTTTTTTCAATAGACTGCGCTATCATTTTAAGTAGCGTCGTTTTACCCGTTTTAGGCGGTGCAACTATAAGCCCCCTTTGTCCCATACCGAGCGGAGCAAAAAGGTCTATATAACGCAATGCAACCGCGCTCGAATCGGTTTCAAGCCTTATCCTATCCGTAGGATAGTAAGGAATCAAATCGTCAAAATTTTCACGCTTTAAAAATAGTTTTGGATCTAAATCGTTAACGGAAATTACTTCTTGAACGGCGGCGGTTTCCCCTTCTTTTACTACCTTGACGTAAGCCTTTACCTTATCGCCACGACGTAGATTATACTTCCTTATATTTTGTTGAGATATATACGCGTCGTCACGCGAGTTTTCATAATTGTTCGCGCGCAAAAAACCGTAGCCGGAAATATGCTGTTCTAAAACGCCTTCAACGATAGTCGCACTTTCCTTTCCTTCATCTTCATTTTTATCGTAAACGACGTCGTGAAAAATTACTTCAGACTTTATAGGCTTATCGTCGTAAAGCCTACTTTTAACGTAAAACTCGGATACGTCAATAACGATTTTAGTCGGTGCTCCGCGTTTATTTTGCGGTTCGGGATCGACCGTACCGTTCTGAATACCGACGATATCTTTAATAAGTTGGTTTTTATTTTTTGCGGCAGGTGCTTTAACGCCTATCTGCCGACCGATTTCACGGAGTTTTGATAAATGCTGTTCTTCTAACTGTTCTACTGAAAATTTAATAAATGTGCTCATTATTTTACTCCTTTGTTGATTTTCTTCTTCACGTCTTTTGCCGCGATTATACCCGAAACGAACGCGAAAGTCAAATTATACCCACCGCAATCGCCGTCTACGTCGAGCGCTTCTCCAACAATATATAAGTTTTTAGCAAGTTTACTCTCGTAGTTTAAAGGATTTATTTTATCCGTCTTTATTCCACCGCGCGTGACTTGCGCGTAATTAAAGTCTAGCGTTCCCTTGATCTTTAATTTAAAGTTCTTAATCGCATACGCAATGTCATTTGCCGTAAAAGAGCGCGCCGCCTTTATAACTGCCTGCCCCACACGCTTATTAAGCACCCCACAAAGCAAATCTTCTTTCTTAAAATATGGCTTTTGCATACGGTCTTCTAATATTTTTTCCGTTTCGGAAAAGGATAAATCAGGCAAAAATTCGGCAATCAAATAGACGTCTTTTAGTCCAGCTATTGCTGCCGATACGGTAAACGCTGCCGAACCGGAAACGCCAAATTCTGTAAACAGTAAATCGCCCGTCGCGCTCTTTAACGGTTTAGCACCGCTAAACGCCGTCACACACGCCGTTTCTTTTAGTCCTTTAAGTCCTTTTATCGATTCTGTTTCCGTCTTTATTTGAACGAGCGAGGGATAAAGTTCGGTCGTTTTATGCCCTAATTTTTCGGCAAGCGCATAAGCCGTACCGTCCGTGCCAAACTGTTTGCCCGCCTTACCGCCAGTCGCCATTATTACCGCTTTTGCCGTAAACTTCTCTTTATCGTGAAAAACGGTAAACCCGTCCGCGCTCTTCTCTATTGCCGTAACCTTTTTGCCAGTAACTACCGTGCAACCTTTAAACTCCAAGTACGCGCGAATAACGTCTAAAACCGCGCTTGCTTGTTTTGAAAGGGGATACAACCTACCGTCTTTACCGCCACCGAGCGGAATACTTAAACCGTTGAAATACTTTTTTAAGTCTATCCGTTTTTCTTGTTCGATAAACTGGGCGATAAAATTTTTATCACCGTAATAATACTCGTCGCCGATATTGACGTTCGTAAGATTGCCCTGACCGTTACCCGTAGCAATAAGTTTTTTACCTACCCTATCGGTGCGTTCTAAAATAAGGACTTCGTCCCCCTTTAGACAATCCGAACCACTGAGCAATTCAACTGCGGCAAGTAATCCTGCCGCGCCACCGCCAACGATAATCGTTTTGAAAATTTTTTGCAAAACGCTACTCCTTGATATAATCTATTTTAGTTTGTCTTTTGAAATGTCCGCCAAACGGCGAAAAATATTGAATCTAGTCACGAAAAACGACCGATCAGGCCTTAATGATTTAACTAAAAAATGCGAAAACAACGAAATTTACAGTATTATGCTTTCAACAACCAGTCGCTGTGTATGACGAAGTTTTATTTAATAAATTCTAATAAATCGGAAGGTTTATCGGCAAACGCCTTTGCTCCCGCAAGTAATAATTGATCTTTATCCCTGTATCCCCAAAGTACGGCGATACCGTTAACTTTTGCATTTATAGCAACTTCTACGTCCGTTTCGCCGTCACCTACAAAATAAGCGTTTTCTATCGATACGTCAAGTCCCTTTAGCATATCAAAAAGCGCTTCTGGATCGGGTTTTATCTTTCTGCCTGCAGAATACCCCACTACCGCGTCGAAACCGATTTCACTTAAATAAGTTTTATAAACGTCGTCCGTTGTCAACTGCGGTTTATTTGTCAAAATACCGAGTTTATACCCGCGCTTTTTAAGTTCTAAAAGCACTTCTTTTATCCCTGAAAACAGTTGGGTTTTAGGACTGTCTGACTCTGTATAACTCTTGTTATAAAAGGCAAGTATTTCATCTGCGCGTTCACTTTCAATTTTATGGTCGAAACTCCTTAAAATAAGATTTCTCGCGCCGTTTCCTATATATTGTCTTATAAGCGACTTATCCTTTTTTGGCGCGCCGTATTTTTCAAGAGTAATATTGACGTGTTCAAAAATATCTGGCAGTGAATCTATAAGCGTACCGTCAAGATCGAATATAACCGCCTTGTTCATTATATTTTACGCTCCTTACATTTGTTCCACAGTCTCTATACCGAGAAGTGTAAGCGCGTTAGTAAGCGTTATCTTAACAGCCTTTGTAATCGCCAAACGGAAGTTCTTAACGTTTTCGTCGTCAATGGCGATCTTGCAATCCATATAGAACTTGTTAAACGCCGTCGCGAGATCGATTGCGTATCTAGTTACAAACGACGGCTCGTATTTATCCGCCGCCGCTTTAACGACGTCCTTAAATCTGCCGAGTTCTGCAATAACCGCGTATTCTTGATCGCACATATTGACGTTATCGTATTCTCCGCCCTTTCCGCACTTTGCAATAACCGAATTACAACGAGCAACGGTATATTGAACGTAAGGACAAGTTTCCCCTTCAAAACTCAAAACTCTGTCGTAACTAAAGACTATATCTTTAATCTTGTTGTTGCAGAGCGCGCCGAAAATTACCGCGCCAGTTCCAACCGCCTTTGCAATTTTATCTTTATCGGGAAGATTTGGATTTTTCTGTTCAATTACAGAATACGCCTTTTCTATCGTCTTATCTATAACGTCTTCAAGTAAGACTACTTTACCCGCACGAGTACTCATAGAGCCACTCTCTAAAGACACCATGCCGTAAGCGACGTGAATCATATCTTTAGCCCAGTCCTTCCCCATAAGTTCAAGCACCTTAAAGAACTGCTTAAAATGCAAGTTTTGTTGGTATGCTACGACGTAAAGACATTTATAAAAGTCGTAGGTATTCTTTCTGTAAACCGCCGCCGCCATATCACGCGTTGCATAGAGCGAAGATCCGTCGGATTTAAGTATCAAACACGGTGGCATACCGTATTCTTCAAGATCGACGATGGACGCGCCATCCGACGTTTTAAGAAGTCCTTTTTCTTTAAGTTCGTCAACGACGGGTTTCATCTTGTCGTTATAAAAACTTTCCCCTGCGTAAGAATCAAACTCGACGTTTAAGAGTTTGTAAATCTTGTCCACTTCTTCAAGCGTAATCTTTTTGAAAAGTTCAAATAGGTCGCCTGCTTCTTTGTCGCCGTCTTCTATAAGTTTAAAATAATGCCTTGCCTGATCTTCCATTTCAGGATGAAGTTTTGCTTCGTCGTGGAACTTAACGTAAATTCTGGTAAGTTCTTTTAAACGATCTTTTTCAACTGCTTCTATGCTACTCCACTTTTTAAAAGCGACTATAAGTTTACCAAACTGAGTACCGTAATCGCCCAGATGGTTAATACCTACTACCTTATAACCTAAAAATCTATAAATTTTACAGAGCGCACTGCCTATAACCGTAGTGCTTAAATGCCCTATATGAAAAGGTTTTGCTATATTTATAGACGAGTAGTCTATACAAACGGTTTTTCCGTTACCGATATTCGCCGAGCCGTATTTATCGCCCGACGATAAAATTTCTTCAATAAGTCCCTTTGCAAAACCGTCG
>JAFTIG010000002.1 GCA_017457015.1 Clostridia bacterium | reverse complement strand
TTTAAATCGGTACAGAGAGACCGACAAGGTTTTATCAATTAGGCGGGCTAGACCCGTAGTTTACGATAGTTTAAAGCCTTGCACTACGCACGGCTTTTTATTTTACTGACAGGAGAACTAAATGGATTATATATTAAAGAATGCTATTGTTTATACGGGTGGCGAATTAGTCAAAAAAGATCTCGCAATTAAAGGCGGGATAGTTTGTTTTTCTTTGCCTACTGATACTTCGTCTTATCGTGTTATAGATTGTTTAAATAGACATATTTTCCCCGGTTTTGTCGACGTGCACGTGCACCTTCGCGAGCCGGGTTTTTCATATAAAGAAACTATTAAATCGGGAACGACTGCCGCGGCGGCGTCTGGGTATAGCGCTGTTTTTTCCATGCCTAACTTAAAGCCCGTACCCGACTCTGTGGATAACTTAAAAATCCAACAAGAGATTATAGATAAAGATGCCGTTATTTCCGTCTATCCTATGGCGTCCATAACTAAAGGGCAGAAGGGAGAAGAACTTTCGGATATGGAAGAACTATCAAATTTTGTCCTATCTTTTTCTGATGACGGAGTAGGCGTTCAGGATAGAAAAATGATGGAAAAAGCAATGCGCATAGCAACTAGACACGGCAAGGTTATTTCCGCACATTGTGAAGACAATACTTTGCTAAACGGCGGATATATACACGACGGCAAGTATGCGAAGTTGCATAATCATAAGGGTATTAGTTCGGCAAGCGAATATAAGCAGGTAAAGCGCGATATTAGTTTAGCGGATAAGATCGGCGTTAAATACCACGTCTGCCACGTTTCTACCAAAGGCAGTGTGGAAGCGATAAGAAAGGCAAAGGACGACGGTATAGACGTAACGGCGGAAACTGCACCGCACTATCTAGTTTTCAACGATATGATGTTAAAGGAGCACGGAGCGTTCAAAATGAATCCCCCGATTCGTTCGGAAAAGGATAGACAAGCGCTTATAGAAGGGATAAAGGACGGTACGATAGATATGATAGCTACCGACCACGCACCGCATACTGAAGAAGAAAAAAACAAAGGACTTTTGAGCCTTAACGGTATAGTGGGATTAGAAACGGCGTTTCCGATAATTTACACAGAACTCGTTCGTCGTGGAACGATAACGCTTGAACGTGCTATTGAACTTATGAGCGTAGCACCTGCGGAAAGGTTTGGATTAAACTTTGAGATAGCGGACGGTAAAGAAGCAAATCTTGCAGTGTTCGATTTAGTAAACGAATACGAGATAAATTCGTCCGAGTTTAAGTCAAAAGGTAAATGTTCACCGTTTGACGGAAGAAAAGTGTTTGGCAAATGTTTAATGAATTTCCATAAAGGGAATTTAGTGTTTGAAGATAAAAAGATAGACGCATAACTTACAATAAGAAAGGAGAAAAAATATGCCGAAAAGAAGTGATATTAAAAAGGTGCTCGTGATAGGTAGCGGTCCTATCGTAATAGGTCAGGCGGCGGAATTTGACTATGCAGGTACGCAGGCGTGCCTTGCACTTAAAGAAGAAGGATATGAAGTAATACTTTGCAATTCCAATCCTGCAACTATTATGACTGACACGACCATTGCCGACAAGGTTTATATGGAACCGTTAACGCTCGAATACGTAGCAAAGATACTGCGTTACGAACGTCCAGACGCAATAATACCGGGACTTGGCGGTCAAACGGGATTAAATTTAGCAATGCAACTCGCTAAAAAAGGCGTTCTTGCAGAGTGTGACGTAGAACTTTTGGGAACTAACGCAGAAAGTATTGAAAGAGCGGAAGATAGAGAACTCTTTAAAGAAATGTGCGAGTCAATCGGTCAACCCGTAATCCAGTCGGAAATCACTTACAGTATAGAGCAAGCAAAAGAAGCGGCTAAAAAGATAGGCTACCCCGTAGTTTTACGCCCTGCGTTTACTTTAGGCGGAACGGGCGGCGGATTTGCCGACGACGAAGCAGAACTTGAAATAATCATGAAAAACGCCTTAAAACTTTCTCCCGTACACCAAGTACTCGTAGAAATGAGCGTAAAAGGTTATAAGGAAATAGAGGTTGTAGTTATGCGTGACGCAAAGGACAACGCCATTACTATTTGTGGTATGGAAAACGTTGATCCCGTCGGTGTTCACACGGGTGACTCTATAGTAGTAGCGCCTATACTTTCACTTAACGATCACGATCTTAAAATGCTCAACGACGCGGCTATTAAGATTATTAAAGAACTTAAAATTGAAGGTGGTTGTAACGTTCAGTTCGCGCTCAACCCCAACTCGAGCGAATATTATCTTATTGAAGTAAACCCAAGAGTATCGCGTTCGTCGGCCCTTGCAAGTAAGGCGAGCGGATATCCGATTGCAAAAGTAACCGCAAAGGTAGCGGTCGGTATGACGCTTGACGAAATCGAAGTGTCGGGTACTACGGCAATTCACGAGCCTAAACTCGACTATATAGTTGCAAAATTCCCGAGATTCCCGTTCGATAAATTTACGTCGGCATCCAACAGTTTGGGTACGCAGATGAAAGCGACGGGTGAAGTTATGGGTATCGGCTCAAACCTTTCTGAATGTATGCTTAAATCAATACGTTCGCTTGAAGTTGGTGTAAACCATATCTATCACCACAAGTTTGACGATAAGACGAACGAACAACTTCTCGATTATATTAAAGAATTTAAGTCGGACAACATTTTTGCAATCGCAGAATTATTGAGCCGTGACGCGGATATAGAAAAGGTTCATAAAGTAACCAAAATTACACCACTTTTCCTTGAGTGCATAAGAGATATCGTGGAAATGGAAAAGAAACTCCAAGGCGCGGTAAACGATTTAACGGTACTCAAAGAAGCAAAGGTGATGGGCTTTAGCGATGCGTATATAGCAAAACTTTGGAAGACTACCGAAATAGAAGTAAACTCTTATAGAAAAGCAAACGGTATTAAACCTGTGTTCAAGATGGTTGATACCCTTTATAGCGGTGCGTATATTCCGTATTTCTACTCAACCTATACGGGTGAAAACGATTCGATAGTGACCGATAAAGAAAAGACGGTAGTTTTGGGTAGTGGCCCTATAAGAATAGGTCAGGGCGTAGAGTTCGACTATTCTACCGTACACGCGGTAAAGACCATTAAGGAAAGCGGACTTGAAGCAATCATAATAAACAATAACCCCGAAACGGTATCTACCGACTACACGGTAAGCGATAAACTTTACTTTGAACCGTTAACGCCTGAAGACGTTATGAACATCATTGAGTTTGAAAACCCCAAAGGCGTAATAACTTCTCTCGGCGGTCAAACGGCAATTAACCTTGCAGAGCCTATTATGGAACGTGGCGCTCGTCTTATCGGTACGGACTGCGAAGCGATAAACAACGCCGAAGACAGAGACGCGTTTGAAAAGATAATGACTAAACTCGGTATACCGCAACCTAAAGGTCAAGCGGTATTTAGCGTTGAAGACGGCGTAAAGGTCGCTGAAGAAATAGGCTATCCCGTACTCGTACGTCCGTCGTACGTTTTAGGCGGTAGGGCAATGCAGATAGTCGGCAATGAAAACGCTCTCCGTCAATATCTCAAAAACGCAGTAGACATCAGTGAAGATCACCCGATACTCGTAGATAAGTATATCGTAGGTAAAGAACTTGAAATCGACGCGGTTTGCGACGGTAAAGACGTATTTATCCCGGGCGTTATGGAACTTATCGAAAGAACGGGCGTTCACTCGGGCGATAGTATAAGCGTATATCCGACTTTCTCAATATCGGAAAAGGCAAAAAATACAATAATAGAATACGGAAAGAAATTAGGGCTTGGTATCGGGATCGTAGGACTTTACAATATTCAGTTTATAGTAGATAAAAACGAAGACGTTTACGTTATAGAAGTTAATCCCAGATCGTCAAGAACGGTACCTTTCCTTTCAAAATCTACGGGATACTCGCTTGCAGATATAGGCACGAGAGTTATACTCGGCAAGAGCCTTAAAGAGCAAGGCATAACTTGTACCTATCCCGAAGAAAAGAAACGTTGGTACGTCAAAGCCCCCGCGTTCTCGTTCAATAAATTACGCGGACTCGACGCATATCTATCTCCCGAAATGAAATCTACGGGTGAAGCGATAGGTTACGACGATAAACTTAACCGTGCGCTCTATAAAGCGTTGCAAGCGTCGGGCATGAACGTTATGAACTACGGCACGCTTTTCGTTTCGGTAGCAGATACCGATAAACAAGAAGTTTTACCGCTAGTTAGAAGATTTTATAATCTCGGATTTAATATCGAAGCGACTATCGGTACGGCAAACTTCCTTAAAGCAAACGGCATAAGAACGAGAATTAGAAAGAAGATAAGTGAAGACGATAGCGAAGAAATAATAAACCTTATCCGTCGTGGATTCGTTACCTACGTTATAAGCACGCGTGACGTTAACTCGTTAGGGCAAGAGAGCGACGGTTATCAGATAAGAAGGGCGGCGGTTGAAAATAACGTAACGATGTTTACCGCACTCGATACCGTAAAAGTTCTTTTAGACGTATTAGAAGAAACAACGCTCTGCATATCTACTATCGACGCATAAGTCAAGGAGAAAGAAATTGAAAAAAGGATTATTTACCGTCGTAAGTAACCAAAGACTTACGGACAGCGTATTTAAGATGGTATTATCCGGGGATACGAGCGCAATAGAGCGTCCGGGACAATTCGTCAATATACAACTTGACGGGTTATATCTCCGCCGTCCTATATCCGTTTGTGATTATGAAGACGGAACTCTTACTATCATATATAAAGTAGTGGGCAAAGGCACCGAGCAAATGAGTTGGCTTGATGAAGGTGCAAAACTCGATATATTAACGGGGCTTGGCAACGGTTATTTTACAGAGTTTTCGGGGGACAGCCCCGTGCTTATCGGTGGCGGCGTAGGCGTTCCGCCACTTTACAACCTTGCAAAAATACTTATAAAAGAAGGTAAAGCACCAACCGTTATAATAGGATTTAACACGGCGAGCGAAATTTTTTATAAAGAAGAGTTTGAAGAACTCGGAATACCCGTACTCGTTGCTACGGCAGACGGTAGCGTAGGGATAAAGGGATTCGTAACCGACGCCTTAAAGCAAGTTGAAGGTTATACGCATATTTATACTTGCGGACCTGAACCTATGCTCAAAGCAATATATAACGCAACGGAAGTAGACGGCTCGTTCTCGTTTGAAGAACGTATGGGTTGCGGATTCGGCGCGTGTATGGGCTGTTCTTGCAAAACCAAGTACGGCAACAAGCGTATATGTAAAGACGGCCCCGTGCTTTTAAGGGAGGAAATAATATGGTAGATTTATCAACCGCACTTTGCGGAGTAAAACTAGATAACCCCGTAATTCCCGCAAGTGGCACGTTTGGGTTCGGGTATGAATTTAACGATATTTACGACATAAATATTCTCGGCGCAATATCAATTAAAGGCACTACGCGTGAAGCGCGTTTTGGTAACCCCACACCGAGAATTGCAGAGTGTAGAGAAGGGCTTATCAACTCGGTAGGTTTACAAAATCCGGGTATCGATAGGGTAATTTCTCATGAAATTCCAAGACTTAGAGAAACTTACCGCAAACCTATAATTGCAAACATAAGCGGATTTTCTATTGAAGAATACGTTGAGTGTTGTAAAAAGATAGACGCGGTATCTGACGTTGATATAATTGAAGTAAACATCAGTTGTCCAAACGTTCATAACGGTGGCATGAGTTTCGGCACGATGCCCGAAAACGCAAAAGCGGTGACCGAAGCGGTAAAAGCGGTAACGACAAAGCCCGTATTTATCAAACTTACTCCCAACGTAACCGATATAGTATCGATAGCAAAAGCATGTGAAGACGGCGGAGCTGACGGTTTAAGTTTAATAAATACCGTTCAGGGCATGAGAATAGACTTAAAAAAGAGAAAACCGATAATAGCAAATAAGATGGGCGGTTTTTCCGGTCGCGCGGTATTCCCGATTGCACTTCGCATGGTGTATCAAGTATACGAAGCGGTTAAAATTCCCATTATAGGTATCGGCGGTATAGCGACGGCAGAAGACGTAATTGAAATGATGCTTGCAGGCGCAAGCGCAGTTCAAGTCGGCGCGGAAAACTTAATAAACCCGTATGCGTGTAGAGATATTATAAACAACTTGCCCGTGTTTATGGAAAGATATAAAATAAACTCGTTAAAAGAAATTATAGGGGAGGCACATAAATAATGAAAAAAGACGTAATAATTGCGTGTGACTTTAACGGCAAAGAACAACTCTTTAACTTTCTCGATAAGTTTAAAGAAGAAAAACCTTACTTAAAAGTAGGTATGGAACTATTTTATGCAGGCGGTGTGGAAATAGTAAAGGAAATCAAGCGTCGTGGACACAAGATTTTCTTGGACTTAAAACTTCACGATATCCCTAACACCGTTAAAAAATCAATGGCGGTACTTTCCGCTTACGACGTAGATATGGTAAACCTTCACGCAGGCGGCGGCTCGGTTATGATGAAAGGCGCGCTCGAAGGCTTGACGAGAGCAGACGGCACTCGTCCGTTACTCATTGCAGTAACCCAACTTACGTCTACAAACCAAGAACTTATGACTGAAGAACTTTTAATAGATAAGCCCCTTGATCAAGTAGTTATGAGTTATGCAAAGAACGCTAAAAATTGCGGACTTGACGGTGTAGTATGTTCACCGCTCGAGGCTGGCAAAGTACACGGCGTATGCGGTGAAAAGTTCCTTACCATAACGCCTGGCATAAGACTTGCAGGCGACGCAGTGGGCGACCAAAAGCGCGTTACTACTCCTGCAATGGCAAGAGAACTCGGCTCAGATTATATAGTTGTTGGTAGATCGATAACGGGTGCGGAAGATCCCGTTTCGGCATACAGAAAATGTGTTGAAGAATTTTTAGGATAAAGGAGAAGAATAATGGAAATAGCAAAAAAAGTGGCAGAAAACCTACTTAAAATCAAGGCGGTATTTTTACGTCCCGACGAACCTTTTACTTGGGCAAGCGGAATAAAGAGCCCTATTTACTGCGATAACAGACTTATACTTACTGCACCGGAAGCGCGTGACGTCGTTGAAAACGCCATTGCTGAAACGGTAAAGAAAGAATATCCCGAAGCAGAAGCGCTTTTTGGCACTAGCACGGCAGGTATTGCACACGCTGCTATTGCAGGCCATATACTCGGCATGCCTATGGGTTACGTTCGCGGTAGCAACAAAGACCACGGCAGAAACAACAAGATAGAAGGCAAACTCGAAGCGGGTACGAAGGTTGTTGTAATAGAAGATCTTATTTCTACGGGCGGTAGTTGTATAGACGTCGTTGAGGCGCTCCGTGAAGCAGGCGCTATCGTTTTAGGTATCGTCAGTATCTATACTTACGGCATGAAAAAAGGTATAGAACGCTTAAAAGAAGCAAACGTTAAAAACGTATCTTTAACTAACTTTGACACGGTAGTAGAAGTTGCTGCAAAAACCGGATATATAAAGGAAAACGACGTAGAAAGACTGATTGCTTTTAGAAATAATCCGTCTGATGAAAGTTGGATTAAAAAAGCGTAATATATAAGGAGTGTCAAATGAAAAATTTGTTGGCAATCACCGATTTTACGGTTAAAGAGATAGACGAACTTATCTCTGTTGCAGAAGACATTAAGTTAAACCCCGAAAAATATCAAGAAAAGTGTAAGCACAAAAAACTTGCGACCTTATTTTTTGAGCCGTCAACCAGAACAAGACTTTCTTTTGAGTCGGCAATGCTCTCTCTCGGCGGACAAACGCTCGGTTTTTCAGATGCAAACAGTTCGTCCGCATCAAAGGGTGAAAGCGTAGCGGATACAATCAGGGTTGTAAGTTGTTATTCCGATATAATCGCAATGCGCCATCCCAAAGAAGGCGCTCCGCTCGTTGCCGCTAACTATGCGTCAGTACCCATTATAAACGCAGGTGACGGCGGTCATAACCATCCCACGCAAACGCTTACCGACCTACTTACGATCAAGACCGAAAAAGGTAGATTAAACGATCTAACAGTAGGCTTTTGCGGGGACTTAAAGTTTGGCAGAACGGTACACTCGCTCATTCAGGCCCTTGCAAGATATAAAGGTATCAAAGTCGTTTTGATTTCGCCCGCCGAACTTAAAATTCCCGATTACGTAAAAGTTGACGTTATGGACAAGAACGGCATGAACTACGTTGAAACTTCCAGTTTAGAAGAAGCAATGCCCGAACTCGACGTCTTATATATGACTAGAGTTCAGCAGGAAAGATTTTTTAACGAAGACGACTATTTAAGACTTCGTGACAGTTACATTTTGACTTTGGAAAAACTTGCTACTGCAAAAAAAGATTTATGCATATTGCATCCGCTACCAAGGGTTAATGAAATTGCAGTTGAAATAGACAACGATCCAAGAGCGTGTTACTTTAAACAGGTCGCAAACGGAAGGTTTGTAAGAATGGCTCTCATATTAAAATTACTCGGCATAAAGTAAGGGGGATAAATAAATGAAAATCGATCCTATAAAAAACGGTATAGTAATTGACCATATAGACGCAGGCAAAGGCATGCAAATATATAATTTTTTATCTCTTTCTGAACTCGATTGTACGGTCGCACTCATTAAAAACGTTCCGAGTAAAAAGACGGGTAAAAAAGACATAATCAAAATTGACGCGGATATAAATTTAGATCTTGACGTTTTAGGTTATATAGCACCCGAAGTAACGGTTAATTTTATCAAAGACGGTACGACTACTGAAAAGAAAAAGTTAGAATTACCAGAAGAACTTAAAAACGTTATCAAATGTAAAAATCCACGTTGTATAACTAGCGTAGAACAAGGTATAGAACACGTATTTAAACTCGTTGATAAAAACAACAAAGTTTACCGTTGTATTTATTGCGAATCAAAAGCGCAAGATTAAAAAACAAATATAAAAAGAGAAACTCCCGATTTTTATAAAGTCGGGAGTTTCTCTATATTAAAAATTGTTTTAAGTTGTCAATTAAACGTTCCATATAAAGGTAGGAACTTTACCATTAGCAAAATCCAAATTGTCAAAATTCCAGTTAGTAGCAGAGAATGCTAAAGTACTTGTGTAAAAAGTTTTTGTGTTGAGATTTGTTAACGTGCAAGAAGTACCTTTTATCGTGTTTGCTGTGTTAAACGTGCCCGATCGGTCTGTGTAAGTTATTGTTTGTCCACTATAATAATAACAATTAGTAACGGTGGCAGAATAAAGTCCAAAACTTCCGAATAGGCCTCCAACATAAGCATTCCAAGTGCATTTACCAGTGACGTTGCCTGTTGCAACTGAATTAGTTGTGTTACAGTACGAACCAAAACTACCAACAAGTCCACCAGCGACTGCGTTTGCAGTCGTTGAGGTAGTCTCGCATGAAACGTCGCCAGTTGCTATACAATTTTTTATTTTGGGTGTATTCCCAGGATCTGCATAACTAAATGAGCCTACTAGCCCGCCACCGTAAGAGGCTTTTGACCCCTTAACAGTAACGTTACAATGCGCTACGCAGTTAGATACGGTAAGGTCGTCTGACGTGCCAACGATGCCGCCCGAGGTAACTCCATAGGTTGACGAGGTTATATTGATATTTCCCGTAACGGAACAATAAGAGATAGAACTTGAATGTTCTGTGATTTTGCCTACTATACCACCAACAAGCACAGAAGTCGTCACGTTTAATGAAATATCTAAATTCGTTATGTTGACGTAAGAAATTTTTGCGTTTATTGCGTATCCGAACAACCCGAAATATTGATGCTCCGAAGAAGTCGGTTGAGTTATTTTAAGATTAGAAATAGTATGCTTATTCCCGTTAAACGTTCCTTGGAAAGTATAATCGTTAGACGTTTTGTCATATTTTCCATAATTCCAATAACAGAAAGAACCGATAGGTGTCCAATTCTGATTGTTTAAGTTTATATCTTTTATGAGTTTATAACACTTACTATTATAATTCGTGTTTCCTTCGTTAACGAGTTTTGCAAGATAAGCAAGTTGGGCAGGGGTAGCAATCAAATACGGATCTGACGTAGTTCCCGAACCACTATCAAACTTTTCAGCAATAGTTCCATCCCAGTTGGGATTTTCTAACTTAGGTATTTCTTGTTGTGCGGTTAATATTTCACCACAAGCCGAACATTTTAAGCCTTCGGTAAGTCCCGTGCTTTCATACGTTGGATCGACCGCTTGGAGTGTTTCTTCAGTGTGACCCGTTGCAAGAACTTCTACTTGAGCAATCAAAATATCACCACAAACCGAACATTTTAAGCCTTCGGTAAGCCCCGTGTTTTCGCAATCAGGGTCAATCGCTTGGAGTGTTTCTTCAGTATGTCCCGTTGCAGGAACTTCTACTTGAGCAATCAAAATATCACCACAAACCGAACATTTTAAGCCTTCGGTAAGTCCCGTGTTTTCGCAATCAGGGTCAACCGCTTGGAGTGTTTCTTCAGTA
>JAFTIG010000019.1 GCA_017457015.1 Clostridia bacterium | reverse complement strand
ACCTAACCTACCGACCGCATTGCGGTCGGTAGGTTAGGGTGTGTGTATATTATTAATTTTGTTAATCAAAGGAATAGAGAAGATACAATTAATATATATATTATATTATGTTTCTACTACACCCGCTCCGCAACGCGGAGTGGGTGTAGGTTTGATAGTTAAAGGTATATACGTTTTATCTTTTTTCTAACCTATAAAACAAATAATTAAAAAACTTTTAGATTGTAGATATATCTTATTAATACGCTTTATAAGATACGATAAAGTCAGTCAAAAAGGGTTAAAACTTCCATGCACTCGGTGTAGGCGGTAATTTCGCCGAGTATGAACTGATTTTTATTAGTCATAGCGTTTAGTTCGTCAAGGTTTAAGGTAAGTAAGTTTTTTAGGGTGTGGATAATCTTTTCTGCTTTCATATTTATATTATACTACACAGTATAAAAATATCTTTCCCGTATTCGGGATATTTGACAAAAAGTTGTAAAATTTTTAAAATCCATTTCATTATAAAAAAAGATAAAGGCGGACACAAAAGAGCGTACGCCTTTATCATAAAGTGGTTAAAGAATTATTTTATCGTTCCGATTAGGTTTTGATACGTTCCGGGGAAGAATAAGAATACAACGATTATCGCGCAGAGAGCAATAAAGATAATTTTGAAAATAAAATTGCGCTTTGATATTGCTTCAAGCCCGACCACGCCGATTAGCGCAAGTGAGCCGTAGGTGCGGATTATATCAAGTATCATAAGTATGGTTGCGTTAGTTAGGAAATTAAACGTTGCGTTTAAGATAAGTAGCGCGTAAGTTATTACTAGAACTACTGCCAAAATTTCTCCTAAAATATCCCATAGTTTTTCCGTGCGTTTGAACATCTTCGTTTTCTCCTTTGTTTTAATTTGTAGTACCATTATACAATAAGGCAAAAGAGTTGTCAAGATAATATTTGAAAATTTTCTTGAACGTGTTAAAAATTTATTGTGTAATTTTTTTATGAGTGGTAAAATATATTAAAATAATTAGGATAGGTAAGATATGAGCATAAGAAGAGCAACGGAAAAAGACGTCGATAACCTTTCGGAACTTCTCCGCCAAGTACAAGGTATTCACGCGGACGGTCGCCCCGATATTTTTAAGGGTGGGACGAATAAGTATTCTAAAGACGACGTTAAAAATATTTTAAAAGACGATAGCACGCCCGTTTACGTTTACGCAGACGATAGTGACTCTGCCGTAGGATACGCGTTTTGTGCGATAAAAGAACAAAAGGAAAGCGCGAATTTGCGTGGGATTAAAAATTTTTATATTGAAGACCTTTGCGTGCATGAAAATTGTCGCGGTAAGGGGATAGGCAAAAAACTGTACGAGTTTTGCGTTTCGCTCGCAAAAGAACTCGGTTGTTATCATTTAACGCTTAACGTATGGCACTTAAACGAAAGCGCGGTAAAATTTTATCAAAAACTCGGCATGTCGCCCTTAAAGACGACGATGGAACGCATTTTATAAATTCATGATATCAAAATAGTTATTTAATTTGTTTGACGTTAAAAAGCACGGTAAGTTTACTTTTAGATAAACCTATCGTGCTTTTAATACGTATCGAAAATTTTTATTTTTCTTGTTCAGCGGTAGCTATTTGTTCGGTCGTGTCGTCGCTTGCTAACGATTTTTCTTTTTTACGGCGAATTATATATTTTATCAAAATCACCGCGTAATGAACTATCATGCCGACGGCTATTGCCTTGACTAAATCGAAGATTACGGTCAGTGCAAACGTCAATATTAAAACGATAATATCGACTGCGTTTTTGCTTTTAATAACGTGGACGAATTCTCTCCACTCGCTCATATTGTAAGCGACGATAAAAAGTATTGCCGCTATAATAGGCATAGGTATCATTGCTGCGTACGGCATAAGCACGACCAAAACGAGCAATAAAACTAGTGCGTGCGTCATGCCAGAAATAGGTGAGCGACCGCCGTTTCTTACGTTTGCCGCAGTTCTTGCGATTGCACCCGTTGCAGGTATACCGCCTAAAAATCCCGTAAAAATATTGCCCACGCCTTGCGCGATAAGTTCGGTGTTGGAATTGTGCTTATCGTTTATCATTTTATCGGATACTACGCAAGAGAGCAGTGATTCTATTCCCGCAAGCATTGCGATAGTAAACGCGCTCGGAAGTAGCGCTAAAATTCTTTGACCGTCAATTTGCGGTATGGAAAATTTAGGAAGGGCTGACGACACTTCGTAAAGTGAGCCGATAGTGTTTGCTTTTGGAACTAGCGCGATAAACAATGCACCGACGAGTACGGCGATGAGTGAGCCGGGGATTTTTTTGCTTATAAACGGCCATACGATAAGTATAGCAAGACCGATACAACCAACTAAAACCGCCCACCAGTTGATAGTTGAAATATGCTCGAATACGAGTGCGATTTTTTCAGGGGTTTCGATAGCGTTCGTTCCCGCAGGGTAAGTTAGCCCCAAAAAGTCTTTTAGTTGACCGATTAGCAAAGTCACCGCTATGCCTGCGGTAAATCCTACGGTTATAGTGTGGGGAATAAATTTTATCAAAGAGCCGACTCTTAAAATGCCCATTATAATAAGGATTAGACCTGCCATAATGGTTGCTAGGAACAGTCCGTCCATGCCGTATCCCGCAATAATGCCTGCTACGATAGTGGCAAACGCGGCGGTCGGACCTGATATATTTACCCTGCTACCGCCAAGCATTGATATAATAAAGCCTGCAACGATTGCCGTGTAAAGTCCAGTTTCAGGCGAAGCACCCGACGCGATAGCCAAGGCTATCGATAGTGGTAGGGCAATAATTGCAACGATAATTCCCGCGACTATATCGGTAATTATTTGTTTACCGCTATAGCCTTTTAATGTCGTAAAAAGTTTTGGCTCAAAAGTTTTCATCTGTATGCTTTTTCCTTTAAGTTTTTAACGCGCAAAAGCGCGCACCTTTAATATTGTACTCGTTAAAATTAAAAAGGCAAGAAAAAATAGGGGGTTAACAAAACTTTAACTAACGTTTACAAAACTAAAACGTTTTTTTGGCGTAATTTAAACCACTGGGCGGTATAATTAGGGCACAAACTTAAATGAAAGGAGAAAAAATCATGGGTATTAAAAACTTTTTTAAAGGCGCATTTTCAGACATGAAGGAGAGCGCAAAAGCACAACGTGAAGTAGACAAGGCAAATTTAGAAGCGGTTAAAGCGGAATCAAAGGCTAACTTTGAAGAAAACAAATTTCACAACACTTACAAAAAAGCAAAAGAACAAGGCAAAAAAAGTTGGGACGACGCGCATATGAGTCCTGCAGAACGCAATGCAAAAATGAATAAAGAGCGCGAAAAGCAGATTGCCGAAGCAAATGAAAGAACTGCTGCTGCTAACGAAAGATACGAAAACGCTAAAAAGAAATAATAATAAAATATCGATTTTTTAATGTTTGACCGTTATTTTAGCGATTTTTTAACAATTTGCTCATAAAAATTACGCCGTTTAATGCTCTCTTTAAAAGGGGATTACATTAAGCGGCGTATCTATTTAAATTTATATTTTTACGGATTTTTCTACTAAAAATTCTTTTAGCGTTTGATAATCGGCATTGATCTTTTTATGCTTTAGACGGGTCTATTATTTCACCGAGATAGGGGAGTTCTCTAAACTTTTCCGCATAGTCCAAACCGTAGCCAACGACGAATCCGCACGGAATATCAAACCCGACGTAATCGGCTTTAATGTCAGCTTCACGACGTTCTTTTTTGTCAAGGAAGGCACAAATTTTTATTGACGCAGGGTTGCGTTTTTTAAGGAGTTCTACAAAAAATTTCAAAGTTTTACCGCTATCAATTATGTCTTCTACTATAATGACGTCCCTGCCTTCAATATCGGTGGTAATGTCGCTCTGCATTTCCAGTTCTCCGCTAACCGTATCGTTTCTGTAACTGGAGAGTTTGGCAAAGTCAAGCATTATCGGACGCTTGATGTTTTTAGTTAAATCGGCAAAGAAATATACAGCGCCTTTTAAAGTGCATATAAACACGGGGCGACGGATAGAATTATC
The DNA here is from genome assembly GCA_017457015.1 of Clostridia bacterium. The sequence continues at coordinate 1,067 of JAFTIG010000019.1, read as the reverse complement.
CACGCTTGAATAGTCGAGCGTTATTTGGTTAGCAAGTTCTTTTACGCGTTTTTGAATTTGTTCTTCGGTTAAAATTACTTTAATGTTCTTGTTCATATATATCCTCTTTTGTTTATTTTATAAATTTTAACGGTGGTTTCGTCCACCTTTATTTTTTCTGAAATTGCAACGCCCACCACGGCAAGTACCGTCTGCCCGTCAACTATAAGTGGGATAGTATCTCTTAATCGTAGCGGTATTTTTTTATCCGTTAGGTAGTCGTTTAAACTTTTTGTTCCGCCCCCGAACTTTGTAAATCTATCACCGTCTTTTTTAAATCGAATTTGAGCAGTAGCGGGTATTTTATCCCCGTCGCAGTAGAATCCGTCTTTTAGGGCAACGGGTTTTTTTACTGGACAAATATCTATGACTTGATTTAATAGTACGGTTTCACCCGTCTTAAATGGAATAGGGGAAAGACTACTTTTATTTGAGTTGTAAAGCGTAATATAATCGTATTCCCGAATCGCTACGATACCTTGTTTAAGGTTTATACTACAGCCGTTCTTGGCTGTAATTAGCGACAAAACGCTGTCAATATGCGATTTCTCCCAGTCTTTTTTTATACCAAACCGTTTAAGAGCGTAAATAATTGCACGTCCAAACAAGGCCTTATCTGTCTGTATAGGGATTTTATACTCGTCGTTAGATCCGATTACCGTCGCGGTTGCTAAACTGTCAAGATAAGCGTTGTCCGTGCGCAATAATTCGGAAAAGCGAGTTATGCTTTTTTCTGCGTCTGGGAAAATCTTCTTTATTTCAGGTAAAATGTTTAGCCTTATATAGTTTCTCGTGTAGTCGTCCGATAGGTTGGTAGGATCGGTAACGTAAGGAATTTTATGGCACTCGACGTACTTCTCAATTTCGTCTTTGCTTACGCCGAGAAATGGACGGATGATTTTGCCGTTAAAATTTTCTTCAATCCCCGCAGCACCTTTCAGTCCCGTTCCGCGAAACAGGTTGAAAAGCACAGATTCTAAATTGTCACGGCTATGATGTGCCGTAGCAACGAGATTACATTTGCCCTT
>JAFTIG010000018.1 GCA_017457015.1 Clostridia bacterium | reverse complement strand
GTTGTGGTATATTAGATACGCACACAAAAAATAGATTAAATTACGGAGGAAAGAAAATGTTTCAAGTTAAAAAAAGAGACGGAAAGTTAGTTGAATTTGATATGTCAAAGATAACTACAGCACTTTCCAAGGCATTCAATGCAAAGGGGATCGACTACACGGCAGATATTTTAAATATGTTAGCACTCCGCGTTACTGCCGATTTTTCAAAGAAAGTTAAGGACAACGTCGTCAACGTTGAAGATATTCAAGACAGTGCCGAAGTCGTACTTATTCAAGCAGGTTACGTAGATATAGCAAAGAGTTATATTCTTTATCGTAAACAAAGAGAAAAAGTTCGTAACATAGGCTCTACGCTCGTTGACTATAAAAAGGTAGTAGACGACTATTTAAAAGTAGCAGACTGGCGTGTTAAAGAAAATTCTACCGTTACCTATTCGGTTGGTGGACTTATTCTTTCAAACAGCGGTGCAGTAACTGCTAACTACTGGCTCAGTGAAGTTTATGATGATGAAATCGGTGATGCGCATAGAAATGCGGATATCCACATTCACGATCTTTCTATGCTCACTGGTTATTGCGCAGGTTGGTCGCTCCGTCAACTCATTAAAGAAGGTCTTGGCGGTGTTCCGGGTAAAATTACGTCGTCACCCGCAGGTCACCTTTCTACGCTCTGTAATCAAATGGTAAACTTTTTAGGTATAATGCAGAATGAATGGGCAGGTGCGCAAGCGTTCTCGTCATTCGATACCTATCTTGCACCTTTCGTTAAGGTTGATAACCTTACTTATAAAGAAGTTAAACAATGCATACAGTCCTTTATTTACGGCGTAAATACTCCGTCTAGATGGGGTACGCAGTCACCGTTTACAAACATTACTCTCGACTGGGTAGTTCCTAACGACCTTGCGGAAATGAACGCTATCGTTGGCGGAAAGGAAATGGACTTTAAGTATAAAGATTGCGTTGAAGAAATGAGAATGGTAAACAAAGCGTTTATCGAAATCATGATTGAAGGCGACGCAAACGGTAGAGGATTCCAGTATCCGATTCCTACCTACTCCATCACGTCGGATTTCGACTGGTCGGAAACGGAAAACAACAAACTTTTATTTGAAATGACCGCTAAATACGGTACGCCGTATTTCTCGAACTATATAAACAGTGATATGGAACCGAGCGACGTTCGTTCAATGTGTTGTCGTTTAAGACTTGACCTTCGTGAACTCCGTAAAAAATCGGGTGGTTTCTTCGGTAGTGGTGAAAGTACCGGCTCAATCGGCGTAGTAACTATCAATATGCCGAGAATTGCATATCTATCTAACACTGAAACCGAGTTCTATGAAAGATTAAAGAAAATGATGGATATCTCTGCAAGATCGCTTAAAGTTAAGAGAGATACCGTTACCAAACTTTTAGAAGCAGGACTCTATCCGTACACTAAGAGATATCTTGGAACGTTCAACAACCACTTCTCAACAATCGGTTTAGTAGGTATGAACGAAGCGTGCTTAAACGCAAAGTGGATCAAGAAAGATCTTACTAACGCTGAAGCGCAAAACTTCACCAAAGACGTTCTTAACTTTATGAGAAACAAACTCTCTGATTATCAAGAACTCTACGGTGACCTTTATAACTTGGAAGCGACGCCTGCAGAGTCCACGTCTTTCCGTCTTGCAAAACACGACAGAAAGAGATACCCCGATATTATCACGGCATCCGATAACGACAATTCACCTTACTATACCAACAGTTCGCACTTGCCCGTAGGATACACCGACGATATATTCTCGGCTCTCGATATCCAAGACGAATTACAAACTCTTTACACGTCAGGTACTGTATTCCACGCCTTCTTAGGTCAGAAACTCCCCGACTGGAAGAGTGCGGCAAATCTAGTAAGAAAGATTGCAGAAAATTACAACCTCCCGTACTATACCATGTCGCCGACCTATTCGGTATGTGCAGACCACGGCTATATCTCGGGTGAAGTTTACGAGTGCCCGACTTGTGGTAGAAAGACTGAAGTTTACAGCCGTATAACTGGTTACTATCGTCCTATTCAAAACTGGAACGACGGTAAGAGAAAGGAATTTGAAGATAGAAAAGAATATAATATTTCAACTTCCAAATTCACTGCTAAAAATGCGGACGCATGTGCTTGTGAAAAGAAACCTGTACAAACGGTTGAACTCAACGGTCCAGTCCTCTTTACTAGAAACGGTTGTCCCAACTGCAAAACTAGCAAAATGATGCTCGATAAGGCAGGTATTAAATACTCTGTTATCAACGCAGAAGAAGATAAGGAAACGACCATAAAGTTTGGCGTTAAAAAAGCACCCACCTTGTTAGTACCCGAAGGCAGTGGCTTTAAGGCTTACGACAATGCAAGTGAAATCAGAAAATATATAGAGAGCATTAACTGATTATGTACGATATAATAGTTATAGGCGCCGGCGCGGCGGGCATGACTTCCGCGCTGTACGCTTTAAGAAATAACAAAACGGTGCTCGTGTTAGAGAGTGAAAGTTTGGGTGGACAAATTGCAATGTCCCCAAGGCTTGAAAATTATCCGTCTATTAAAGAGATAAGCGGAGAGCAGTTTGCGGATAACCTTTTCGACCAGATAACTTCACTTGGCGCAGAAGTAGAGATAGAAAAGGTTACTGGTATTGAAAAGCTTGGTGAAGGCAACTTTAAGGTTAAGACCGAGTATAACGAATACGATACAAATTCGGTCGTTATAGCATCTGGTGTAAAACATAAACATTTAAGAACTAAATCTGATAGAGAAGATTTAGTTGGTCGTGGCGTATATTATTGTGCTATTTGTGACGGTCCTTTCTATAAGGATAGGGAAGTTGCGGTTATAGGCGATGCAAATACTGCACTTCAATATTCATTATTACTTTCAAGCTATTGTAAAAAAGTATATATTTATACACTCTTCGATAAATTTTTTGGCGATAAGGCACACGTTAAAGCACTCCTTGCAAAAGATAATATCGAATGGCGTCCTAATACGTCGGTTACCGATTTTATAGGGGATAACGAACTTACGGCGTTTGAATATAAAGATGCCGACGGCAATATAAAAACTCACGAAATACCTGCGGTGTTCGTTGCGATAGGTCAAGTACCCGATAATACGGCGTTTACAAATCTCGTCGATTTAGATAAGATGGGTTATATCGTCGCCGATGAAACGTGTAAAACCAAAACTGAAGGTTTATACGTTGCAGGCGATTGTCGTACCAAGGCGGTTAGACAAGTTTCTACCGCAATAGGCGACGGTGCGGTCGCAGCAACTAACGCTTGCTTATATCTTGAAAGTTTAGGTCAATAAATATGTGGAACGGTAAGAAAAAAGCCGTAACGTTCAGTTTTGACGACGGAGTTACGCAAGATAGATACATTGTTGAAATACTTAATAAATACAAACTAAAAGCAACTTTTAATATAAATTCAGGACTTTTAGGGTTACCGCGTGATCTTACGGTTGGCGATAAGACGGTATCGCATAATAAAGTTTTAGCGTCAGAAGTTGAATCTTTATACGACGGACACGAGATAGCCGTCCATACTTTGACTCATCCTGGCTTGCCGTCGCTTGACGATCAAACGATTATTAGACAGGTAGAACTTGATAGAGAACTTTTGGAACGGCTTTGCGGTTATCCAGTATGCGGTATGGCGTATCCGGGCGGTGGGAAAAACCACGACGAACGAGTGGCAAACGTGATAAAAAACAACACGCCTATAGAGTACGCTAGAACTATTACGTCCACTTATTCTTTTGATTTGCAAAACGACCTTTCAAGGTTTAATCCGACCGTGCAGTATACGGACGGAAAGTTGTTTGATCTGCTTGATGACTTTTTGTCGTCAGAGCAAGACAAACCACAATTATTTTATATCTGGGGACACTCTTATGAAATAGACTTAGGGCTTATCAGTAAGCAAAAGTTTGAAGAGTTTTGTAAAAAAATCTCCGGTAAAGACGATATTTTTTACGGTACGAACAGACAAGTTTTGTTAAACCGATAATGTATTAAAATTTTTCCTTTGATAAAACCCCGCGAAACTGCTCGTTTCGCGGGGTTTGTCGTTAATTTTATTCTTTTATAACCGAACACGTTTTGATTCCGTAATAATCAAACAGTTCTATAGTATTGTCGTCTATAATTTCACCACTGACAATTATCGGAACGGCAGGGGGACAAGCAACCGTTTCACCCGACACAATTCTGCCTTTTGCATTATGCACGTCAATCGTTTCTGACGGTGCAAAAACCGCGTCGCGTACAGAAAGTGCAACCATTGGCAAGGTTAATTTCTTATTAAAACCTTTAATAGCCGTTCTTTTGGGTAGGTTTATTAAAATCCGTTCTAACTTTAATATATCGTCGTGTTCCGTTTCGGGCGAAAGCATAAGCACCAAATAATCGGGATCGTAAAATTCCGAATATATCCCGTTATCTTTTAGCACTTGATTAAACTCGCATCCCGTATAACCGAATTTTTTAATATCAAAAGTGATTTTAAGCCCTTCATCTCCTATTATAGAATAGCCGAATTCTGATAATTTCTTTTTCAGTTCAGCGACTCGCAAAACTGTATCAAACAACTTTTTGTCATAGTTATCGGATAAGTATGCGTTAACTGCGTCGAGCGATTGTAATATAACGTAAGACGGGCTTGTAGAGCCAAATAGCGACATTGCATATTTTGCGTTTTTATAAAAATAAGGATTAGCGTCTTTACAAACGTGTAAATACGCCCCGCCCGTAACGACGGGTAAAGTTTTATGTGCCGAGTCGCAACACATATCCGCACCTAAATCGATAGGGTGGCTTGATGGCGTTAAAAACTTGGTGTAAGCGCCGTGTGCGTTATCTACGAGTAAAAGCGCGCCGTGCGCTTTACAGATAGCGGAAACGGCTTTTACGTCAATAGTATTCCCTAAATAATCGGGGGTAGTTAAATAGACGGCAAACGGCTTTTCGTCGCAGTTAAAAAAGAGATTGCTTATTGTTTCTGCAGTGACGTTACAAGATAGATAAGATGAATTTTTAGTCGCAATCCACTTGACGTCAAAGCCGATAAGCGCAGCGGCATCTAAAAAGGCTTTATGTGCATTTCGTCCTGCCGCTACGACCGGTTTAACACCTTTTTCTTTTGCATATTTTACCGCAAGATACAGCATTGATTTTATGGATAGGGTAGAGCCTTCGGTAGAATAAAAGGTGTGCGCATTAAAAAGCGCACTAGCATTTTTTTCGCTCTCCGCAATAATACCGCTTGCGTGATAAAGATCGTCCGCTCCGTCTATTTCGGTAATATCTATATTTTCCACACCGATAAAAGACTTGCCTTTATGACCGGGCATGTGCGCTCTTAACGGGCTATTAAAAGCATATTTTTTCACAAAGTCAATTATAGGCGTAGTCATTACTTTTTACCGTTAAATCGGTTTGCAACTTGGACGGCAATGGCGCATTCCATGCGCTTTTTAAATAGTTCGCAACCGTACTTATATACACCGCGCACCGAGCCAGTCGCGTGATAAGCGTTTGCCGAACAACCGCCCGAACAGTACAGTTTTGCCCAACAGCCCTTGCAGTCGGGGCGAGCGTATACGTTGCAATCGCCAAATTCCTTTTGAATTTTATCGTTACTCACGCCGTTAAACACGTCGCCGAGTTTAAACTTCTCATCACCTACGAATTGATGACAAGGATAAAGGTCGCCCCACGGCGTAACCGCCATATATTCCGTACCTGAACCACAGCCCGAAATGCGTTTATATATACAAGGTCCGCCCGTTAAATCTATCATATAGTGATAAAAAGTAAAGGGTTTACCTTGTTTATTTCTTTCGATCATGAGTTCGGCAAGTTTTTCATATTGTTCTAAAACGATAGGAAGGTCTTCTTGGGTAAGTTCGTTAGGATCTCCAGCCGCGCATACTACGGGCTCCATAGAAAGTTCGTTAAACCCTAAATCGAGCATAACTTTTATATCTTCTAAAAAGTCGGGGTTTGCGTGCGTAAACGTACCGCGCATATAATAATTCTTACCACCGCGCGCCTTGACAAGTTTTTGGAATTTAGGAACGATTTTTTCCCAACTTCCGTTACCGTTATAATCTACGCGGTAGCGGTCGTGAATTTCCTTTCTGCCGTCAAGACTTAAAACGACGTTGCTCATCTCTTTGTTAGCAAAATCTATAACGTCGTCGTCAATCAATATACCGTTAGTGGTGAGAGTAAATCTAAAGTTCTTGTTTTTTTCTTTTTCAATAGAGCGCGCGTATTCGACGAGTTTTTTTACTACGTCAAAGTTCATAAGTGGCTCTCCGCCAAAAAAGTCTACTTCAAGGTTTTTACGAGTTCCTGAATTTTCTACGAGAAAATCAAGGGCGCGTTTACCCACTTCAAAACTCATAACGGCACGCTCTCCACTGTATTTGCCTTGGCTGGCAAAGCAATACGCGCAATTTAGGTTGCAAGTGTGTGCAACGTGCAAACAGAGCGCTTTTATAACGCCCGAAGTTTTTTCTTTAAGTTTACCTGCAATCGGTTCAAAAGTGTCGGGGGAGAAGAGTTTGGATGCGTTTTTAAGGTCAGTTATCTGATCGTAACACTCTTCTACGTCTTTTACACTGACGTCGTTAACTGCGTACTTTGAAAAAGTTTTTTCTATTAAGCGAGTTTTTTCAACTTGTTCGTATTCTTTTATAATATCGTACGCGATTTCGTCCACGACGTGTATTGCTCCCGAACAAACGTCTAAAACGATATTGTATCCGCCCGATTGATACTGGTGAATCATTTACGTTCTCCTTTGATTAATAAAAATGCCGCCCCTCAAGGCGGCAATTTTTACTTAACTTAATTATTCGCTTTCCTTTGCGTTTTCACACTGCTGATTTGCAATACCGCAACTGGTCTTACAAGCAGACTGGCAAGAAGTTTGGCATTCGCCACAACCGCCGTTTTTAGCACTTTCACAAAGATTGCGAGTTTCGATAGTTTCAATATGTTTCATTTTTCAAACCTCCGTTATAATTCATACGTTTATAAAATTATTATATCACTTACTCTTATTAAAGTCAACTGCCCACAAGCATATTTTTATAAATCGTAACCACGCGTTTTGACGGTGGAAACATAATTTTTAAGAGTATCGATATATTTTAATACCGTCGCGTCGCTAACTGCGGAAAGTCCGTCTTTAATACAACTGCCAGTATCTTTGAATTTTTGCAAAAAATATTTATTTGCGCCCTTAATCCATTGTCCGATCGAAAGAATATTATCAGGTTTATGATATTCTGCGATAAGGGTAGTGCGGAACTCGTAATCGGCTTTACCACTCAAAAAGTATTCTACGGATTTTTCCACTCTTTCGGTATTGAATTTATCAAAACCGCAAATCTCGGCGTAGTGATTTCGGTCGTTTTTAATGTCCATAGCAAAGTAATCTACGAGTTTATTTTCATTAAGAGTTTTAATAAGTTCGGGGTTAGTGCCGTTGGTATCAAGTTTTACCGAGTAGCCAAGCGCCTTTATTTTTTCAATAAATTCCGGTAAGTCTTTTTGCAACGTCGGCTCTCCGCCTGAAACGCAAACCCCGTCCAAAATTCCTTGCCTTTTTTTTAGATATGAAAATATATCGTCTTCTGTAAGGGTGGGAAGGTTATTAAAATCTAAAACGAGTGGTGAATTATGACAAAACGGACACTTAAAATTACAGCCACCCGTAAATACGGTAGCCGCTACCTTTCCGTCGTAATCGACGAGTGACATTTTTTCAATACCTAAAATATTCATAAAACACCTTAAAGATTATTATACCTTTTTTATATTTACTTGTCAAATAAATCAAATTATGTTATCATATACAAGTAAATAAAGGAGCAAAAAATGAAAGCAGTTATACAGCGCGTTTTAAACGCGGATCTAAAGGTTGACGGAAAACTTATATCTGAAATCGGTGCAGGTTACGCAATTTTTTTAGGCGTTAAAAAGGGCGATACCAAAGATACGGCAGATTATTTTATAAAAAAAATACCGCCCATGCGCATCTGTGAAGACGAGAACGGCAAGATAAACAAGTCTATCGTGGACACTAACGGGGAAATTCTTCTCGTTTCGCAGTTTACCCTTTACGCAAATACTTCTCACGGTAACCGCCCTGACTTCTTAAATGCAGAAAGTCCCGATAAAGCGAACGAACTTTACGAATACGTCTTAAACGGGTTAAGAGCACAGGGGCTTACAGTAAAAGGCGGAGTGTTCGGCGCTGATATGAAGATAAACCAAACCAACGACGGACCGTTTACGGTAATATTAGAAAGAGATTAAATTTATAGTAAGAAAAAAGAGCCACGACCGCAGTCGTGGCTCAAATTATATATTTATTTTATATATTTATTCTTTATCTTCTTTCTTTTTTTCGTCTTCTTTATTTTTAAGGAAAATCGATATTATTGAATAGATTGCGTAAACGATAAGTACTATTCCTAAAATAACCGACGTGAATTCCGAAAAGCCGTTTACGTATTTTAAGCAAAATCCTAAAGCGATGGTTAAAACTCCTAATATCAATTCAAATACGAATTTAGAAGTTTCTTTATCTTTAATCTTTTTAATAAACGCGTCTATCGTTATCACTATGCCCGTGCAAATAAGAAGGAAGGGGATATAGTTGAAGATAATCCAAGACAAAGTATTGCCCGCAAACAAAATACCGAAGGCTGCGATCGCCGCTCCTATAATGCCGTCGGACGTCAACGTGCTTTTCTTAATAGAAAAAGAATTTATAACGCTTAACACTCCCGTTAGTATAAGCGCGCTACCTATAATCCAACTGAGCGCTTTGTTCCCCATAGCCGACGAAAAACAAAACAGTATGCCAACTACGAGAAGTACTGCTGCAACTACGACGTTCTTAACGTCCTTTTTTTCAAACTTTTTTTCCATATTAGTCTCCTAAAATTATTTAATTATACGAATAATTATATATAAAATTATTGAATAAACGTTGAAAAATTATACTACTTTAATAAATCTTCTACAAAATATGCGTTCGTGTTAGCGTGATTTCCTTGCTCGTCAATAACGGTAATTCTAATATATCCGTCGTAGTCGAACACCTTAAACGCACCTTCAGTAACCGGCGTACCGTAATCTCCAGAAACTTTATCAAGTCTTCTATGTTCGGTGCTTAAAGCGATAATTTTAGCGGGGGAAGTCTTAACGTGAAGAACTCCGTCTTCAATATAAAGTTCTTTTATTTCAGGACCTGTTGACGAATAAAAATCGCCGTTTAGCATAGCGTCGGTTATAGTTTTATATTCAAGTTTATCGGCTTTTATCATAACGTATCCACCGCCGACCGATACTGGTGCGTGTACGTCGTCGGTAGCGACGCAGTAAAGTTTTTTTCCTCCGCGCAACATATCGTCGTAAACGCGCGCGTTGTATTCGTCAGCCCCCACTAAAACACACTCGTTATTATAAATTTCCATAGCGTGCATATTGTCGTATTTCATATAGTCTTCATACGTTTCGCCCGACCAAGTGGGGTGGTTATAGGTAACGAAAAACCCGTTTTCTCTTCCTATTCTCATCATATCGGAAATTCTTTCCCCAGTATATTCTCTTTCATAATCGGGCAAACTTTTGTCAAAATCAACCTTGTCGCGATAATTTACTGCGTTTGCAAAAAGATATCCCGTTCTATGCCAACACGCCTGTTTGGTTTTATCTTTATCAAGCGCAATAAAACACATGTGGCAGGTTTTACTCGTTTGCTGTGGAAGTCCATTTTCAAACGGCTGTAAAATTTCCATTTCGTAACCGTTTAGTGCAAGAAAGTTTTCGTCCGTCAAATCGTTGTGTGGAATAAAAACGTCGTGGTCGGTATATGCAATTATAGAATACCCAAGTTCCATATATTTTTCTTTAATGGTTTCAGGCGACATCTGCCCGTCGGATATCGTCGTGTGAGTGTGAAGATTAGCCTTGTAAAATTTTCCGCTTTGGGGTAAGAGATATTTTTTCATATTAAACGACTCCTTGTTTATTAAAAAAACGGCGTAATAAGCCGTTTGTTTTAGAATTTATCTTTTTTTGTCGAGATCGGGGTTAGCCTTTTTTTCTTTATAGTGCTCTAACGCGATAGCGAGTTGGTCACCGCAAGAAGTGTTGCTTCTGCATTTAATTCCTTTAAGGGTAGAAATAACTTCGTCAATGTTTTTGCCGTCAACTAATCTTGCCATTGCCTGAAGGTTGCCACTGCAACCGCCTATAAATTTAACGTTTTTAACCTTGTTGTCTTCAGTTACGTCAAACAAAATCTGTCTACTACAAGTTCCTCTGGTCATATAAGTTTGCATGTCTATAAATTCTCCTATAACAAATAATTCTTAATCTACTAAATTTTCATAAATATTACGATATACGTCGGGTGCTTTTTCACCCCATTTTTTATAAATATCCTTGGCAATCTGGCGGTTGGGAACAACGAGTTTAAGTTCCAAGACCGGTTGCGCAGGCTCTATAATTTTAAGATATACCGTATAAGTGCCGTCCTTATTCATAAAGTAATCGGCAACACATTCCTGCTTTCTGCGATATTTGGTGCGGTTATGTTTAACGAATAGTGAAATCTCTTCACGGGTGGATGCAGGAATATTGATAAAGAAGTTGGCAAGGCAAATTCGCCCGTCGGGGGTGATAGTGTAAAGCGGATCGCCGACGTTACCTATATTGTAAAGCCAACCGCACTCTAAAAGTTGATTTAAAATAGGCTGACAATCCATATACGCTAACCAGTTATTCGACGAACAACACATATCGAGTACGGTGTTTTCCGATAACGGAACTTCCATCTTGTCAAAGACGAAAAGTAATATTAATTTGTTTAATGACGAATCACCTTTGACTTGCATAACCCGAAATTCTCCAACTTACTGTTTTTAATTATACCATAAAAATAAAATTTGTAAAGAACTTTACCTAAAAATTTGTAAAATTCAGACAAAAAAAGTTTATAATGAGAGAATTTTGTGATATAATAACAATATTGATTGTATAAAATGGAGGATAATGCCTTGGATAAGCGTAACGAACTCGGACTGTTTTTAGAACGTGCAGACGAACTTATCAACTCAAAATATATTTTAGCGGATATAAAAATCGTCAATTTGCTAAAATCTATAGCAAGCTCGGACACACTTTTGGCACTTTTTAAAAATTGCCTTACCGACTTTGATTATCAGGACGCACAGAAAAAGTATCTAGTCAAAAATCAGTTTTTAGGTGGGGATAAGGGCGAATTTATTTTGCCGCCAAACTCGCGTGATTTACTTGCGTTTATTTTTAACGTACTTATGGATATAGACGCTAAAAGAATAGACTTAAACGCGTTTATCAATAAGTATTTTTACGTTGACGGAAGTTTTTCTTCGGGTTACGACGCTTTTACTACGGGCATGATAAAACCTTTTAAAAATTCGGTAAAAATGCTTATGGAAAGCGTTATAGACGGTAGATTGCAAGATCCCGTCGAAGCGCTTACCGAAGAAGAAAATAAGCGTGCCAAAGCGGAAAAAGAAGAGAACGAAAAGCGCATAAAAGAAAAAGAATTGCTGGAAAAAACTTACGGCGAGAGTGTAAAGACTATTAAAGAATATCTTTTAGAAGACAAGCAAAAAGTAAGAGCAAGTAAACTTACGGATCTTGATAAAGAAGAAGTTCTTCTCGTAATCGATATGCTTGCAAACGTTATAGAAAGTGAAGACAAAGACGCTATTACCTACGCGTTCATTTCTTATAAATACGTTACTAAAGCGCACAAAATACTTTTCTTTGGCAGAGCAAAGGCTATAAATAAACTATTAAAAGGCGTATTAAATGAATTTTAAGGAAAAAACTATAAAAAAAGATTACGTCTTTTGCGGTAAAATATTAAACGTTAGAAAAGACGATATAATTCTCCCAAACGGTAAAAACGCAACTCGAGAAGTTGTTGAACACGTAGGGGGTAGTGCGGTGTATTGCGAACGCGATAATAAGGTGCTACTCGTAAAACAATATCGCTATCCTTACGGAGAAGAACTTTGGGAAATCCCTGCGGGCAAACTCAATGAAGGTGAAGATCCTGAAATTACGGCAATACGCGAACTTGAAGAAGAAGGCGGTATTAAAGCCGATAGGGTAGTAAAAATTTTCGACGTGTATCCAACTCCGGGCTATTCCAACGAAATAATAAGGATATACAGAGCGGAAGGTCTTACCGAAACCAAACAAAAACTTGATGAAGACGAGTTTTTGACGGGAGAGTGGTTTGATTTTGATAGGGTAAAACAGATGATAAAAGACGGTTTGATTAAGGACGGCAAGACGCTTATCGCACTACTTAACCAACTAAAATAAGAGGGATTATCGGTTGAAATTTAACTATAAGGATTTATTAAAGTGAAAAGAACGGACGTTAGAAACGTTGCGATTATCGCACACGTAGACCACGGTAAAACTACGTTAGTCAATGAAATGTTAAAACAAGGCGGAATTTTCCGTGATAATCAAGAAGTTATGGATAGAGTTATGGACTCGGGCGATCTTGAAAGAGAACGCGGAATAACTATACTTGCAAAAAACACGTCGGCATTTTATAACGGCGTAAAAATCAACTTCGTAGATACTACGGGACACGCAGATTTCGGTGGAGAAGTTGAGCGCGTATTAAAGATGGTAAACGGCGTTCTGGTGCTTGTAGACGCGTGTGAAGGCCCTATGCCACAAACGCGTTTCGTAATGCAGAAGGCGTTAGAACTCAATCATAAACTCATAATAGTCGTAAACAAGATAGACCGTCCAGACGCGCGTCTATCAGAAGTTCAGGATGAAATTTTAGAACTCCTTTTCGACCTTAATGCAAGCGACGATCAAATTGACAGTCCGATTATATTCTGTTCGGGAAGAGCCGGCACTGCTACTACCGACTATAAAGTACCGGGTAAAGATTTAACTCCCTTGTTTGAAACGATAATAAACCATTTTGATCCGCAAGAAGTGGACGAAGATGGTCCTTTCCAGATGCTCGTTTCATCAATAGATTACAATGAATACGTCGGTAGGATAGGTATAGGCAGGATAGAGCGCGGCAGTGTTGCGGTAAATCAAGACGTTCAAACTTGTAACTACAACGTTACGGGTAAAGAAGTTAAAGGGAAACTTGTAAGCATATATCAAATTGAAGGCTTAAACCGCGTTGCTGTAGAAAGTGCAAAGGCAGGCGATATAGTATGCGTATCCGGACTTGAAAACATTTCGATAGGCGATACTATCTGTTCACCGCAATTAGTTGAGCCCGTGCCTTTCGTAAAAATAAGCGAGCCTACGGTCGAAATGCTCTTTTCTGTAAACGACAGTCCGTTTGCAGGTAAAGAAGGCAAATTCGTTACTACAAGACATTTGCGCGATAGGTTGTTTAAAGAAATGCTTAAAGACGTTTCTCTCCGTGTAGAAGAAACCGACTCTGCCGATTCGTATAGAGTTTGCGGTAGGGGTGAAATGCACTTATCAATACTTATTGAAACTATGCGCCGTGCGGGATACGAATTCCAAGTAGGCGCGCCTAAAGTAATGTATAAGGAAAAAGACGGCGTCATGTTAGAGCCTATGGAAAGGTTAGTAGTTGACGTTCCCGAAGATAAGACGGGTAGCGTATTCTCAAGCATGGGAGTAAGAAAAGGCGAACTTTTACAAATGGAAAATATCGGTAGTCGCATACGATTAGAGTTTAAAGTTCCTGCAAGGGGATTGTTCGGTTATAAATCGCAATTCCTTACCGAAACGCGCGGTGAAGGCGTGTTTAACACTATATTTTACGGTTATGAAGAGTTTAAGGGCGAAATCGAACGTAGGGCAACGGGATCTCTCGTCGCTTTTGAAACGGGCGAAGCTGTAACGTACGGCTTGTTTAACGCACAGGGGCGCGGACAACTCTTTATAGGTGCAGGCACTCAGGTTTACGAAGGTATGGTCGTTGGCGTTTGCCCTAAGAACGAAGATATAAGCGTAAACGTTTGTAAGAAAAAGCACCTTACCAACACTCGTGCGTCAGGCTCTGACGACGCACTGCGTTTAGAAACTCCCAAACTTATGAGTTTAGAAGAAGCAATGGAGTTTATCAACGACGACGAAATGCTTGAAATTACTCCTAAAAACGTAAGAATAAGAAAGAAAACTCTTGATACGGAAACTCGTTTGAAGAGAAAAGCAAAAGGGCTTGAATAAAATATGAAACCGTTCCTTAAATTTAGGAGCGGTTTTTTCATAAAACGTCAGTTTATTTTCAGTTAATTTGTGGTTAATAAAAGGTTAATTTTTTTGTTGTAAAATAATGCCAATAAATTACGAAGGAGTAAACTGATATGAAAAAATTCGTTATATTGACAGACTCGTGTGCGGATCTTAATAAAGAGTTAAGAGAGAAATACGATATAGATTATCTTCCTATGCATTTTACTATTGACGGCGTTGAGTATTCTGCCGACCTTGACTGGGGAAAAATAAGCGTAGGCAAATTTTATCAAAGCATGAGAGAAGGCAAGATCGTAAAAACGTCACAAGTAACCGAAAAGCAGTTTGCAGATAAATTTGAAAAACTAGTGTCAGACGGATACGACGTTTTGTATATTTCCTGTTCGTCAGCACTGTCCGCGTCTATTAAAGAAAGTTTAGTAGCACGAGACGAAATACTTTTAAAATATCCCGATTCAAAAATAATTTGCGTAGATAGCCTAAATTCTTGTTTAGGTCTTGGTTTGTTGTGCGTAACCGCGTCGGAACTTAGGCGTGAAGGTCTATCGATTGAAGAGATTGCCGAGTGGTTAAACAAAAACAAATTGAAAGTAAATCAAGAATGTACGGTAGAAAAACTTACTTACCTTAAAAATGCAGGCAGAGTTAGTGCTACAAGTGCGTTTTTCGGTGGAATATTTAGCGTAAAGCCTATTATAATATCAGACGCAAAGGGCAACAATAACGCCGTGGAAAAAGTCAAAGGCAGAAAAGCGTCTATTGAACGCTTGGCTGAAAGGGTGAAAGAAGAGTTTATTTCTCATCCGTATCAAAAGGTGTATTTTGCACATGCAGACAGTATTGACGACGTAAATTTATTAAGAGAAGAAGTCTCAAAAAGAATTGATATATCTAATATAGAAACGCACGTCGGTTACATAGGCCCTATAGTAGGTGGCTCGGCAGGTCCGGGAACGCTCGCCGTTTACTTTTTCGGTACGGAAGTAACGGTCGGTAAATAATTTATAAACGTTAAGAAAAAGGCACGGAAATTTCCGTGCCTTAAGTTTTAAACAATATATAATAATTAAAAATTAGTATTTTGCGGCGTAATGATTTTACATTTGGTGTTTGCAATTTTTTCCACGTATTCGATAGGGGGCGTTTTTTCGGTAATAAGAAAATCCACGTCGTCAAAGTGAAAATCGGTACAAAGAAAAGTTTTACCAAATTTCGTACTGTCGCAAAGCATAGCGACTTTGGTAGAGTTTTTGCGCATTTGTTGTTTTATCTTTGCCTGTTCAATACTTGCGTCGGTAAATCCGTTATTTATGTCTAATCCCGTACAAGAAATTATGGAAATATCCGCGTGAATTCTTGAAATATAATCAAGAGTGTCCGAACCCGTCATAGAATTTGAGTGATTTTGCACTTGTCCGCCTGCAATATAAATCTTAACGTTGTTGGTTTGTGAAAGTAAAAGGGCGTTTCTAAGTCCAGTCGTGGTAACGGTCAAATACTGAAAATTATTCAGCATAGGGATGATGAGCCCTGTCGTTGAACTGGAATCTAAAAAAACCGAGTCTCCGTTTTTAATAAGTTTAACCGCAAGATTTGCAATAGTCCTTTTAGCAACGGTATTTTCTTGTTCACGGATAGCGAACGCCGATTCTTCTGCGCTCGATTTAAACGGCATAGCACCGCCGTGAGATCTTTTGATAAGTCCTTGTTTTTCCATAGCGCGTAAATCTCGTCTAATCGTAGCGCCACTGACGTAAAGTTCAGACGCAAGTTCTTCTACCGTTGCCGATTTATTTCTGTTCAAAATGTCCAAAATTTCTTCCTGACGTTCAAGAGAAAGCATGTTTTTACACCTTTTTTAACCTATTTTCGCAAATTTTATCATTACAAATGAACAAAGTTGTTCATTTGTGCTTATATCTTATCATAAAAATTATCTTTTTGCAACTTAATTACAAGGGGGTACAAAATATATTTTATATGTTATAATATTATCGTATAAAAATAATAGGAGGAGGCTGCAATTATGAAGACGAAAGCAGTTAGACTTTACGGTCAGAGCGATTTGAGACTTGAAGAGTTCGAATTGCCCGAAATCAAAGACAATGAAATTTTAGCACGCGTAGTATCAGACAGTATTTGTATGTCAAGTTACAAGGCTGCAATCCAAGGCGAAAAACACAAGAGAGTTCCCGAAGATATAGCGACTAACCCCGTTATTATCGGACACGAATTCTGTGGCGACATCATCAAAGTTGGCGCAAAATGGCAACATAAATTTAAAGAAGGTATGAAGTTTGGTATTCAACCTGCAATGAACCTTCCTGAAAATCCCGCTGCAGCACCCGGATATTCTTATTGCAATATCGGTGGTGACGCAACTTACGTTATTATTCCTAACGAAGTTATGGAAACGGACTGTCTTATTCCTTATGAAGGCGACAGTTATTTTAAGGCGTCGCTCGCAGAGCCTATGAGTTGTATAATCGCAGGATATCACGAAAACTATCACAGCGTTTACGAAACCCACACTCACGATATGGGAATTAAAGAAGGCGGAGCGGTAGCAATAC
>JAFTIG010000017.1 GCA_017457015.1 Clostridia bacterium | reverse complement strand
TTGTTTACTCGTTCAGCCCCGTTTCGATTGAAAATATCCGCAAGCACGTCTATGAGTTCGCCGTATTCTTTATCGCTCGTATTTTTCCTTTTAACGTCGCGCTTAACGTATGCTATAAGGGTGTTGCGGTGGTAGTCAAACATTTCTTGATATACGCTATCCGCAAGCAATTCGCTATGCAACCGCAAATAACGGTGTACCCAAGTAAACAAATCTTTTCTACCTTGTTTTTTCCAATACCGTTCAAAACGACGGACTTTTATTTTTTCTTTTAACGTCATAATTTACCTATATAAATTGATTATATCTTTTTTCTTTTGTTTTGCGTATTCGTAAGCGATCCGTGTTCCGCTTTTGGGCTGATAGGCGGATAATGCGCTACGTGATTGTTTCCTTAAAGGTGGTTTGTATTCTTCATTATAATAGAACACGCAAAAATCACTTGCGTTTATCATTTCTTGATTGCGTTCAACGTAACGCGCTACCCCTGCGTTTTCTATCCGTTCGGGCATATAGGTATCTTCAAAATCACGAAGAATATAACCTATATACGGCTCGCCAAGTTCGGGATAATACATACGAACGTAAACGCGTTTAATGTCGGGGTATTCTTTCCGTAGTTCTTTGACGACTTCTTGACATAAATCGTCAAAACGGCTTTTACTGCCAAACAAGAATTTGTTTACGCCGTTTTCCGTTATCAATCGTCTAATCGTATCTATTAAACGTTCTTTTAATTCGGGCGTTTTTTCAACGTTTCTATGCCCGATAAAACAACAAACTTTTCCGTCCATATTTTACCCATAAAAGCAAACAAGCAAGAGAAAAACAAAACCGTCTTTCTCTTGCTTGCCATTTCCTTATAAATTTTTTATTAAATATAACATATACAACCTATTAAAAAAAGTGCCGCTCCCCGAAAGGAACGACACCCATAGCATATATCCTTTCGTTAGGTTGCGACACACTATTTTTCGTTAAAACCAACATACTCTTAAAAGGGAAGTTGTAAACGCGAATGGACATAATACTATCAAGTATTATATCCCCATTAAGAGTATAAAATTATACGTTGGTTTTTTAGAAAAATATCTCCTTTTCAATAGTATGTCGCATTTACTATTATACGCATTTTACAAAAGAAAGTCAATAAGAAATGGCGTTCAAAAAGTAAATGATTTTTACTTATTTTCGACAAAATAAGTGTAAAACTACAAATATCTTTGAAATAAGTGCTATTTAGTGCTGTTATAATGATAATTGCGTTAGTATTTTCATATTTTTTGTTGTTCGCGTGTGCTTACTGCCTACGGCGAGTATCACCGCCTTGACAAATTGTAAAGGGCGGCTATTTATCTCCCGTTAGGCATAAACCGCCGCTTGCCAAAGGCAAGTTACACCCTTGACAATTTCCCTGCGGCGGCATTTCTTGGCTAATTAAGGCTGTAAGCACATCAGCGAACGACAAAATTTAATTTAAGGAGCAAAAACCTATGAAAAACGCAGTTATTTATGCACGTTTCAGTTCTCACGCTCAAAACGAGCAATCTATCGAAGGTCAACTTAAAGAGTGTTACGCATTTGCGGAGCGCAACGGCTTTCGCATTATTCACGAATACATAGACCGAGCCTTGACGGGTACGACGGACAAACGCCCCGATTTTTTACAAATGATTGAAGACAGCAAGCGCAAGGGCTTTCAGTTTGTCATTGTCTATCAATTAGACCGTTTCGCCCGTAATCGTTACGACAGCGCAACGTATAAAGCGAAACTCAAAAAGAACGGCGTTCGCGTATTGTCGGCAAAAGAGAATATCACGGACGACGCGAGCGGTATTTTAATCGAAGGCGTTTTAGAGAGTATGGCGGAATATTACAGCGCGGAATTATCTCAAAAAATCAAGCGCGGTATTGCCGTTTCCGCATCAAAATGTAAATTTTTCGGTGGGAGCGTTCCGCTTGGCTATAAGGTAAGCGAAGACAAAAGTTTTATCGTGGACGAAAAAACCGCGCCCATCGTTAAGCAACTGTTTCAAATGTTGGCGAGTGGTTACAATTACGCGCAAATAATGCGCTATATGAACGAGCGCGGAATACCCACCGCGCGCGGTGGCAAATGGAATAAAAACAGTTTTCGGGGATTGTTTTCAAATCGTCGGTATTTAGGCAAATACATTTTTCACGGCGAAGAAATTGACGGCGGTATGCCACAACTGATTGACGAGCAACTTTTTAACGACGTGCAAAAGGTATTAGAGAAATACGCGCAAGCCCCGTCGCGTGGCAAAGCAAAAGTCGAATATATTTTGTCGGAAAAACTTATTTGTGGCGAGTGCGGGCGCAAAATGACGGGTATATCGTCAACGAGCAAAAGCAAAAAAATACACCATTATTACAAATGCGTAGGCGTTGCGAAAGGCGTTTGCGACAAGCGAACAATACGCAAACAGTTTATCGAAGACGAGATTATTTGCGCCATTGTTGGCAACGGCACAAAGGAAAACCCACACGGCATTTTGACCGACGAATTTATAGACACGGTTGCGGCGGAAACCTATTTATTGATACAAGCGGAGCAAAACGACGGCGAAATTAAACGGCTTGAAAGTTTGGTCGCGGAAAATCAAAAGGCTATCAATAACTTAATGCAAGCGTTAATGCTTGGCAAAATCGCGGACACGATTTTGTCGCAAATCGAACGGCTTGAAAACGAGAACAAGGAACTGCAAGACACCATAGAAAGCGAAAAGGCGTTGCAAATCAATTACACATACGCCGATATTCGCAAGTGGTTGCAACATTTCAGAACGTTGGACTATTCCAAGACGAAAAACCGCAAAGACCTAATCGACACGTTTATTTATCGCGTATTGCTTTACGACGATAAAATGAAAGTGATTTTCAATTTGAAAGGTGGGCAAAAGAACGAATTACTTTTGAACTTGATTTTTCCCGATTATCCCGACGGCAACGGCGGTGCAATGGAAAACAGCGCAAAAGAAAAAGAAACCGCAAATGCGATTTCTCTTTCAACGGGGTGTGCGTATACCCCTGTTATGGTGGAGACGTGGGGATTTGCACCCCAGTCTTGAACGCTTTAAAAAAACCTTCTACATACTTATCCGACGATTAAATTTCAGAAAAGTCACGGCCGTCAGCGACCTTTAACGTTCCCAAGATTACTTAATTCCGTTAATATACCGCAATCAAAATAAATTAACAGTTCCCCGTCTAATTGACGCCTTATCCCCTTCCAACGGGAGAGAAAAGGTAAGACGTACGCTTTAGTTATGCAGCGTATGCTACTTCGTTATTGTTAGCATTTAAATTTAAGTTCCGTTTTTACGAAGTCGAGCCTTCGGTATGCTTACGTCTTTTCTCGGTCGCCCAATCGAAACTGAATCGCCCCCCTCGTCAGAGCAAATTCCGCTATACTACACTTTATTACAAAATAAAGTGTAATTTCACTCCATTGCTCTTTCTCTTTCCAAAAAGTTCTTCGATACTTTTTGGAAGATTACTAACTTTATTATATGCTATCTATCTCATACGGCGTTAATTGATATACGTAATGGTTTAACCAGTTCATATAAATTAAATTTGCGGTAGAAACCCAACACATTTTAATTTCGCCGTGATCGCCGTTAACGTAATAATTTTCAGGCGGTTGGATTTTTAAGCCTTTAGACAAATCTCTTTTATATTCAAGTTCCAAAGTATCTCTGTCGTACTCGGCGTGCCCAGTTATAAAGATAAACTTATTATCTTTAGATCTTATTATGCTTGCCCCTGCCTGCTTTGAACTTGCAAGTAAAACCAAGTCCTTACAGTTCTTTATATCTTCTTCGTAAACGGTTGTATGACGTGAGTGTGGCATGAAAAATCTATCGTCCGTACCCTTTAACAGTTTATCGTACTTTACGAGTTTTTTATGCTTATATACTCCAAAAATTTTTTTTGGCAAAATATGTTTTTGTATACCGTAATAATAATGCAGTGCTGCCTGTGCACCCCAACAAATAAACAGCGTACTCGTCACGCTCTTTTTTGCAAACTCAAATATCTCTTCAAGTTCTTTCCAGTATTTTACTTCAGAGAACTCCATTTCTTCTACCGGTGCGCCCGTGATTATCATACCGTCAAACTTTCTGTTTTTTATCTCGTTAAACGACTTGTAAAACCTTTCCAAATGTTCGAGCGGTGTATTCTTCCCTACGTACGTTTCCGTGCTGACGAGTGTAATATTTACCTGCAACGGTGAGTTGGAAAGTAAACGCATAAGTTGCGTTTCAGTAACGATTTTTGTAGGCATAAGATTTACGATAGCAATCTCTAAAGGACGAATGTCCTGATTTTTTGCCCGCTTATCATTCATTACGAATATATTTTCTGATTGCAAAATTTTTGATGCGGGGATATCTTTTGGTACTATTATAGGCATATTTACGCCCCCTTTTTCTTAAATCTGATCGAGTGCCTGTGCAATATCTTCAATTAAATCGTCGGCATTTTCAAGACCGCACGAATATCTGATAAGTGTCGGCGGAATACCTGCCGCTTCGAGTTGGGCATCCGTCATTTGACGATGCGTTGCATTTGCAGGGTGTAAACAACAAGTTCTTGCATCTGCAACGTGCGTTTCGATCGCTGCAACCTTTAAACTCTTCATAAACTTTTCAGCAGTCGCTCTATTGCCCTTGACGGAAAAACTGATTACGCCACACGAACCGTTAGGTAAATATTTTTGACCGAGTTCGTAATACTTATCTTCTTTAAGTCCACAATATCTAACCCACTCGATTTTATCGCTCTTTTGCAAAAACTCTGCTATCTTTTGAGCGTTTTCACAGTGGCGTTTCATTCTAACGTGTAAACTTTCCAAACCTAAATTGATATAAAACGCGTGTTGTGGAGATTGAATTGAACCAAAATCTCTCATAAGTTGCGCGGTTGCCTTGGTGATAAACGCGCCTTCTTTACCGAATTTTTCCGCATACACTATGCCGTGATAACTGTCGTCAGGCGTAGTTAATCCGGGAAATTTATCGGCGTGTGCCATCCAATCAAATTTACCTGCGTCAATAATCGCACCTCCAATGGATACGCCGTGCCCGTCTATATATTTAGTGGTAGAATGCGTTACAATATCCGCACCCCACTCAATAGGACGGCAGTTTATAGGCGTCGCGAAAGTGTTATCTATAATAAACGGAACGCCATGTTTATGCGCAACGCGTGCAAAAAATTCTATATCGAGAACTGAACACGCAGGATTTGCAATCGTTTCACCGAACACCGCTTTGGTATTGGGACGAAATGCCGCGTCTATTTCTTCTTCAGTGCTATCGGGAGAAATAAAAGTAAAATCGACGCCCATTTTTTTCATAGTAACGGCAAACAAGTTAAACGTTCCGCCGTAAATTGCAGAACTCGATATTACGTGATCGCCTGCATTTGCAATATTAAACACTGCATAAAAGTTTGCCGCTTGTCCCGACGAAGTAAGCATTGCAGCCGAGCCACCTTCAAGTTCACAAAGTTTTGCAGCAACTAAATCGTTGGTGGGATTTTGAAGTCTAGTATAAAAATAACCACTTGCTTCCAAGTCGAAAAGTTTGCCCATATCTTCACTAGTATCGTACTTAAAAGTAGTACTCTGATAAATAGGTATCTGCCTAGGTTCTCCGTTTTTCGGCGTATATCCACCCTGAATACAAACGGTTTCAATTCTCTTTTTGTTTGCCATAGTGTTTTCTCCTTATAGTTATCTATAATTTTTAATTTCACGTTCTTTTTCTCTTTTTATATCCTTTTCCATAAGCGAACGCTTTTTGTCGTAAGTATGTTTACCTTGACAAAGTCCTAGTTCCATTTTAATGAGCGACTGTTTAAAGTAAAGTTTTAGCGGAACGAGCGTCAAGCCCTTTTGCTGCACCTTTGCATTGAGTTTAACTATTTCACTACCGTGCAGTAACAGTTTTCTATCCCTGCGACTGTCGCGAGTGTTAAAAGCCCCTGCTTTATCGTATATGGCGATATGCATATTTTTAATAAACATCTCTCCGCCGTATGAAACGCAAAAACTATCTTTTAGATTAACGTTGCCGAGCCTTAACGATTTAACTTCACTGCCCTCTAGCACTATGCCAGCTTCTACGCGTTCAAGAATAAAATATTCGTGTGACGCCTGTCTATTTAGGCATATAGTCTTTTCTTCCATTAAAGTTTCTCCTAATAACATATTTTACTACATTTTATTATATTTTGCAATAATTTACGCTACTCACTCAATATAAATTCCGCTCGTCTTTCGCCTAGATTTACTCCTACTACTTTAATTTTCACCTTTTGTCCGAGTTTATAAGTAATTTTACCGTCAGATAAAGTATAATTTTTTTGATCGTGAACTAGTCTTTTTCTCGTATGCAAGTTTTCTATTTTTATTATACCTTCGACTCCGCTTTCAAGTTCAACGAAAATGCCGAATCCAGTAACGCCGCTTATAACACCGTCAAACACTTCCCCGACGTAATTGCTAATATACAAAATCTTATAATAATCGTCTACGGCGCGTTCGGCTTCGGTAGCGTTCTTTTCTTGTTCTGACGATTGCTTTGCCGCCGAGAAAACGTACTCGCCGTACTTTTCTATAATATTCGTTTTCCCTAATAAAAAATCTTTTATAATTCTATGAATAACTAAATCGGGATAGCGTCTAATAGGTGAAGTAAAGTGACAGTAATGTTCTGCCGATAGACCAAAGTGCCCTATGTCCACAGGGGAATATTTGGCTTTTTGCATTGAACGGAGCATTACCCTGTTTATAAGCGTATACTGTGGTGTCCCTTCCGCATTTTTTAATATAGTTTGAAAATCTTTGGGAAATACGCCGTCGCGCTTTCTTTTATATTGAACGCCAAGTCCGTTCAAAAAGTCGTAAAAGCCGTTTAATCGCTCTTCGGTAGGTTCACCGTGTACGCGGAATATAAAGGGTTGTTCTAAATAGAACATATATTCTGCAACCGTACAGTTTGCTAGTATCATAAACTCTTCTATAATTCTGTGCGCCTTATCACGCTCTGCAGCTTTTACCGTGATATCCCCGTTTGAATCGACGAATATTGCGCTCTCTTTGACGTCAAGATCTATACTGCCGTCTTTATCGCGTTTTTCGATAAGAATATCGGCAAGTTCGTTCATAAGTCTAATTTCTTGTATTATCGGCTGATATTTTTTAATAATTTCCTTATCCCCGTCTATAATCTTTTGAACGTTTGTATAAGTCATTCTCGCACGGCTTTTTATCACTGACGGCGTTATAAGGTAATCGCAAACCTTACCCGACTTATCTACCATCATAACGCACGACAGCGTAAGTCTATCAACGCCTTCTTTCAACGAACAAATATCGTTACAAAGGCTTTCGGGTAGCATAGGGATTACCTGTTCTGGAAAATATACGCTAGTTGCTCTTGAAAAGGCTTCTTTATCTATTTCTCCGCCCGATTTAACGTAACTACTTACGTCCGCAATATGGACGCCAAGACGATATTTACCATCCATTTTTTCAATGCTTATAGCGTCGTCAAAGTCACGCGCGTCTTCTCCGTCTATAGTCATAGTAACTAACCCGCGATAATCAGTTCTACCCGTAAGGTCGATTTCATTAACTGGTTTACAAACGGCGTTCGCCTCCGCTAACGTTTGCTTTGGAAAACGGTCGGGAAGATTATACGAATATAAAATAGATTTTAGTTCTGCTTTCTTCTCAAACTGTCGACCTAAAATTTTTGTGACTATTCCTTCAGGGTTTTGCCTTTTAGGATAAGACAAAATTTTTACTACTACCTTATCTCCTGCTTTTGCTCGCACCCCTTTGCCAAACGGAATAAAAATATCGTTGTAATATTTTCTCTCGTCAGGAGTAACAAAGCCACCGCTTTTACAATTAAAGTAAGTACCGACAAGTTCCGTTATCCCACGCTCTAAAATTTTAAGAACGCGTGCGGTAGTTCGAGCCCCTTCACCGCGTGTGGTTTCGGCAAGTACTGTATCGCCGTGCATTGCGCCTTTTAGGTCCGAGTGCGGTATGAAATAATCTTCTTTACCTTCTTCAAACGGAATTAAAAACGCGTAACCGCGCTCGTTGCCTTGTAATTTACCTTCAATAGTTTCTCTTTTTGCCATATAGTTCTCTCTTTTAATTATGTAAAGGCGAAAATAAAAGCGGTCCTGAAACAGAACCGCTTTGATAGTACTTATTTAAGTTATGCTATCGATGCAAAGTAAGCAACGATTGCAAAAGCAATACAGAGAACTGCAAAAACTATACTGCTGATAACGGTAAGTTTTTTCATTCTGTGTTCAAAAGTCTTGCTCTTATTTTTACCTAAAAAAGTTTCGGTCTGCCCGCCGAGTGCACCGACACCAGAAGAATTGCCGGGTTGGAATAATACCACGAGAATTACGAATAAAGCACAAAGCGCCATAATGACGAGTGCTATAATCTTAATATAGTCGTGCCATATAGTCCAAAAATTTGCCATAAGCATATTTAACATGTTCATAATTATCTCCTTAAACGACTGAAATTAAACGTCGCTATTGTTGATTATATCATACAAATGCGTTTTTTTCAACTATTTTTCAGTATTTTTTTAGTCAATTATCAAACTTTTTCCGCTCATTTCTTCGGGAACGGGTACTTCCATCATATTTAAGAGTGTCGGAGCAACGTCTGCAAGTATACCGCCTTCACGCAATTTTTTGCCTACGAAGTCTTTCCCCACTACTATAAACGGAACTTTATTCGTAGTATGTGCGGTAAACGGAGATCCGTCCGCATCTATCATCTTATCAGCATTGCCGTGGTCAGCCGTTACTATTGCACAACCGCCCAACTCTAAAATTTTATCGATTACTTTTTTCACACACGCATCAACTGTCTTAACTGCCGTCACTGCCGCGTCAAATACGCCGGTATGCCCTACCATATCACAGTTTGCAAAGTTTAATATCATAACGTCGTAATCGCCGGTATCGAGTTTTTCAATTGCTCTTTCGGTAACTTCTACCGCACTCATTTCCGGTTGCAAGTCATAAGTAGCAACCTTGGGAGACGCGATAAGTTCTCTATCTTCATTAGCGTTGGGTTTTTCTACGCCACCGTTAAAGAAGAAGGTTACGTGTGCGTATTTTTCCGTTTCCGCAATACGAAGTTGTTTTAAGCCGAGCGAAGAAATATATTCACCCAAAGTATTAGTTAAGACTTGAGGTTTGAACGCTATTTTTACGTTGGTAAAACTTGCGTCGTATCTCGTAAAACATATATACGTGGGATCGATAAAGCCAGTTTTTCTCTCAAATCCATCAAATTCTTTTTCACTCATTGCGCGGGTTATTTGACGCGCACGGTCGGGACGGAAGTTAAAAAATATTATACTGTCGCCTTTTTCAATTAAGCCTACGGGCTTGCCGTCTTTAACTACGCATGCGGGAATTACAAATTCGTCGGTAACGCCATTTTCATAAGAAGCGCGAACGTAACTTTCCGCATCTTCAGTCTTTTCGCCGATACCTGCAGTCATCATATCGTAAGCCTTTTCTACCCTTTCCCAACGGTTATCTCTATCCATAACGTAATATCTACCGCCAACCGACGCGATAGTACCGAAAGATAGTTTATCCATTTGTGATTTAAGGTCTTTTATAAAGTCTGCACCGCTAGTCGGTGAAACGTCGCGGCCGTCAAGGAAACAGTGAACGAACACGTCCTTTAAACCTTCTTTTTTAGCAAGTTCTATAAGTGCGTAAAGATGCGTTATGTGACTGTGAACGCCACCGTCTGATAAAAGTCCGTAAAGGTGCAGTTTCTTACCGTTTTCTTTTGCGTTTTTAATCGCCGTTAAAAACTCTTCGTTAGCGTAAAAATCGCCGTCTTTAATAGATTTAGTGATACGAGTAAGTTCTTGATAAACTATTCTGCCTGCACCCATATTAAGATGCCCTACTTCAGAGTTGCCCATCTGACCGTCGGGAAGTCCTACGTCCATTCCACTAGCACCGATAAGCGTAGAAGGATATTCTCTCATAAGTGCGTTTACGTTCTCGCTCTGGGCGCAAGAAATAGCGTTACCCACCTTTTCACAACTACTGCCGTAGCCGTCCATTATTATAATACAATTAGGTCTATTTTTCATTTTCTTCTATCCTTGTTAAAAGGCACAAACCGCGATTTGTGCCTTTTTTTTATTTGAATTTTATTAGCCTTTGTAGTTTACGATTGCCGCAAAGTCACTAGCCTTTAACGCTGCACCGCCGATAAGTCCACCGTCTATATGCCTTTCAGCCATAAGTTCTTTAGCGTTGCCGGGTTTCATACTACCACCGTATTGAATACGGAGAGATTTAGCAACTTCTGCACCCCAAGTCTTTTTAACAAGACTTCTGATGTAGCCGATAGTCTTATTCGCGTCTTCTGCAGTTGCGGTTTTACCCGTACCGATTGCCCATACGGGTTCGTACGCGATAACGATATCGGTAAAATCGGTAACGTCCTTAAATCCTTCAAGAACTTGTTTCTTTAAAACCTTTTTAGTTTTATTCTTTTCTCTTTCGGTAAGCGTTTCACCAACGCAAACGATAGGTTTAAGTCCTTTTGCGAGAGCCTGTTTTAATCTCATATTAACGGATTCATCCGTTTCGCCAAAATATTGACGACGTTCACTGTGTCCGATAATAACGTATTCAACGCCTATTTCTTTGAGCA